>JBKCJY010000126.1:0-21128 GCA_046301455.1 Chitinophagaceae bacterium | reverse complement strand
CTAACCAATAACATTCAAATCCAGAATGATATCAATCACCTTGAAGATTGATGGGACTCAGATTCATAAAAACATTGAAATAATATTTAAAATTGAAAATAAAGGGTGGAAATGAAAAGATGTTTTTTAACTTACCCTTAGGTGTATTCTGCAATAGCTTAAACCATTATTCATCTTAATATTGAAATTATTAAAAGGATAATGTTTATCTAAGATTCAATTTACAGATTCTAAACTTATATATTGCAAGTTTCAGGTAAATGCTATATTTTCATGGCCATCTTAACCTGTGATCTCATCTTACCTTAAATACTTGTAAAACTAATTAATGTGAAAATATATGATGACTATTTTGATTGCAAATACTATTTTCCAAATTTACCTGTGGGCAAGTACTTCATAAAATTTTGCACCTACTATGGCAGTTTCTACACGATTGAAAAGAAAAAATATGGAGATGAAACATCACCTCTTCTGGATATAGCAAGAGTAATAAAATAAAATTACGAACTGTTAAATCCTTAAAATCTATTGATTGTTTAAAAAGAAGGCAACATCTTTTAAATTTCTGAAGAAATGTGCCCCATTCCCAATTACCATTTTAGCTGTTTGCTCTAATGACTTAATTTGAAATTCAGTAAAAGTAAATTCTTCATCTTGGATAAGAAAGCAGAATATTGTTTTTTGAGGTCTTTTATTGCTGTCATCCACAACTTCAGCAATTGAATAGAAACCAATCATTTTGGGAGTAAGAACATACAAACAATAATCGCACAATTCTCTTTGCTTTAGTTCTTCTTCCATCATCTCATTTGTCCAAACATCTGCATCGGGGTTAAAATAAGATATATGCAATAATTGTATGAGTTCATTTCTCCATTTAGATCCGTTACAAGTACCACCCAGGAATACTTTTTTCATAATTCTGAATTAAACTAATTCGTAAACAGATTCAATAATTATGTAAAGCTATTTTGAAAACTGAAGCGATGTAAAATATTTTCGAATTTTGAAGAAATGGCATAAAAAAACCCCGAAAATCGGGGTTAGCGGAGAGAGAGGGATTCGAACCCCCGGAAGCTTTCACTTCAACGGTTTTCAAGACCGCCGCATTCGACCGCTCTGCCATCTCTCCGGCGCAAAAGTAAGGGTACGGAGTTTTTACTCCAAAAAAAGCAGAGATTAAAAAAGTACAGGCGGCCGGAAAGGCCGCCTGTAAAAGGTTTCAGCAAAATATTTTTTTTATTCTGGTGCTTGCACTTTATCAACCACCACCACCAAATCGCTCAAATTGACTGTAATTGGAATGGCGCCTAACTGCACCACTGCATTCTTTCCCTTCAGCTCTTTTACAATTCCAACCTGTCGGTTCTTCATCATCTTTACCTTCACTCCCACTTTAATTGTACCGCCCACTTCTTCAAATTTTTCATTTAGCTTTTTATCTTTCTTTTCAGCCACCTGTTTTTGTTTTTGATCAAAAAGCAGGGCATTGATTTGTTTCATTACCTCCTGCTTGTTATCACTCCTGCGCCACTCCTGCACAATGGCTTTGAGTTTGCGGTCCATATCTTTGAGGTAGGCTATTTTTTCTTCGGTGATTTTGTTTTGCTGCTTGAGCAACTCCACCTGTTGTTCATGTTTTTCTTTATCAAGTACCTGCTGCATTTCTTTTTTGAGTTGTTGATTTTCACGGATGAGCCGATTTAAATCTTTTTCTTTCTTTTCAACATGGCGCAAATCATTTTCAGCAGTGTTTAATAATTTATCCAAGCGAAAATGATCTTCATCTACCAGCTTTCTTGCCTGTTCAATTAATTTTTTATCCAGCCCGATGCGTTCTGCAATCGCAAACGTGTAAGAGCTACCTGGCTTGCCTACATTTAGTTTATATAATGGCATCAAACTTACTTCATCAAAACTCATAGCACCATTGATGACACCAGGTGTATGATTGGCCATTACTTTTAAATTGAGATAATGTGTGGTAACAATTCCAAGTGCATGTTTCTTAACCAACTCCTGCAAAATTACTTCAGCAAATGCACCACCAAGATTGGGGTCACTACCGCTACCCAGCTCATCAATAAAAAACATGGTGCGTCCATTGGCTGTTTCCATAAAGTGTTTCATGTGCAGTAAATGACTGCTATAGGTACTCAGGTCATATTCCAAACTCTGTGTATCACCAATATGAATCATGAGTTGTTTAAACAAACCAAATGTAGAGTCAGGATGTACAGGCACCAGCAAACCACTCTGTACCATCAATTGCAATAGCCCAACTGTTTTTAAAGTAACTGTTTTACCTCCTGCATTGGGCCCACTTATCACCAGTATCCTGTTTTTTTCATTGAGCGAAATAGTGGTGGGAACAGTTGGTTTATTGTTTTTTTGATTGTAGAGTTTTAATAAAGGATGATACGCTTCCTTTAATTCAACTACTGATGCATCTGAAAGCATGGGATAATTGGCATTCATTTCAATTCCCAGCTTTGATTTGGCACGTATAAAATCATATTCACCCAAAATACTATGATAACCGCTGAGCAATGCTGCATAAATGCTTAATGACGCAGTAAGCTCACGCAAAATGCGATAGACTTCCCTACGCTCTTCATTTTCTAAACTAAAGATTTCATTATTCAGTTCAATCGTTTCTTCCGGCTCTACAAACACTGTTCGGCGGCTTTCACTTTCACCATGTAGAATTCCTTTCATCTGTCGCTTCTGTTCAGCAAAGAGCGCCACTACTCTCCTGCCGTTTAAAAAAGATTCTTCAATATCTGCCACATAACCCTGCTTTTGATAACGTTTTAAAATTTTATCAAACTCTCTTCTCAATTCGTTTCGCTTGCGGTATAAACTCAAACGAATATTACCCAGCGTTTCACTGGCATCATCTTTTACAATACCACCTTCATCCAGCACATCATTTATCAATTCATGAATTACTTTTTCGTAATACGTACCTTCAATAATTTTTGTGAGTGCAGGGTAAGCAGTACGCCTGTCTGTATCAAACCAGTGAAAAATGCTTTTCATATTTTCAGCCAGCGTGCGGATGTTCACCAGTTCTTCACCACTCAACACTGCACCCGGAATTGAAAGTAATTTCAACTCCTTTGACAAATTCAAAATATAATCCGTTGGAAAATATTGCCCCTGCTCCATCAGCAGTTTCATTTCATGTGTTTGCTGCAGTTCTGTTGCAATAAACTCTTTACGTGTATGAATACGCAACTGCTCTGCTTTCAACTTTGCATACTCCATCCGGCAATGCGTTAAAAGCAACGATTTTACTTTTTCAAACTCAAGTTGCACCAGTGCCGATTCAGGAAACACCTTCATATCAAATAAAATATTTTTGGGGACGGGCAAAGTTAATACTGTTCGGCTTCAGTTGCGTCGCACTCTTGTACTGCTTTAATTCTATTGGGCATCCACCCCTTATAATTACTTTGCAATGCAACACACAGCTGGCCCACAAATGAAGAGATAATCAATTTGCACTTCAAACATCAAACAATCTCATCATGGTCACTAAACATTTCATTACTTTGAGCCATGCACGCCGCCATCACCATCGTTCGCTATAAAAAACGACATATCTATTTCGCCATTTCGGCAATGGGTATTCATAGTTTGGTTTTATGGTTGAATCAAAAAATAAATTTTCATAAAACATTGGGCTGCGGCAAAGGAGGCACATTCAGCAAAAAACCTGATTGGCAACAATGGGGGTTGCTGGCAATAAAAGATGATATGAGCAAACTAACCAATGCTGATCTCTCACATCATCAACTCATCAAAGAAATTTACGGCAGCTTCATTGCAGGCTGGTACAAATTTTTTGGTTGTGAATTATGGACTGTAATATTAGAACCAATCGAAGGCCACGGAACATGGAATGGAAAAGAAGCATTTGGCAAACTTCCGCCCAAAACAGATTATGAAGGAATGATTGCTGTGCTTACAAGGGCCTCTATACGTCCACAAAAGCTCACACGTTTTTGGGAGCATGTGGAAGGCGCAGCAAATGAAATGGCCAATGCAGATGGTTTTTTATTTTCACAGGGAATAGGCGAATGGCTATGGATACGGCAGGCTACACTTTCCTTTTGGCAAAGCAAGGAACAGATGAAAAACTTTGCATATAAAATGGCGCATCATAAAGAGATTGTACAAAAAACAAGAGCAGAGAAATGGTACAGTGAAGATATGTTTGTTCGCTTTCGTTTATTAAAAGTAAAAGGCTCCATCCATGGGAAAGAGCCTTTTGTTATCAGATAATAGTTGTGTTTAGTTCTGTGCTTTTGCTGAACGAATGTTTAGTGCAATACGATGCTGCTGAATCATATCATTCATAATATTTACCGTTTCACCAAGGTTCAAATCATTTCTGCGGAAACGTAGAAACATTTCATTACGCTCTTTCTTTAATGTATCCTGACTTATAACTGCCATATCCACATTAAGATTTACAAAGTTTAATGCATTAGGCAACTTGGTTAATGTATCAATAGCCCTAACAGTATTGCTCAATTCCTGTTTTTCTTTACGGAACTTGTCCAGCTTTAAAGAATATACTTTGTCATTGTATTTTTCAAGCCAGTTGCTGTAATCCTTAATGCTGATAAAAGACTTGTTTTGCTGAATGCGTTCATTGCTGCGCTTTACAATATCAGCAAAGCTGTAATCATTACTCCATGTTTTGTATTGGGCGCTTGGTATTTCATCCCAAGGCAGTGCAGTAGGCTCATCTTTTTCACGAAGCTTGAGATATTCATATTGGTCGGGCAATACAATATCAGAAGCAACACCTTTTAATTGTGTGCTGCCTCCATTAATACGATAGAATTTTTGCAATGAAAGTTTTACCACACCAAGGTCTGATGGATTATTGCTTGTCCAGCTTGTGCGTTCAAGGTCAATATTACGCTGTACTGTTCCTTTACCATAAGTTGTAGTGCTGCCCACAACCAATCCACGTTTGTAATCCTGTATGGCGGCTGCAAAAATTTCTGATGCAGATGCACTGAACTCGTTCACCATTACTACCAATGGGCCTTCCCACAAAACATTGTTATCACGGTCTCTCAAAACTGTTGGGCTTTCATCTCTGCTCTTCACTTGTACTACAGGGCCATCAGGAATAAATAGTCCCACCATTTGCACCACATCCATTAATGAGCCACCGCCGTTGTTACGTAAATCAAGAATAATTCCTGAAATATTTTCAGCCTTGAGTTTCATAATTTCTTTGGCTACATCAGCTGCACAACGTGCGCCAGATGGGTCCTGGAAGTTTGCATAAAATTCAGGCAGATATATATACCCAATGCGATTGTTCCCTGCATCAGTTATAATAGCACTTTTCGCATAAGTTTCATCAAGATTTATTTTTTCACGAATCATGCTCACCACTTTAATCGTACCATCTGCTTTCTTTATGGTAAGACGAACTTCTGTTCCTTTTTTTCCACGAATTAAACGTACAGCATCAGGCACTTCAAAACCAACTAATTCCTGGGGAGCATCAGCACCTTGCGCTACTTTCAACACTATATCTCCAATTTGTATTTCATTGCTTTTTTGTGCAGGGCCGCCTGTTACAATAGTAGCAATCTTGATATTGTTGTTTTCATCTTCAGTTAAAGAAGCGCCAATACCAAAAAACTCGCCGCTCATATTTTCATCAAACGAACGTTTTTCTACAGGGGCAAAATAAGTAGTGTGGGGGTCCATATTTTCAGCAATGGTATTTACCAGAATGCTGAAACGATCATCATCTTTAAAACGGTTACGGAAGCGGTCATACATTTTATCATACGCCTTGAGCGTTCTTTCTCTTGCTTCTTTTTCCAGTTCTTCTTTTGATTTTGTAACGACCTGCTCACGGCCTTTATTTTTCTCCTGTACTTCTGTTGCATCCACAAAACGACTGAGCACTTCATATTTAATTTTTTTGCGCCATGCTTCTTTGCGTGCTGCATCATTTTTCGGGAAACTTATTTTGTCATAATCATCTACATAAGTTTCTTCTACATTAAAATCGAAAGGCTTTTGTAAAAACTCTTTGTAAAGTACTGATGTTTCTTCTACCCTCTTTTTATAAATTTCATTGATTAGATAGAAAGATTCAAGCTTGGCACCATGAATTTCATCATCAATCTTGGTTTCAAACTTTTTGAACTGTTCAATATCGCTTGCAAGAAAATATACTTTATCTGGATCAAGTGCCTTTATGAACTTGTCAAAAACTTCTTTTGAATATTTATCATCAATTTTCTTAGGACTGAAATGACCTTCTTCCAACATTTCGCCCACCAGTACTAAAATGCGTTCATAACGTGTAGTAGGTATCTTTCTTGCAGAGGAAGACTGTACGGCATAAAATATACCGCCTCCAATGACTAATACAAACAGGATAAACAGACTCTTTTTACTAAACATATAGGATATGAGTTTTGACATATTAAGAATAAACGTAAAAATAAAGATAAAACCCCACTGAAAACGAACCACTGGTGGATTTATTGGGTTTTAACAGGCCCTTTGCAGCATTTAATCTGCAGAGCTCTGTTTGAGGTGAATTTATGTTGCAAGCTTCCTGTTTTTTGAGAAAATTGAGCAATAAAATAAATTTGTAAGAACGGGATGTAGCGCAGTCCGGTAGCGTGCTTCGTTCGGGACGAAGAGGTCGCTGGTTCGAATCCAGTCATCCCGACATTTTTAGCTTTATTATTAACGAATTAAGAAAACAGCAGGTACCGGACGTTGTACTCCTGCCGAACTTGGTTTAATTGTTTCTTTACCATTGATAAGCAAACAACTGCTTCCACCTCCATCTAAATTGAGCGCTTCAACACAACCAAGCTCCTGAAAAATCTTTGCCATTTGAGGCAATGAAAGCCCTTCTGCTATTCCTTTGTATCGGCCCTGTATCATCAGAATTATAAGTTTGCCATTAGCCGTATAACCCATTGCAGTACGTGGTTCCAAATTATTTTTTGCTTTGCCGGCAAACATCATTTCTTCATTATTAGAAATTTGAATTTGTCCGTTTTGAAGTAATACAGGCCCGCCTCCAATTATTGTTTTTGCCTTCCATTTTTGAAATTTACCGGGAGGTGCATATGCAAATGAAAAAGAATCACGGTAATAGAAATGATTTTGTGAGATGAATGGAGTTTTAAGCAATGTATCAGCATAAACCCATCCAATATCAGCATCCCGTTTCTTTGTAATTCCAATTGCTGAACGGAATGGGTGGGCGTACATGAAAGTGTCCTTTCCTCTCAAAGGAATTGAGTGAACATTATAATTCAACATCTTCCCATTCTTCACAATTACGTTTACACTGTTATTGGTTTCATAAGAAAAGAAACTGCAGTTTACTACCACTAAAGGTTGGTTATTTCGTGTATAAAAATCATTGGGTGTAATGCGTCTCCTGTTTGTAGTATCAACTGTATAATGCAGCTTTTTATCTTTCAAATCGGCAATTACATAAAAAGCAATATTGGGTTTACCATCAATACTGTCAGTTGTTTTATAAACATGAATGGATGGTGGTAAAGGTGCATACAATGAATCTACATTTACCCATTGCACCTGTGCAAAAGAAAAAGGAGTAATGCTGATGAACAACACTACTCCTACAATCATTTTTTTTAAGCAGTACATCACAGAACCATATTTACTTTTTCAGATTCCCATTTCTGCTTGCCATAACCGGGAATTACATGTTTTTCACTATGATAGCTAGAACGAACCAGCGGCCCGCTTTCCACATAATCCAAGCCGATGCTGTAACCAATTTCCCTATACTCAGCAAACTCATAAGGATGCACAAAACGCTGTACGGGTAAATGTTTTTTTGTGGGCTGTAAATACTGACCAATGGTTACCACATCCACCCCATTATTATACAAATCATGTAATGTTTGAATCACTTCTTCTTTTGTTTCACCCAAACCCAGCATAATGCCACTCTTTACCCTCATGCCGTTTTCTTTAAGATAACGAAGCACATCCATACTTCTCCAGTATTTAGCCTGTATGCGAACCTGGCGTGTTAAACGTTCAACCGTTTCAATGTTATGTGAAACTACTTCAGGATGTGCATTCACCACCATTTGCACATTTTCCATTTGCCCTTTGAAGTCTGGTATTAATGTTTCTAATGTTGTATCTGGATTTAATGCTTTTACGGCTTTGATGGTGTTATACCAAATGGTGCTGCCGCCATCCTTCAATTCATCACGATCAACTGAAGTAATAACTGCGTGTTTTACTTTCATCAAATGAATTGCTTCGGCCACACGTTGCGGCTCATCCCAATCAACAGCATCAGGCCTGCCGGTTGCTACAGCACAAAAGCCACAGCTACGTGTACAGGTATTACCCAAGATCATAAAAGTAGCCGTACCTGCACCCCAGCATTCGCCCATATTGGGACAATTGCCGCTTTCACAAATCGTATGAAGTTTATGCGTATCAACGAGGTTGCGAACATGACGATAACTTTCGCCAATGGGAAGGCGCACACGCAACCAATCCGGCTTTTTTACTTTTTCAATAACATCAGTTCCATTACCACCCGAACAACTCATATGCTTAAATTAAAATGCAAATGTAAGTTAAGCTGCTTAATATTGGCAAGCTTGTGCAGCTTCGGCTGCTGTGTACTATCTTTTTTGCTAAACGTGAAGTTATTTTCTGCGACCAAATAAAATAGCCACATAACTGTTGAAAAAACTACGTGATGCACCGGGTGTAATACCCTCAACCGGTACCATGATGTTGATATTACGGCTGTAAACTTCTGCATTCACACCTACTTCGATTGCTGATACAAGTTCATTAAAACGTCCATAATCAAAACGCAATGCAAATTTTGCATGCAATCCGGGAACAAGTTTCATATCCTTCCACCCGTATCTGAAACCGGTGCCCTGTACAATATTGCCTGGAGTTAGAAAAACGGCACTGTCGGCAGTTGAATATTTTATATCTCTCGATTGGTTATCGCTGCTTGTATACACTTTTACATAATAAGGCCGCTCAATTCCCAATGAAATGCCACCTGTATAGATAGCATGTACTGCTATACCGTTACGATTAGTTTTACCACCAATCAAACGTTGTTGACCAAATGTGGGTTTTAACTGGTAAAAAATATTTTGCTTACCATAAATATAGGGCGTTGAAAACTGTATAAAGCCGCCCGTGCTAATGCCGTATGATAAACGTTTCTCTTTGGGATGCTTCTTTTCTCCAAATTCAATAGCAAATAAATTGGTGATCTTAGGCGTTTTTAAGATCCCTTTTTCATACAGAATTGACCATCCATCTGAATTGAGCCTGAAGCCAAATACATTTTGTTTATTGAAAACCAGAGCACCTTCTTCCTGCTGGCGAATCATATTGTCAATTTTTACACGACGTTCCTGCCTGCGGTCATCCCGTTCTGTTTGTTTCGGAGAAGGCTTTTTGTTTTGTGCCAATAAACAAGAACCTGAAAGTATAAGTGCTGTAAATAAAATTAGTTTCTTCACAAGATGATCTTTTGTATTTGAGAGTAAATTTAACGAATTAAATGAAAGCTGGTTCATTTTAAACCTGATTCATAAATTTTAAGAACCTCCTAACTTTGCCGTTCAACAACTTAAGTTATGACTTCTGCAATTATTTATAACGGTCAACTACGCACTACAGCTACTCATTTACAAAGTAATACATCAATTGAAACTGATGCGCCGATAGATAATCAGGGGAAGGGTGAGCGTTTCTCCCCTACTGATTTACTCGCCACTTCACTGGGTAGTTGTATGCTGACGATTATGGGAATTAAAGCCCGTGATATAGATGTTGATTTAAGTGGCGTAAAGCTGGATATACAAAAACATATGAAGAGCGATCCAAGACGTGTAGGCGGCGTGGATGTAACCTTTCATTTTCCTGAAGGATTGAACCTTGATGATAAACAAAAAACCATTCTGCAAAATGCAGCACTCACCTGCCCTGTTGCAAAAAGCATTCATCCTGATATTGAACAGAATGTTGTATTTAACTGGTGAGCAGTAATAGAAACACAGATGATTCGAATGGGAATGATGTGTACTGATTTTTTCACTTTTACTTCTTCAATATTGAATTTCCCACAGCACAATTCAAACATCTTTTTCTATCACAGTATTGTTTTTTGAGATAGAGCAATGCCTGTGAATCAAATGCATTAGCATGTGACGCATCAGCATCTTCCCATAATCTTGTAATCCTGTTATTTTCTTTGGGCAATTGCTGCAACCAAGTGATTGCTTTTTGTTGTGCCTTTGGCGCATCATGCTCAGCAGCATATACAAAAAGCATCGGAACAATAGTGTTTATGAGAATATTTTCAACCATTGTTACTCCAAGGTTTTTCCTTTTGAAAGTGGAGGTTTCCTGCAAAGTATAATGTGTGTGCCAAAAATCATTAGCAGTTACGTTGAACATCTTTTTTATATCATTCAACGACTCGGCTTCCATGAGCCTTGAAAACAAATGACTGCTTTGATGCACCAGCATAGCCAGTTGAGCCAAACGAACAGTTGGAAAATTAGAAGGCCGCATTCTTAAGAAGTGTAATGGCTGATGAATCAATTGCAACCCATGCTTCTTTTTTAAATAACGATATTCTTTTTGCAGCATCACTGCATAAGCATCTTCAAAAGTTGATTCCAGCAAACCAGCCTGACCCAACAATAACGCTTCAAGTTGATGAATTTGATTTTTATGTTTGGCTAAAATTGAAACAGGAATAGATTGTGCCACTGCTTCTAATGCATCACTGTTGAGCGGTGTACCAAAGTTACGTGAGAGCAGTCGCCAAAACACTTCTTCCCAATGACGGTTTGTTTGTTGCAGTAATAAATAAATGTGACTGGATTTTTGCTGCATACGTTCAGCCATCAACCGTTCTTTCCAGCTCATCCACACCAGATCAGAAATAGAGCTGAGAAAATGTTTGCAGGGAATTTGTTCCTGGTGCTGCATCAGTTCAGTATAACGATTAAGTAAACTTTTGGCTATTCTTCCCTTTAACTCCAATACGGTTTCATCATCAGTTCCATCATGCTCCCACACTACATGTAAAATCACATTATTATAATGTTCATCACCTGTATGACCATGTGCCTGCCAGTCACTTGTACGCAGGTGCAGCTCAATAGTTCCCGCAAGTTGAATTTTGCCAATTATAATTCTTGCATTTAAAAAATCAGGGCCCTGATTGGTATTGTAACTGCCTTGAAAAACAATTTGAACAGCTTCACCTGTATTCGTTAGCAATTGTTCTTTGTTGAAGTATTGGTGTTGCCAAATGAATTGAAGGAGGCGCTCGTTCATAATTTTAAGATTAGGAATTTGAATACTAAATCATAAGCTGCTTCAAAATACTGAAGAGCTCAGAATTTTACAAACCCAATTTTCAAATCCCTAAATTTCAAATTGCCTTAATGCTTTGACTACCCTGCTAACAGGCAATCCCATTACATTATAAAAATCGCCTGAAACTTTTTTAATGCCAACTACACCAATCCATTCCTGTATGGCATAAGCGCCTGCTTTATCATAAGGTTTATATCTATCCACATAAAAAGCAATCTGCTCTTGTGTGAGTGCATGAAATTCAACTTCGGTAATATCTGCAAACGATAGTTCTTCATCTCCCCGCATGAGAACTACACCAGTTATTACTTTATGCGTTTCCCCCGAAAGTTTGGAGAGTGTTTCAATAGCTGCATCACGGCTGGAAGGTTTGCCGATGACTTCATCATTCAATACCACAATTGTATCGGCAGCCAAAATGATGCGGTCGTGACTTAATTCTTCTTTTACCGCCAGTGCTTTGTTGCGGGCAATATATACAGGCACTTTATCAATTTCCAAAGTAGATGGATAGAGTTCATCCGTTTCCTTCACCATTACATCAAAAGAAATTTCTGCCCACTCCAGCAACTGTTTGCGGCGGGGTGATTGTGATGCCAGTATGATTCGTTCGCTCATCCAAAAAATTTAAAGAATATCATGGAAAGAATACCAGTAAAGATGATAAATTTTACCCAACGGCTGAGCTTTGTAAAATCAGCCGTTGTTTTGCTTTTAAACAATAAACGCAACACATAAAACGAAGGCGCAATAATCAATACTGCGTTATAGGCCGCAGGCAACCACATGGAGAATTGTAAAATATAAAACAATACAATGAGCAAGAGCACCAGTAAAATCATAAGCCAGATGGTAACAAACACTTTTGAAAATTCCACGCCCCACACAATGGGCATGGTACGACCGCCATACTTTCTATCGCCTTCCATATCTTCCACATCTTTAATCACTTCACGAATTAATGTGATGATGAAAGCAAAAGAAGTGTAGAGCAATGCCAAACGCAGCAGTTTCTGTGCAGCTGTTGTTGAAGCTTGCAAGCTAAATGCACCTCCCATATAATTATTTGCAAAGAAATGAACCACCAGCACCGTCCATGCCGTAAGCAGTGATATTAATATGTTACCGCTTAGCAATTTTTTCTTAAATGTTGTGCTGTAAAACCAAAGTACCATTACACATATCGTATTGGCAAAACCGATGAACCAGTTATTACTCTGTAAACCAATATAAAAACTGATAAGGATGCCTGCCATTGAAAAAAACATGTGCAAGAAAATAGCCCAACGTCGTTTGATGACTTTATCTACCACCAGTCTGTCAGGTTTATTTACCAAATCAATATTTAAATCAAAATAATCATTGATGATATAACCACCAGCCGCAATAAGTATAGAAGCGAAACAAAGCAAGTAGAATAATATCCTGAACTCACGGGGCATATATTCCCCTTCAAACAATACAGGCTCCACCACGCCATAAAAAAAGAGCACCTGTGTTAAGAGAATAAACAGCAAGTTGCGCCAGCGGATGAGGGTGAAAAAGCCTGTGAGGGATTTCATTAATGTTTATTATTGATTATCAATTATTGATGATTAAAGAATGTTTTATTAAATCGCTGAGGTTTCTGTTGCTCTAACCACCCAATCATCATTCAGCTTCAATACTTTTTCAATTACTTCACGCACACATCCTTTGCCGCCGCTTTGAGTAGAGATAAATTTTGAAACAGCTTTAATTTCCTGTACTGCATCGTTTGGGCAACAGGGCAAGCCCACCTGTTTCATTACTTCCAAATCAGGAATATCATCGCCCATAAACAATACCTCATCCCATTTCAAATTGTTAGCCAAAATGAATTGCGCCAGCACTTCTTCTTTGTCTTTAACCTTCATGTATACATTGCGGATGCCGAGGTATTCAAATCGCTCTGCACATGGTTTTGAAACACTACCACTGATAATAACCACATGATATCCTTTTTTAACTGCATGCTGTAACGCATAACCATCTTTGATATTCATGGTGCGAATAAACTCCTGACCAGATTGGATAATAAGCGAGCCATCTGTGAGCACGCCATCCATATCAAACACAAAAGCTTTAATTTTTTGAAATTGTTCGAGTAAGTTCATGTGTAATTATGAATTACGAAGTTCTTTGTTTTTATAATATGTTGTAATACTATCTGTAAAGTTTTGATACAATTGGCGAAGTTCCGGATCTTCTTTAAGTAGTTGCAGATGTTTTTGAATGGTTTGCGCATCATTACGTTTGGCAGGGCCGGTTTGCAAAACAGATGGCGAAGCAAAACCAAGCCGCATTGCTGTTTCCTGAATCAAAGGCAACAATAATTGAAAATCAAGTATACGATGCTTGCAGTAATCTTCTGCCAATGTATATAAATGATTGGTGAAATTATTGACTATAACGGCTGATAGATGCAACTGAAACCTTTGTTCATCACCCGCAAAGGAGACAGTACTGGAAATGGTTTTTGCAAGATCGCCGAGCAAAATTTTTACTTCATCAGAACTGCCATCAACCAAAAAGGGAATTTCTGCAATTGGTTCGGTTTCTTTACGCAGGCTTTGCAATGGGTACAACACTCCATAGTTAACTGATGTAATTTTAAGTACATCCATACTTACAGAACCTGCTGTGTGCACTACCAGTTTATTACTGAACTTTAACTTATTTGCCACTTGCTGCACAGCTTCATCTGATACAGCAATGATGTACATTTCAGCCGCTGGATTTAGTTGGTCTGTTGTTTCAATTGCCTGCGCATTCACTTCTTTTGCAAGTGCTTGTGCATTTAATTCGTTTCTGCTCCATACCTGCAACACTACATGGCCTTTTGCATGCATTCGTTTTGCCAATACTGTTGCAGCATGACCACTGCCTAGAAAAACAACATTCATAAACCTATATTAAAGTAACTTGCATCCACAAGATAAAACATCAAATGAATTTTGCTCAGAAATTAGTCATCGGTTATTTCAGCACCAAATTCAAACTATGGTCAAAGCTTTCCAAACGCAAAGCAGCTGAAAAAGCAATTGATTTATTTCGAACACCGGTGCCGGGCTCCTCTATAAAAACACCCGCTGTTTTTGAAAAAGCTGAAAAACTGCATTTGCAATTAGATGCTGATAAATTGGTAGGTTACCGTTGGAACCATCCGCAGCCAAAAAAAGTGTTGATACTGCACGGCTTTTCAAGTACTATCAAAAAGTTTGACCATTTTGTAATGCCTCTGGTAAAGAAAGGCTATGAAGTACTTGCTTTTGATGCGCCTGCACATGGCGACAGCGGTGGCAAACGGATTGATGTATTGCTCTATGTAAAAACGATTGAAGCGGTTTACGAAAAATTCGGCCCTATCCATTCCTTCATAGCACACTCTTTTGGCGGATTGGCTTTGAGTCTTTTTATGGAACAACTAAAATACCAGGACAATAAAAAAATGGTGTTGATTGCTCCCGCCACTGAATCATCCACAGCCCTCCATTCTTTTTGCAAATTGCTGAAGATTGATGATGAGGTAAAAGAAGAAATGCGAAAGCTTATACTTGAAAAAACGAAACAGTGGCCAGAGTGGTTTTCAGTGCGACGTGCTGCAAATAATATCAAAGCCCATGTACTTTGGATACATGATGAGGATGATGAGCAAACGCCCTGGTCCGATGCGGAGAAAGTTATGCAGGATGAACATCCCAACTTTCAATTCATGGTTACCAAAGGTTTGGGGCATCGAAAAATTTACAGAGATAACAAGGTCAAGAAGGCGGTGTTTGAGTTTTTATAAATTTTAATTTCTTAACTGATAATTCACCCGCACCTTCAACCTGCTTCTATTAGTAGTAATTTTTAGAAATCAAAACCACAGATGCTTCCTGCACATACCTCCAAATGTGCGAATCATTCACTGGATGATTCGAATGAAAGGAACGATGCCACCTGCAGAAAGCCGATTATAAAAAAATATTTTTCGCTCTTTAAACTTTAATTTTCATTTGAAAAGAAAGCCTGAAACACCATCATTTATACATTAACGTATTATCCATTATGCCGGCTTTTTCTTTGATTTCCATTCCTTTTTATAATATTGCATCGCCGATGTCCTCAAAAAAAACCAGAAGCAACATTCAATTATGGCAAAAAATTTATTGATAGTAGAGAGCCCTGCGAAAGCAAAAACCATTGAGAAAATCCTTGGAAAAGATTTTGAGGTAAAGAGTTGTTATGGCCATATCCGTGACCTTGAAAAAGATGAAATGGGAATTGATGTGGAGAATGAATTTGAACCACGCTACATTGTTCCCGATGAGAAAAAGAAAGTGGTGAGCGATTTAAAAAGCCTGGCTAAAAAAAGTGATGAAGTGTGGCTGGCAACGGATGAGGACCGTGAAGGTGAAGCCATTAGCTGGCATTTGTGCGAAGTTTTGGGACTTGATCCTCGTAATACAAAACGAATTGTGTTTCATGAAATCACCAAACCTGCTATTCAAAAAGCAGTAAACAATCCACGTTTTGTGGATATGAATTTGGTAGAAGCCCAGCAAGCTCGTAGAATATTAGATAGAATTGTAGGTTTTGAACTAAGCCCTGTGTTGTGGCGCAAAATGAGCATGCGTAATAATTTAAGTGCTGGCCGTGTACAGAGTGTGGCCGTTCGTTTAATTGCTGAAAGAGAAAGAGAAATTAATGCGTTTACTGCTACATCCACATTTAAAATTGAAGCGCTGTTTACCGCCAAAGACATGGGTGACCGCAACGTAAATTTTAAAGCAGAAGGTAAGAAAACTAATACAGCTGAAGATGCTGAAAAATTTCTGAACAGTTGCAAAGGCGCTGAATACACTGTGAAAGATATTGCAGTTCGTCCCGGCAAAAAATCTCCTGCTCCTCCCTTTACTACTTCAACATTACAACAGGAAGCCAGCAGAAAGCTTGGTTACAGTGTAAGCCGTACCATGACGCTTGCTCAAAAATTATATGAAAGCGGTAAGATTACTTATATGCGTACCGATAGTGTGAACCTGAGTGATACAGCACTTGGTGATTTAACACGTACTATAAAAGGTATGTATGGAGATAAGTATCATCAGTTCCGCAAGTATAAAAACAAAAATGAAAGTGCGCAGGAGGCGCATGAGGCCATTCGTCCTACTTACATGGAAAATACAAGTGTGGATGATGAAGATTTGCGTCGCCTGTATGAATTGATTTGGAAACGCACTATGGCCAGCCAGATGGCGGATGCAGAACTGGAACGCACAACTGCAACAATAGATATCTCCACCAACAAAGAAGAATTGAAAGCTGAAGGTGAAGTATTAAAGTTTGATGGTTTCTTAAAAGTATATCGTGAAGACAGGGATGATGATGATTTGGAAGAAGAAGCACAGGAAGGTATGTTACCTCAGTTATCTGTTGGGCAAAAATTGCCGTTGGTAGAGATGAATGCAACCGAACGTTTCAGCCGTCCGTTGCCAAGATATACAGAAGCCTCATTGGTAAAGAAATTAGAAGAGCTGGGTATTGGAAGACCAAGTACCTACGCTCCTACTATTTCTACCATTTTAAAAAGAGGTTATGTAGAAAAGCGGGATAAAGAAGGTGTGCCAAGAGATTTTCGAGTGCTGCAATTAAAGAACAATGTGTTGAGCAAAGGTATGGAGCAGGAAAATACTGGCGCTGAAAAATCAAAACTCTTCCCAAGCGATTTAGGTTTAGTGGTGACTGATTTTTTAAAGCAGTATTTTGATGATATTATGGATTACAGCTTTACGGCACGCATTGAGCAGGAGTTTGATGAAGTGGCTGAAGGAAAGCTAAAGTGGAATAAGATGCTGAAAGATTTTTACAAACCTTTCAAAAAGGATGTAGAAAATACGATTGAAAATGCTGAACGGATTAAAGGTGAAAGAGAACTTGGTGTTGAAGAAGCAAGTGGTAAAAAAATTGTAGCACGTATGGGTAGGTTCGGGCCGATGGTGCAGATAGGTGATGTGAGTGATGAAGATAAACCACGCTTTGCTGCCTTACGTAAAGACCAGAGCATTGAAACGATTACGCTTGAAGAAGCGATGAAGTTGTTTGAACTGCCCAGAACGCTGGGTGTGTTTGAAGATAAAGAAGTGAGTGTGAATATTGGTCGCTTTGGGCCTTATGTAAAGTTAGACGATCAGTTTATTTCTATTCCCCGTGGTGAAGATGTGATGGAAATGACGCTTGACCGTGCTATTGAACTCATAAAAGAAAAACAAAATGCCGATGCGCCTGTTGCTTTTTATGAAGATAAGCCTGTTACAAAAGGTAAAGGACGTTTCGGACCATTTATTAAATGGGATGGTATGTTTATTAATGTACCCAAGCGTTATAACTTTGACAAGCTGAGCCAGAATGATATTAATGAGTTAATAGAAGCAAAAGTGGCGAAGGAAGCCAATCGTTTCATCATTCGCTGGCCCGATGAAAATATTGCAGTGGAAAATGGAAGATGGGGACCGTTCATTCGCTTTGGTAAAAAAATGCTGAAAGTGGATAAGAAAGCGGATGGCGAAAAATATACTGCTGATGAACTGGCAATGATGCCCGTGGATGATATTAAAAAGATGATTGTTGTGCAAATGCCCGGTGCATTTGATAAAAAGACGAAGGCAGCGGCGAAGAAAGCACCTGCAAAAACTGCTGTGAAAAAAGCGGCAACTAAAAAGAAAGCAGCGAAGAAGTAACTTTATTACTATGAATTTACGCAGGCGTAATAATTCAAAAGTAGTTGCATTTTTGATCTTATCATTAATTATTTACAAATCAAATGCACAAAGTAAATTCGATCAGCATAAAACTGTCGTAATATTACCCGCCTTTTATTTTGATAAAGCAGATACAAACAAGCTAAATATTGAATCTCAAAAACTTAAACTTATTGGATTTTACAAAAAGGAAATTGGCATAGACGTACAGTATAAATTTTATTTGCCCTTAATGTTGAAGCAAGAAAAGTATTCGACATTTTTCCGTGGCGTTGATACAATCAATAATATAATAAATGGGAAAGAAATTTCATTTAATCAATATGATGATTTGAAATTCAAACAACTCGACTCAATTTTTAATGTGGATGCTTTTATAATTCTTGAACTCAGTGAAACAAATACATATTACAAAGGAACAAATTCCACTATTATTTCCACATTGTTATTTCCCAGCCCTGGTTTAATTGGCAAAGCGATAGATGCAAACACCATTCGTCAAGCTTTAACTAATCAAACTGTTGGACTTACTCTCACGGCAAAAATTTATGATTGTAGTAATGGCAAATACCTTTGGCAAACTTCTGCAAGCGTAGTGAACAAATATTACCATAATGCAGTTAATCAACTTGTTAACATTATACACAAAAGATTACCTTACAATAAAAGAAGAAATAACTAATAAGAAAAGTTACCTTAATCAACTCACCCAAAAGCTTCTTTATAACAAATACAATTTATTCGCTTTGGTAAAAAATCTGAAAGTGAATAAGAAAACCAATGGTTATATATATTGCTGATGAACCTGTTTTAACGCCTGAAAATGACATTAATAATATGATTGTGATACAAATGCCGGTAGCATTTGATAATAAGAAAGCAGTGAAGATGTAATTTATATTAACCCCATAAAGAGGAAGGATATACGCCATCAGCAATCAACTGATTCACGCTTTGCTGAACAGAAGGCGCATCTTCTTTATACGTTACACCAAACCATTGCGAAGTTGTAGGTATTACTTTTATAGTGCCAAGTTCTTCTTTGATAAATTCATCTGCCACAATAGGAATAAAGAATTCTGATTTTTCTTCCTGTCCATGCACCTGCAAAAACTTTTTAAACATTTTTGAAGTGAGATAAAAAACAGAATCATCAAAACACCAGAAGTTCATACTCACACTGCTGTTTACAGGAACTGAATGTTTGCCTTCAGCATCTTCATAAACAATTCCATCACCTTCACGATAAATCTTTGTGCGTTCAGCAATACTTACCAAATTGTTATCATCATCCACCACACAAACACCACGGCTCACTGTTCCGTTTTCACTTAAGGTCTTTGATAATTGATAACCGATAATGGCATGCTGTTCAGGATTACAATCTGTTTGTAAAAACACAGCCGCTTTTTGAAATGCATCAGCACCATAATAATCATCAGCATTAATTACAGCAAAAGGTTCTTTAATTACATCTTTTGCACAAAGTACAGCATGTGCAGTACCCCATGGTTTGGTTCTGGATGCAGGAACAGAAAAATCGCCAACAAAAGTTTGCAGCGACTGATAAACATATTCGGTTTGAATCTTTCCTTTGAGTTTGGGTTCAAAACTGGCTTTAAATGCTTCTGCAAAATCTTCACGTATGATGAATACAACTTTTCCAAAGCCGGCACGTATTGCATCATAGATGGAATAGTCCATAATTGTTTCACCGTGGGGTCCAAATCCCTCCGTTTGTTTCATACTTCCATATCGGCTGGCCATTCCTGCTGCTAAAATCAATAATGTAGGTTGCATTCAAAGCTTATTTTTGAGCCGTGCAAAGATAAGGGATGGGGTGAATAAACCGTATCTAAAGCACTTAAATAACAATGCTCAATTTTTCATTTATACAAACAGATGCAATTAGCTGGGAAACAGAAAAGGGCAACAAAGCACATTGCTTTATTGCAAGACTGGATTTAATTCATCCTTTCATAAGCGGGAATAAATATTTTAAACTCAAATACAACGTTGAAGAAGCTGTTAAGAATAAAAAAGGGATTATTACAATGGGTGGTCCTTTCTCTAATCACCTGGCAGCAACAGCTTATGCCTGTAAAGAAGCTGGCATTGCATCTGTAGGAATTGTTAGAGGGGAAATAAATGAGCCAATGAACAGGACTCTTCAATTCTGTACCAATCATCAAATGAAATTAATTTCTGTACAGCGAAAGGATTATAACAGAAACACTGATGCAGTTCAAAACATTATTCAGCAACATCCCGATTTTTTATTTGTACCTGAAGGAGGCGATAATGCCAATGGCGAAAAAGGTTGTACTGAAATTGCGAATTATATCAGGGGATTTGATTCATTCACACATATCTGTGTAGCAGCAGGAACTGGAACCACATTCAGAGGTATTGCACAATCAGCTCATCAAAATCAAACCTGCATTGCAATTCCTGTTTTAAAAATAAAGGATGAAGAACAGCAACAATTCATTCTTAATCATCTTTCTGCAAAAACACAAGCAACTGTTACAACAATGTTTAATTACTCCCGTAATGGCTATGCAAAAAAAGATGACATACTACTTTCGTTTATGAACCGTTTTTATAAGGAAACAAATGTGCCGCTTGATTTTGTGTATACAGGTAAGCTCATGATGGCAATAATTCAAATGATTGATGAAAAGATTATAAACTCTACAGCAAAATTACTTTTACTTCATACAGGAGGTTTGCAGGGAAATCAATCTTTACCAGATGGTACTTTGCACTATTAACGGCATTATCTTTGAAGCAAAATAGTTTTTGAAAAACCATTTACATGAAGAAAGTTAATTTGATTGTTATTTTTTGTACCGTTACCCTTTTTGCTACAGCTCAAAAGGATACATTACCTAATTTTACAGCCAAAAAAAGAGAAGGCGTTATAAC
>JBKCJY010000125.1:0-2523 GCA_046301455.1 Chitinophagaceae bacterium | reverse complement strand
ACCACCACTCATTACTTTGGCAATATTATAAAAGGCTCCCTGCCAACCCACATACTTAGCCTGCAGTTTGGGAGAGAGTTCATTTAAATACACACCATCTGCCGCCGTATCATGCGTTGCTCCGCTGATGGCAACGATCGCTAATATGGCAATTGAAATACTAAAGAAAGAAGAAGCATGTAATGAAAGCGCTACCAAACCAAACAATGCTCCAGTAAAAATTTGCGACGTATAAACAAAGAATTTTTTAGTCTTGAACATTTCCAGAAAAGGACCCCACAAAGGTTTTAATGTCCATGGCAGCATAATTAGTGATGTCCAGAAAGCAATCTTTGAATCTGAAATGCCTAGATTTTTATACATAATAGAACTGGCAGCGGCCAGTGCCACAAAAGGCAAGCCCATCGCAAACCAGGTGGAGGGTATCCAGTAAATGGGGTGTCGCTTGTTGGTTGGTTGTTCGCTCACGAGCTCAAGTTTTGTGAAGAAAGATTGAAGGAGGGAAGTTAATTAAAAAAATTAAAAACATAGTATGATGATTAAATATTTTTAATTAAGTTCGCTTTAGAAAATTTTACCCATGTTCAAAGTAGTATGTTTTTCGATTGTTTCAGCGATTCTTTTAATGGGTTTGGGGGCTTGTGGTAAAAAAGGTGGTAACCCAAATCCGCCTGTAACACCACCTACTACTCCGCCCACTCCAGTATGGGATCCCAACGCCTTGCGTGGGGTTTGGGTTACAAATGTTGCAAGTACGGCATTGGACAGTCGGGAAAATATTAAAACCTGTGTTCAAACCTGTAAAGCAGCAGGCATCAACAACATTTTTGTGGTGGTATATAATAATGCACGCACTGTTTACCCTAGTACAATTATGCAAAACTTAATTGGAATTCCAATTCAGGAAAAATTTGCAGGCCGTGATCCGTTGAAAGAAATGATTGAAGAAGCACAGGCAATCGGTTTAAAAGTACATGCATGGTTTGAATATGGTTTCTCATCTTCTTACTCACAAAATGGCGGACCAATTGTTGCTGCTAAACCAAATTGGGCAGCGAAGGATGCAGGTGGTAATCTCACAGTAAAAAATGGTTTTGATTGGTTAAATGCTTTTCATCCCGAAGTACAGCAGTACATGATTGATTTGTTTAAAGAAGTAATTACAAAATATCCTACCATTGATGGTGTGCAGGGCGATGACCGTTTGCCTGCATTGCCTTCTACTGCCGGTTATGATACCTATACCGTTTCACAATTTAAAGCAGAGCATGCGGGTGCCGACCCATCAGGTGATTACAGAGATACTTATTGGATTGACTGGCGCACCAAACGTTTGAATGCATTTATGAAACGGTTACGTAATGAAGTAAAAGCGTTGAAGCCTTCCATTATACTCACTATGAGTCCCAGTCCTTTTCCATGGGGCAAAGCTGAGTATTTGCAGGATTGGCCCACATGGGTAGATAGCGGTTGGGTGGATGCAGTGATACCACAATGCTATCGCTATAACATTACAGATTACAACGCCACCATTGCACAGCAAAAATCCTATTACAAAAACACAGCCGTTCCTTTTTATCCCGGTGTGTTGCTCAGAACAGGAAGCAGTATAGCACCTGCTGATGCATTGCTTACACAGTTTATACAAACCAACAGAAGAAACGGATTTAAAGGCGAAGTGTTCTTTTATTACGAAGGCGTAAAAGATAAGAAGAGTTGGTTTGAAGGGCAATATCCTTATACGCAGTAGAAAGAAAAGTTTTTTGTACTTAGCTGAGGTGCTGCTATGGAGCGGTTTTGCCACGCTCGCTTGTACGTTCAGTTCTTTATTGAGCATTGCAACTAAAACAAATTAGTTGCATGAACAGGAAAAACTGTTTTGCTCTTTTTCTCTTCACCTCTTTGTTCCTTTTCAACGAACTTTATTTCATGAAGCAACTACTCATAATCTTTTCACTCTTTTCATTATCACTATCCGCACAACAACTTACCAAATTTGTTGATCCCTTTCTTGGCACAGGTGGCCATGGGCATGTATATCCTGGCGCAGTGGTTCCTTTTGGAATGGTACAGTTAAGTCCTGATAATGGTGATGAAGGTTGGGATTGGTGCGGCGGTTATCATTACAGCAGTAAAACCATTGCCGGGTTTTCACACATGCATTTGAGCGGTACAGGCATTGGTGATTGGTGTGATATTTCTGTACTGCCATTAACAGATACAAGCGATATAAGAAAAGAAAAAATAAAAATTCCGTTTAGCCATAGCAATGAAAACGCAAAGCCCGGTTATTATTATGTGCAATTGGGTAATAACATCAAATGCGAATTAACAGCGAATGAACGCACAGGTTTTCATCGTTACACATTTCCAAACAAAGATGGATGGTTGCGTTTTGATATGGGCTTCCGCATCAACTGGGATCAATCTACCAATGGCATGTTACAGTTGGTAAACGATTCTACTTTGATTGGCTACCGCTACAGTACGGGCTGGGCCAAAGGGCAGAAAGTTTATTTTGCA
>JBKCJY010000124.1:0-3821 GCA_046301455.1 Chitinophagaceae bacterium | reverse complement strand
GAATATCTTTCAGCACAACAGGAATTAATTACCTGCGAGCCATTTTTTAAACTCGGGCGAACGTTCTGTGCTCACTATAGTTTCCTGTTTGTTGGATGGTTTTAATTTGATGAGTACACGTGCTTTTGTCCAAGCCGTCATATCATCAATAGCATTGAGCGAGACAATGAACTGGCGGTTAATGCGGAAAAACTTTTTGGGGTTGAGCATCCGTTCCAGTCCATCGAGATTAAAATCTATTACATAACGCTTGCCTTCAACCGTTACCAAAAAATTTGCACGATTCTCTGTATAAAAAAAAGATACATCTTTTACTTCTATGGTTTTGATATGCTCGCCATAGCGAATGATAAAACGGTCACGGTATTGTGCGGCGGGCTGCTGCATAGTTTCAAAAAGCTTTTGTATATCCACAGGCGGCTGTTCTTTTGCTTTTTGCTTTCTGAATTTTTCCAATGCATTGAACAACTCCTCTTTCTTAACAGGCTTGAGTAAATAATCAATGCTGTTGAGTTTAAACGCCTTCAATGCATACTCATCATAAGCGGTTGTAAAAATAAGCGGGCATTGCACCTGTGTTTGTTTAAACAGTTCCAAACTGATACCATCAGCCAGATGAATATCTACCAGCATTAAATCGGGCGATGGATTTTGCTGCAACCATGCTTTTGCTTTTGCGATGCTGTCGAGCACAGTTACTACTTCAGCATCGGGCTCTGTTTCCATGATGAGTTTTTGCAACCGCTTTGCTGCCGGCTCTTCATCTTCGAGCATTACAATCCGTATCATAGTACTTTGATTAATGGAAGTGTTACAATAAATGTTGTTTCAGTATGTTCAATTTTTACTTCTTTATCTGCAATGAGTTGAAAACGGTTTTTGATATTCTGCAATCCAAGCCCTTCACCTTTCTCCGTATTGAGTTTGGGGTTGATGTTGTTTTCAACTATCAAGGCATCATTGGCTGTGCGTATATGCAGTGTGAGCGGTTTGTCTTTTGACACTGCATTGTGTTTAACTGCATTTTCTGCCAGTAATTGTAATGTGAGCGGAGGAATGGAATAAGCAATCGTATCACCTTCTGCTACTTCATTTACAAACTGCAATGCTTCACCAAAACGTTTTTTCTGAATAAAGAAATAATGCTCAATGATTTTTAATTCTTCGCCCAACGGTATTAAATCTTTTTCACGCAGATTTACAATACTGCGGTAAAAATCGCTGAGGTGCTCTACGTACACAGATGCTTTCGCAGGGTCTTCATCAATTACATTGAGCAGTGTATTAAAACTGTTGAAGAGAAAATGCGGATTTACCTGGTTCTTTAATGTTTCGTATTGTGATTTAAGTTTCTCCGTTTTAAGTTGCTGCATTTTTTGCACTTCAGCCTCTCTTGCTTTGATGATGAAGATGAGAATGCTAGTAACAGATGTAATACTTAATAATAAAAACCACCAAGTGCGCCAGAAGGGTTTGTTAATGGTAAACTTATAAATAGCTTCCGATGCGTTTTCAAAATTTCCGTTTACTGATGAACGCACCCTGAATGTATAAGTACTTGGTGAAAGCTTAGGAAAATTTACAAAACCATCTTTGGTGGATTGCCATTCATTGTTATAGCCTTCCAGTTTGTACTGATAAGAAACCTTTGAAGGGTCAGAATAATAAAAACCGGTGAAGGTAAAAGAGAGATTATTTTCGTTGTGTGCAAATGTTTTAATGGTAGTATCAATCGTATTCAAAAACAATTCTACGTTTACAATCTTTGTTTGCGGCGCAGTGATTGTTTTGTAAGAAGGTGTTTGATAAGAATACAGCTGATTACCTGCATGAAACCATGTTTTGCTTCCACTGCTGAAAGTGCTGTTGAGATTGGTATTGATAGCCCCTACTTCAGAAGGTGATGTTACGGGTGTGATGGCGCCTGATAAAGCATTTAGCAGAAAACATTCTTTTGCTGCTATACAAAAAATATTACCGTTTTCATCTGCTGTAATAGAAGAGATGGTAGCATCTGGCAAGCCCTGTTCTTTACCAAAATGTGTAAACTGCTTTCCGTCATATTTATAAATACCATTGTTTAATGAGTTACACCAAATGTTACCAAACTTATCTTCTGCCACAGCATAAATTACTTTTGCTGTTAATCCATCTTTTTCACGAAACGTAGTATAGCCTCCGTTTTGCCAAACAGAAAGTCCTTTGCCATCTGTAGCAAACCACACTCGGCCCTTACTGTCCTCAAACACAAAATAGACGTAGGCTGAACCAGTGATAGATGCAGTTGCAAATTTTTCATAGATCTGCTTTTGTCTGCTGTAACGCCACACTCCTTCCAGTGAATTTATCCAAACATTTTGTGCATTGCCTGTGACGGAAAGAACACTTGCTTTTTGTATACCTGCCGCAGTTGTGATAGATGTGATTTTTTTTGTCGTGATGTTGTATGTAAACACTCCATCGCCCATGGTTCCAATCCAGAGGGTTTGCTGTGCATCCAGGTATAAACAAGTGATTTCAGACTTTGATTGCAACGGCAATGACACAAACAAACTTTCATAGCCCTTCATTGAAGGTTTGAAACAACGGATGCCTACTTTTGCAGTGAGCCAAAAGCTTCCATTATTATCAACCAGCATATCGTTGATAAAATTCACTTGCTCATCAGGAATGGTAAACAGCGGTTGTAATTGCTCGCCTGAAGAGCGATATAAACCCGACTGTGTAAAGAGCCATATATTTCCTTCTGCGTCTCTTGCTGCATTTGCCAGTGGAGGTGCTGTTGTTTTACTAATTACAGCAGATGAAGTACGTGGTATTCTGGTGATTCCAAGATTATGCAGTATCCAAATTTCTTCATCCAGCGGAAGTATTTGCTGAACAGATGCCTCAGTCTCTGATGCCTGGTAAATATTTTCATAAATATGTGCAGCCACATCAAACACACCTGCATTGCCATTTTGAAAGCCGAGCCAGATTTTATTCTTTTGCCTTGTATCAGCACTGATTGTTTGTACTATGTTATCAGCCAGGCCCTGTGCGGTGTTAATGGTTTCTATTTCTTTTTTCCCATTATTGAATTTGCAAATGCTGATTCCCTGATCCGTAGCTGCTATCATGTGATTACCGATGAAATGCAAATCATACACATAATCATCGCTCAATCCATCAGCGCTATTGATGTTGTATAGTTTTTTATTGCTCCATACATAAATGCCTTCACCTTTAGTAGCAATCCAGAGTTGTCCCTGTGCATCCATTTCAAAAGCGCTAATGCCTTTTTGAGGAAGCCCTTCCTGCGGTTTCCATGATTGAATCTTATTATTTTCAAATAAGAAAACAACACCGTTGGCACAACCTATCCATAACACGCCGCTTTTTTCCTCAAATAAAGCAGTGATGTTTTTAACACTATCTGCTTTTTGTGAAAGTGGTTTTAAACTGCTCCCATTGAATAAATACAAACCATCTGATGTAGCTGCATAAAAAAATCCCTGTTTTGAAAAGAGCAAACACGAAGATTTGCCGCTCACAGCATCAGCATTGATAACCTGTACCAATGTGGTATTATTTTGCGCTGATGCAGTGATAGATGCTACAAACAAAAAGCTATATAATAATAGAAACCGCATGGTTATTTTTGAATCAACTCAGCCATTATTTCCACTTTTATTTCGTTAGCCAGCTTTTCTTTTACCACACGTGGAATGGGAATATTATGATCGCTAAGCAGAACTGTAAATTTTGATTTTATTTTCATCACACCATTACGCACTTCCACATCACTTTTAATGATGCGCTCCTGTGCCACGCCGTGAATG
>JBKCJY010000123.1:0-2444 GCA_046301455.1 Chitinophagaceae bacterium | reverse complement strand
GTAATTGAAGATACTGCAGTAGATGTAAATGATTTGCCTGCATACATTGCTGAATTTAATGAAGTGTTGAAGAAACGTGGTTTGTACAGTGTGCATTATGCACACGCAGGAAGTGGTGAATTGCATTTGCGCCCCATCATTAATTTAAAAACTCAGGGAGGTAATCAGTTATTCAGAACCATTGCTGAAGATGTGGCAACGCTGGTAAAAAAATATGACGGCTCTTTAAGTGGTGAACATGGCGATGGCAGATTGAGAGGTGAGTTTATTGAACAGATGATTGGCCATAAGAATTATCAACTACTCAAACAAATTAAAAATACATGGGACCCCAATCACATCTTCAATCCCAATAAGATTGTTGACACACCACCCATGAATACAATGCTGCGATATGTGCCCGGGCAGCAAACGCCTGAATTCAAGACTGTTTTTCGTTTTCACAACCAGGATGTATTACAACATGCAGAACAATGCAATGGCAGTGGTGATTGCCGTAAAACACATTTGAGTGGCGGAACCATGTGTCCTTCTTTCATGGCTACACGCAATGAAAAAGATACGACAAGAGCCAGGGCGAATATTTTGCGAGAGTTTTTAACAAACAGCAATCAAACCAATCGGTTTAATCATAAAGAAATTTATGAGGTGATGGATTTATGTTTGAGTTGTAAAGGTTGCAAGAGTGAATGCCCCAGCAATGTGGATGTAGCCAAACTCAAAGCAGAATTTTTGCAGCATTACTATGATGCTAATGGTGTGCCCATGCGTTCAAAGATGATTGCAAATTTTACAGGTGGTGCAAAACTTGCTTCTATCGCTCCTTCTTTGTCTAATTTTTTCATGAACAATGCGGTTACAGGTACACTTATGAAAAAAGCAATTGGTTTTGCAACCAAGCGTTCTATTCCTGAATTCTCCAAACAAACACTGAAGAGCTGGTTTCAACAGCATCAATCAACTGTAACAAATCTATCAGCTAAAAAAGTGTATTTGTTTTGTGATGAGTTCAGCAATTACAATGATGCGCATATAGGCAAAACAACTGTGCTGTTATTGGAGAAATTAGGATATAAAGTTGAAATACCAGAGCATTTGGAAAGTGCACGCACTTGGCTTAGTAAAGGATTGGTGCGTAAAGCAAAGGAGATTGCCAATAAAAATATTCAGTTGCTCAATAAAATTGTGAGTGAAGAAACACCGTTGCTGGGTATTGAACCATCAGCTATTCTCACATTTAGAGATGAATATCCTGATTTGGCAAATGATGAAAATGTTTCTGCTGCTCAAGCACTCGCCAAACATGCAATGATGATTGATGAGTTTTTGGAAAAAGAAATGCAGAATGGCAACATTAAAAAAGAACTGTTTACTAATGCACAACAGTTGATTCAGTTGCACGGACATTGTCAGCAGAAAGCAGTTGGTTCAGTAAACGCTTCAATGAATATTTTATCGTTTCCTGAAAATTATAAAGTGGAAGTGATTCCATCAGGCTGTTGCGGTATGGCAGGCTCGTTTGGTTATGAAGCGGAGCATTATGATTTGAGTATGCAGATAGGAGAGTTGGTGTTGTTTCCTGCTATTAGAAGTAAATCCGATAATATAATTGTTGCAGCACCTGGCACCAGTTGCCGTCATCAAATTAAAGATGGAACGGGCAAACAAGCTTTGCATCCTGTGGAAGTGTTGTATAATGCATTAAAGAAATAAGGAAAACTCACCTCGCATTCCACATAATTTTTTTGAACTCTGTTACACCTTCTTTAAAATCTTTTGATGAGTTTGCATTTTTAATACATGCAGAATAAAGCCGCAACATAAATAACAAATCTGTTGCATTGCTTTTGTTTCGCCTGCTGCGGTAATGAATTGCTCTGGAAGCTTTCGGTTCTCCGGCGCTTAAGTTTCTGTGTAGATGTTTTGATTCCATTGTTTCCTGTTTGTAGGGTGATGAATAATGGTAATCAAAGGACAAATTATGTAAAACTTATATAGTTCTTCAAACAGGACTTGAGTCTTAAGAATTTGTGAATTGGGTACGGCTTTTCAATGGAGGATAAGTATAGCGTATTGAACACAAGATTACACTCAAGTTTAAATCGATACAAGCAGAATCCAGCATTTTTATTCACAATTGCCAAATTGTGTTATCGGAAAACTACGATTTCGGAAGGAATGACAGGGAGAAATACGTATTTATCAATCTTCCGGATGGTAAATACGTTCCGCATTCTTAAACACTTCTTCTTTATTTAATGTCATCCGTTTTGTTTTTTGAAAACGATACAGTTCCACCTGATCATCAAAATGTTTATTGGCAGGACGTGAAGAAGCACCATACATATTTACAGTTTCAATTTGTGGTAAACCATTTTTTGCAAAGCGAATGAACATTATCAATCCATCACCACCAACGGATTTTAATTTGCCATCTTTATATT
>JBKCJY010000122.1:0-1853 GCA_046301455.1 Chitinophagaceae bacterium | reverse complement strand
AAGTTTACGTTAGAACTATAGCTCTGAAAAAGATTGGTAGCTCTTGAATTAGCAAATGTTTTTCCTACTAAATCCTTTGAAGGTGTAAAGATGGAAATATCACTGTTATTTCTGAATACACCCGGATTATAAAATCCATTTACTACTGCACCACTTGTAGTTTTCTTTGAGATACTGTAATCAGCACCCAGTTTTAAGTTATTGGAAGCATTCCAGTTTTTCATTCGTCCTGTTTGCTCAAACAATGACTTTACTTCTTTGGTATTTTGTTCTAAAAATTTACGTTGAATATCCAGCGTTTGTAATGAATTGCGTTCATTACGGCTTACAGTACCAAACAAATTCACTTTGTTTTTGCGGTAGTTGAAATTGATATTCTGATTATTTCTTGCATAAATACCTTGTGTGTAACCTGCTGTGAATGTTACATTATAACCAAGCTGTTTGTTCTTTTTAGTTTTGATATTAATGATACCGCTGTTTCCTGCTGCATCATATTTTGCAGGTGGGTTGGTCATAATTTCAATTTGCTCCAGTTGAGCACCACTTAAATTACGGAGATAGTTTACCAGATCTTGGCCTGATAAATAAGCGGGTTTCCCATCCATGAAGACCTGTACCCCTGCTTTCCCTTTTAAACTGATGTTGCCATCTTTATCTACTGTAATACCAGGAGATTTTTCCAATACTTCTAATGCATTGGCACCAGCATTGGTTGGACTTGCATCCACATTCACCACCATACGATCAGCTTTCTGCTCAAACAAAGGTTTTTTTGCCTGAACGGTAACTTCTTTTAATCCCTTTACTTCAGGATTAAGTACAAGTGAAGGAAGTACTACATCACTTCCATTAAATTCAAATTTTTGACTGAATGTTTTCTTACGGCCGCTTGATGTAACAGCAATAATATAACTGCCATTTTTTACAGATTCAAAGCTGTATTCACCATTATTATTGGCAAATGCTGCTTTTACTAAAACTGTGTCTTTTGCTCTGTAAAGCGAAACCGTAGCACCAGCAATGGGCTGTTGATTTTCGTCTTTTACTGTACCGCTTATGGTAGAAGATTTGTCTGCAAAACTGCTCAGTGAGAGCAATAGGAATACCGCAGATAGCAAGGTTGCTAACTTTTTCATGATGATAAGGTTTTTGATGATTTGGTTTAACGATTAATGACTACATGATTCTTTTTTATATTACTTGTCAAAAGTAGGTTCTATGTTTTGCATAGTACATTGTTTTATGCTGAACGGTTGATAATATTGATATTTGGCCACCGAACACGTTAAGTGAGACGAAGTACTTCAATAAAAGTTACAGAAATATTTTCCATCTGTGATGAATGGAAATAGAGAAAGATGGACGGATGTTTCAGTCAATCAACCTGAAATTAAGCGTCATTTTTCTTTTTGCAAATGAAATAAAGCACAATTGCGAGGATAACCAGGCCAATCGAAATCAACTCAGCCTGTGTGGGTTGGAAAGGCAGGTCATGATACTTGGTATTCACCCGTATTTTTTCAACAAAAAATCGCTCTACGCCGGTAAATACAAGATAAAGGCAACATAAACCACCAGGCAAATGAATACGCTTTCTAAAGAAGATGAGCAAGCCAAAGAAGATGGACGCAAGAATGGTTTCATAAAATGGAGTTGGAAATACAGGTACGGGCAAATAGTTGCAATGTTCATCACCTTCACAACCTGCAATGTGTGCACCCATGCTGTTTACATTATGCGGATAGGTGTAAGCCACCATCCACACAGGAATAAATGAAGGTGCCTTAAATGCTTTGTGCGGAATTTCAGCAACTGAAGTTAACCCTTGAAATTCTCTTTGTAAATAATAA
>JBKCJY010000121.1:0-1951 GCA_046301455.1 Chitinophagaceae bacterium | reverse complement strand
GGGAACAAGAACTGCGTTATCAAAATCCCATCCTCCAAATAAAGATTGTCCTTGTTTTTTGATAAGTCCAATGATAGTTACTTTTTTCCCTTTAAGGTTTATTGATTTACCAAGTGCATACTCTGGTTTTACAAATAATTTCTCAGCAATGGTATTACCCATTACAGCAACTGATGAACCGTTTGCAAATTCTGAAGGAATTAAAAAACGACCTAACCCTAATTCAATAGGTTGAATCTTATCATATTCTTCAGTTATAGCAAAACAACGCACGCCAGTAAGCACTTCATCTTCATAATCAATTGTTGCATTGGTTGCAAAAGTATAAGCCACATGTGCGGCCAGTGAAGTTTTATCTTTCACGGGTTGCATTTCTCTGTAACGTGGCACCGGGCGGCTCATATATTTCCACCACGGGTAATCACCACCGCCACCCCATGCCCATTTTTGAACATACACGGTGTTATTGCCAAATGATTTAAAGGAGTTGCGCACATTACGTTCCAGGCTGCTCGTAGTTGCCATTACGCTGATGATACAAAAAATACCAAATGTTATACCCAGCAAACTCAAAAACGTACGCAATTTGTTTTTACGCAGTTCCTGTATGGCAAACTGCAAACTGTTATAAAATATCTCAAAGCTTTTGCGCATAGGTCAAAAATAAACCATCTCTTGAATCTGTAAGCAAATTTATTATGAATGGAAATGCTTTTCTGATACCAGCTTCAATGCGCCTGGAATTGGTGTTGCATCGCAATCCTTTCATCGTTCTGTTACCTATTGAGCAACCGGGCAATGATTATTTTCCAGCAACCAAAATACACTTCAACTGCTTACCTTTGCCGCCTTAAAAATCGGTGAGTTTATTTTGAATTAAGGAGACTCTTCCCAACAAACAAATAAACCAGTAAACCGATCTCAGGTATAAACAATGAAATACGCAAACGAAATTCAACGCCGCCGCACTTTTGCCATCATCTCCCACCCTGATGCCGGTAAAACGACATTAACAGAGAAGCTGTTATTATTTGGCGGAGCTATACAGGTGGCCGGTGCAGTTAAAAGCAATAAAATAAAAAAACACGCTACATCTGACTTTATGGAAATTGAACGCCAGCGTGGTATTTCCGTTGCTACCAGTGTAATGACCTTTCAGTATCATGATACATTAATAAATCTTTTAGATACACCCGGTCACAAAGACTTTGCTGAAGATACTTACCGCACACTTACAGCTGTTGACAGTGTTATTCTTGTAATTGACAGTGTGAATGGTGTGGAAGATCAAACACGCCGTTTGATGGAAGTGTGTCGCATGCGGGATACACCGGTGATTGTATTCATCAACAAAATGGACCGTGATGGTAAAAACCGTTTTGATTTGCTGGAAGAAGTAGAGAAGGAATTAAATCTTCATCTCCACCCAATGACATGGCCCATTAACAGCGGTAAAGATTTTAAAGGTGTGTATGATTTAAGCACCAAGAGTTTGGTATTGTTTACTGCTAACACCAAAGCAAGTGATGAAGATGTTGTAAAGATTGCTGACATTCATGATTCCATTCTAGATAAAAAAGTTGGCGAAGCTGATGCCGCTACTTTGCGTGAAGATGTGGAACTGGTGGATGGTGTGCATGGCGAATTAAACATTGAAGACTATTTAAAAGGAAAAGTAGCGCCTGTGTTTTTTGGAAGTGCTGTAAACAACTTTGGTGTAAAGGAACTGCTGGATACGTTTGTACGAATTGCCCCATTGCCACAAAGCCGTGATACTTCTACACGACATCTGGATGTGAATGAAGATAAGTTCAGCGGATTTATTTTTAAGATACATGCCAATCTTGACCCCAAGCACAGAGACCGTATTGCATTCTTACGTGTATGTAGCGGAAAGTTTGAACGCAACAAATATTTTCATCATGTGCGGATGAACAAGGATGTGCGCTTC
>JBKCJY010000120.1:0-10003 GCA_046301455.1 Chitinophagaceae bacterium | reverse complement strand
GATACTTACCGTAGTAATATTTTCAGCAGGAGATACTTTGCCGGACTGCAAATAAATAGTGTAGTCTTTCCCGTTTTGTGCATGAAGAAAATTTGCTGCGAATAACAAAACAAGAAAACTTAAAAAGTACTGATACTTCATGGAAGAATGTTTGTTGCCCAAATATAGTTTTTTAGTTTCAAAACTGTATTCTGCATTAAAAGTTCAAAAAAATGCTATGAATTGAACTAAATTAGTCGCTCAAAATATTGTCATATGAATTGGAACGGCGTTTTCCCCGCTCTCACAACTAAGTTTACAGCAACTGATGAACTGGATCTACCATTGTTTGAAAAAAATCTGAATGCTCAACTGGATGCAGGTGTAAACGGTATTATCCTTGGAGGAACTTTAGGAGAAGCCAGTGTATTAACAGTTGAAGAAAAAGCGCAACTTGTAAAATTTGCTGTTGAAAAAACAAATGGCAAAGTGCCCGTAATATTAAACATTGCTGAAGGCTCAACAAAGGAAGCTGTTAAACAGGCAGCCTATGCAAAAGCATGGGGTGCAAAGGGGTTAATGATGCTGCCGCCCATGCGTTATAAAAGTGATCACCGGGAAACTGTGGAATATTTTAAAGCTGTTGCAAATAGTACTGACCTTCCGATCATGATTTATAACAATCCGGTTGATTACAAGATAGAAGTAACATTGGATATGTTTGAAGAATTGATTGCCTGCAACAATATTACTGCCGTCAAGGAAAGTACAAGAGATATCAGTAATGTTACAAGAATGAAAAACCGTTTTGGCAATCGTATTAAAATTTTGTGCGGTGTTGATACATTGGCAATGGAAGAACTGGTGATGGGTGCAGATGGATGGGTGGCAGGATTGGTTTGTGCATTTCCCAAAGAAACGGTTGCGATTTATAATTTGGCGAAGCAAGGAATGATAACAGAAGCCACTTCCATCTACAGATGGTTTATGCCTTTGCTGGAGTTGGATATTCATCCAAAGCTTGTACAATACATTAAACTTGCAGAAACAGAAGTGGGATTGGGAAGTGAATATGTTCGTGCACCACGATTGACATTAGTTGGTGAGGAGCGGGAACGTGTTTTGAAAGTAATAAGAGATGGTATTGCTGCAAGACCTCAGCTTTGAATGATTGCTGATTAATTAAAGTGATTGAATAGCACCAGTAATGAATAGTTTGTTTATCAATATCAATTTATGTACAACGATTTTTCAGTAGCAGAAGTAAATGAAGTAATGCAGCAATCATGGCAGGCTTTTCATGCTTACAAGAAGATGCCTTTAAAAGCACGTGCAGATTTTATGCGGGCCATCGCTGTAGAATTGGAGAAGTGTGGTGATCATTTGATTCATACTGCAATGAAAGAAACCCATTTGCCTGAAGCAAGATTAAGAGGTGAACGAGGCAGAACAATTTTACAACTCAATCAATATGCTGATGCATGCGAGCGTGGTGAATGGATGGATATAAGTATAGATACAGCGATACCTGATAAAAATCCGCCCAAACCAGATATACGAAAGATGATGGTGCCTTTAGGCCCGGTTGTAGTATTTGGAGCCAGTAATTTTCCATTTGCCTATTCTACGGCGGGTGGAGATACAGCAACGGCATTTGCAGCCGGTTGTACAGTTATTGTGAAAGCACATCCTGCGCATGCAGAAACATCACATATCGTGGCCGATGCAATCTTAAATGCTGCTGCTTATCTAAATATGCCGGAGGGAATATTTAATCATGTGTATGGTCAAAGTTTTGAAGTTGGGAAAGCATTGGTGATGCACCCTTATACAAAGGCAGTTGGCTTTACCGGTTCATATGCAGGCGGTAAGCAATTATTTGATTGGGCCAATCAACGTAAAGAACCAATTCCTGTTTTTGCTGAAATGGGAAGTGTGAATCCGGTATATCTGCTGCCTGAGCAATTAAATACATCTGTTTCTCAAATAGCAACGATGTATGCTGCATCTATAACATTGGGTGTTGGTCAGTTTTGTACCAATCCGGGACTCATCATCGGAATAGAGAGCGATACTTTAAAAACATTTATTCATGATTTGGGAAAGGCCATTCAAAAAGTTGCACCAGCTCCAATGTTGCATGCTGGTATTGTAAAAGCATATAAACAGAATAAAGGTGTTGCTTTATTACAAGATGGCGTGCATTTGGTTGCTGAGAGTGAAACTGAAGTCAAAGCAAATGAAGGATTGCCAACAGTTGCAACAGTTGATGCACAAACCTATTTGAAGAATCCATTGTTGCATAAAGAAGTATTTGGTCCTTATTCTTTAGTTATTCGTTGTGCAGATGCAAATGAAATGTTGCAGGTTGCACAGCACATGGAAGGGCAGTTAACTTCAACACTCATGGCAACAGGAAATGATATTCGTAAAAATGAAGCATTAGTCGATGCAGTAAAAAATTCATGCGGACGTCTGATCATGAATAGTGTTCCCACCGGAGTGGAAGTTTGTTTAAGTATGCATCATGGTGGGCCTTTTCCTGCAACAACTGATGCAAGATTTACTTCAGTTGGAGCTGATGCCATTAAACGTTTTGCTCGTCCCATCTGTTTTCAAAACTGGAGTAATCAATTACTGCCTGATGAATTGAAGAATGAAAATCCATTGAATGTTTTGAGAAGGGTTAATAGCGAATGGACAAACAAAAGCATTTGATAAACTGATTGAATAAGTTAGTTGTATCATGAATTTGCAGTAGTAAACATGGATAAATGATCTTCTCTTTCATGCTTCATCACAAACCATCCGGTTATAACCAACGACACTAATAAATAAATACCAATTACATAAGGCATCCACGTTGCATAAGCTGTAATACCAAACCAGTCTTTTTGTGTATAAATAAAGTAAAGCCCCAATAAACATTTAATGGCTTCAAACAAAATGGCTGTTTTGTTCCGGTCCATTAAATCAGTTAATGCATAAATCATCACAAATACAAATCCGCCGTACCAAAAGATATAACTTGAATCAAGCGCATTCATTTGCGCTATCGTTCCAAACAAATATGAAATAAATAAAAGTGCCATTGTTAACTGCACCCATGCCCAAACATGCAAAGCAGATGAAGCTTTCGTATCATACTTTTCAAAGTGATATACGTCATTTATTTTATGAGCTGGATATTTTTCAGCCACATCGGCAGGGCGCCAACCGGTAGGCATTAACCAGATGCGCAGTTTGTCTTTGATGCTTTGCGCACGCCATGCATCTTTAATCAGCAACCACAAATGCTGAAAATTAATTTTAATGGGGTTCCATGTTTGCACAGGTCGTGTAATGCCATATACAGGTGGCTTCTCCTTCAACTCTTCCTGGAATGTGCCAAACAGTTTGTCCCAAATAATAAATATCTGTGAGTAGTTCTTATCTAAGTATTCAGGATTGATGGCATGGTGCACACGGTGGTGTGATGGTGTTACAATAATCTTTTCCAAAAATCCCATCTTATCAATATGCTGTGTGTGGTACCAAAACTGTGCAAACAAGTGCAGTGGTGCAACAATTGCAATCACTTGTCCGGGTACACCCAGCACTGCGGCAGGTAATAAAAAGATGGCAAAGATTTTTACAATACTTGAAATGCTTTGTCGCAGTGCGCAGGCCAAATTAAATTCTTCACTGCTGTGATGAATGATGTGATTGTTCCAGAAAAAATTATATTCATGTGCAATGCGGTGCACCCAATAACCTGCAAAATCTAAAGCAATAAAGGCAATGATATAAGTTAGCGTTATGTTTTCAACATGCACAATTGCGAGTTTACTCACCAGCCATTCATAACTGATGACGGCAATACTCAAACCCAGCACATCTTTGGTTACATTGGTTACACCGCTGCTGAGGCTGCTCACCATGTCCATATTACGAACAGTGTCTTTGCCTCTAAGCACACCATATAATTTTTCGCCCAATACCAGAATTAGAAAGGCAGGCATGGCAATCAACAAAATTTTTCCGTAAGTTTCCATTTCAGAACAATGATGGTTTAAGCAATCGAAATCAGTTTAATCCAAAGTCAGCTCAAAATTAATCATCTTCTCATGAAGCAATACTTCTTTTTCCTTTTTCTTTTTTGTACCGAAGCAGCTATTGCTCAAACTACAGGCGCACAAAAGATAGCAGCATTTAAACAGCAACAACAACTCCTGCAAGCATCGCCATACAAAAATCTGCAATGGCGATTGACAGGACCTGATAACCGCAGCGGTCGCTGTACAGATGTCTATGGCATACCTGGTAATCCCAATGTGTATTATGCAGCATTTGCAACCGGTGGTCTTTGGAAAACAGAAGATGCGGGTGAAACCTGGTTGCCCATCTTTGATAAAGAAGCCACCCAATCTATCGGTAATCTGGCAGTATCACTCAGTAATCCAGACATCGTATATGTAGGTACTGGTGAGGCTAATATTTTGCGTGCTTCATTACCGGGCATTGGCATATACAAATCCATGAACGGTGGTAAATCTTTTCAGCATATCGGTTTAGAAAATACAGGAACAATTGCAAGAGTAATTATTCACCCCACAAATCCAAATGTAGTTTATGCGGCTGCAAGTGGTAATGAATGGACGTATAATAAAGACCGTGGCGTTTACTTAACAACGGATGGCGGTAAAACATGGAAAAATATTTTATTCGAAAGTGAAAAGAGTGGTTGTATTGATTTGGTGATGGATCCATCAGACCCTAATACATTGTATGCAAGTATGTGGAACCGCATTCGCCGCCGCTGGAGCGATCCTATGCCTGAAGATGGCGATTATATTTATAAAACAACAGATGGCGGTAAAACATGGAAGAAGATTATTAGCGGTTTGCCCGATACAAAATTGACAGGAAGAATTGGTTTGGCTGTAAGTATGTCAAACCCAAATGTGTTGTATGCATTTGTAGATGACCATCACATAAAACGTGAACCCAAAAAAGATGAATATGATTCTTATGAACGTAAAGTGCAGAAGGTTGTAATTGGCGGAGCAATTTACAGAAGCAGTAATAAAGGTGAGAGCTGGGAAGAGATGGGAGAGGTGCATGATTTCTTTACACCATTCTCCGGTACTTATGGTTGGGTGTTCAGTCAAATACGTGTGCATCCTAAAAACGAAAACCGCATTTATGCATTTGGAGTAAACAAAGCCATTAGTGAAGATGCAGGTAAAACATGGAAAGAGTGGGAGCCAACTGATACAACAGGTGACTGGACGCATGGTGATAATCACGCCATGTGGATTGATCCGCAAAATCCTGACCGTATGATTGTGGGAAATGATGGTGGTGTTACACTCACTTACAATGGCGGTGTAAAATGGAAAAACTTTTTTGATAAAATTCCAACAACACAATTCTATACCGTAACCTATGATATGAAAACTCCGTTCAACATCTTTGGTGCCGTTCAGGATGAAGGAACGATGAGTGGTAATGTGATGAATACATTTGGAGTAAAACCTGATACATCACTTCGTCCGTGGCGTATGGCACCCGGTGGTGAGGGCACACAAATACAAGTGCATCCTGACAGTTCGAATATTGTTTATTCTTCTTCTTATTATGGTCGCTTAATGAAAACGGATATGAACATGGGCAGAAGAAATGGTGTAAAACGATTTGCTTCATTTGATGTAGGAAGAATAGATTCGTTGCGTGGTGAGTGGTTGGCGGGAACATTGATGAGCAAGTTCAACAGTAAAGTAATTTATCATGGTTTGCAGCATTTGTATAAAACAGAAGATGGTGGCGAAAGCTGGAAGCGTATCAGTAATGATTTGTCTCACAATGATAAAAGCCGGATGGGTGTTTATCCTTATTTGATTTATCACCAGGCAATTGCTGCCATCGAAGAAGGAAGCAAAGCAGGAATTGTTTTTGCAGGAACAGATGATGGCCGTTTGTGGTTGACAATGAATGATGGAGCAGCATGGAAAGAAATTACAAAAGGGTTGCCTGACAATAAGCACGTTATTAAAATTGTAAGTTCCAGATTTAAACCTTCACGTGTATATGTGGTGTTGAATGACAGGCGGGCAGATAATCATGCGCCTTATGTATATGTAAGTGAAGATTACGGGACAACATGGAAAAGTATTACTTCTAATCTTCCTGTATCACCTGCCAATGTTATTGTAGAACATCCTGATGATGCAAATATTTTATTCTGCGGAACTGATTTTGGAGTTTACATGAGTAAAGATGGCGGGAAAAAATGGATAGCTATCAATGGAAATATTCCAGCATCCGTTTCAGTGAATGATTTGTTTATTCATCCAAGAGATAAAAAACTTGTGATTGGTACGTATGGTAGAGGCGTGTATGTGCTGGATGATTTAATTATGTTGAAATAAAATGAAATCAAAACCCATTACTAAAAAATATCCCAATGCATCACTCAACCGTTTTGGCGGATGGGTATTTCATTGTATTGATGCGCATACATGCGGTAATCCTGTTCGTGTAGTTGCAGATGGCGGACCTGAACTGGAAGGAAATAATATGAGCGAAAAACGTCAACATTTTTTAAGAGAATATGACTGGATAAGAAAAGGCTTGATGTTTGAACCACGTGGACATGATATGATGAGCGGAAGTATTTTATATCCGCCGCATGATGAAGCGAATGATGTAGCCGTTTTGTTTATTGAAACAAGTGGGTGCCTGCCTATGTGCGGACATGGAACCATTGGAACGATTACAATTGCCATTGAAGAAGGATTGATTCAACCAAAAGTTCCGGGTGTTGTAAAGATGGAAACTCCTGCAGGATTAGTTCATGTAGAATATGGAAGTCAAAAGTCAAAAGTTAAGAGTGTTAAGCTCACCAACGTACCCGCCTTTCTTCATTCAACTGAATTGAAAGTACAATGCCCTGAGTTGGGTGAATTGATTATTGATGTTGCTTATGGTGGAAATTTTTATGCTATTGTGGATGTACAAAAGAATTTCAAAGGTATTGAACATTATGCGGCAGATAAATTGATTGCATGGGCAAGAGAGTTAAGAAAGAACATTAACGCACAATATGAATTCATTCATCCGCTTGATGCAACTATCAATGGCTGTTCACATATTTTATGGACGGGTGAAGTGATTGATAAAACCTCTACTGCACGAAATGCAGTGTTTTATGGCGATAAAGCTATTGACAGAAGTCCTTGCGGCACAGGCACGTCTGCACGTATGGCACAATGGTATGCAAAAGGAAAATTGAAAAAAGGAGATGCGTTTATTCATGAAAGTATCATCGGCAGTAAGTTTATTGGACGAATTGAAGAAGAGTTGATGCTGCATGATTATAAATCCATTCGTCCTTCCATTGAAGGTTGGGCAAAAATTTACGGATACAATACCATCAGTATTGATAAAGACGATGATCCGTATGCCTTTGGATTCCAGGTTATTTAAATGAAAAAATATTTCTACATAGCTTTTATCGTACTTGCTTCCTGTAGTCAAAGACATACAGAGCAAACTTCAAAGCATTTTATTGTTGTTCTCGGCGTAACACAAGATGCAGGTTATCCGCAATTAGGATGTAATAAAGAATGTTGCAAGGCAGTTTTTGATGGAAAAGAAATTAAAAAACATGTTGTTTCATTGGCATTGGTGAATAATACTGATAGTACGTTTCATCTTTTTGAAGGAACGCCGGATATTACAGCGCAACTCACAACACTTCAATCACATTTATCAAAAAAGAACATTACTCCGTCTTCCGTTTTTCTCACGCATGCTCATATGGGTCATTACACAGGGTTAATGTATTTTGGAAGAGAGGCATTGAACAGTTCTTCTATTCCTGTTTATACATTACCAAGGCTGGATAGTTTTTTAAGAAGCAACGGACCGTGGAGTCAATTAACAGCATTGAACAATATTGAATTGAGAAAACTAAAAGCTGACAGTGCCGTATCGCTTTCGTCAACTATAAAAGTTACGGCTTTGACGGTTCCGCACAGGGATGAATTTTCTGAAACAGCAGGTTTTATCATTCAGACACAAAACAAAAAGTTATTGTTTATTCCTGATATTGATAAATGGAGCAAATGGAACAAAAATATTGTTGAGTTGCTTCAACAGGTGGATTATGCCTTGCTGGATGCTACGTTTTACAAAGATGGCGAATTGCCTAACCGCAACATGAGTGAAGTGCCGCATCCCTTCGTGCAGGAAAGCATGGAATTATTTAAAAACCTGAGCACTACTGATAAACAAAAAATTTATTTCATTCACTTTAATCATACCAACCCGTTGTTGAAAACAAAGAGTACTGCAGCAGATGAGGTAAGGCAAAAAGGTTTTAACATTGCAACAGAGGGTTTGATACTAAATATGGATTAATTATGAAAGCAATCGTTATCGGAGGTGGAATTATGGGGTTGTCATCCGCACATTACTTACAACAAAGCGGATGGGATGTTACTGTTATTGATAAACATAATTTTCAGGATAATGCTTCTTACGGTAATGCAGGTTATGTATGTCCCAGTCATTTTATTCCGTTGGCATCACCGGGTATTGTGCAGCAGGGATTAAAGTTGATGTGGAATCCACGTAGTGCTTTTTATGTTGAACCAAGGTTGAGCTGGTCATTGATTTCATGGGGCATGAAGTTTATGAAAGTTGCCACCAAAGAACATCTGGAAAAATCTGCTATTCCGCTGCGTGATATTGCGTTGTTTTCTCAGCATTGTTATGAAGAGCTGGGGAAATTGCCTGGTTTTGAAATGGCTTATGAGCATAAAGGTTTGCTGGAGTATTATCAAACAGAAGCTAAAGAAGAACATTCACATCATATAGCTGAAGATGCAAGGAAGCTTGGACTTGAAGCAGAGATGCTCACATGTGAACAGGTGCAGGCCATGGAACCGCAGGTAAATCTCAACATTAAAGGTGCTTTGTATTTTAAATGTGATGCGCATCTTTATCCGCAAAAATTAATGCAGAGCATGAAAGCATTGTTGCAGCAAAACAATGTGCGCTTGATTGGCGGTGAAGAACTCACTGGTTTTGAAATGCAAAACGATAAAGTGCAAAAAGTAAAGACAAATAATAATGTGTATGATGCCGATATGGTAGTGATGGCCACAGGTGCATGGAGCAGGGAAGTGGCAAAGATGGTGGGGCATGATTTATTACTCATGCCAGGGCGTGGTTACAGTGTTACATTGGAAAATTCTCCATTCAAACTAAACTATCCTGCGGTGTTGCAGGAAGGCAGAGTAGCCATTACACCGATGGATGGAAATAAAATCCGTTTTGGCGGAACTATGGAAATAACAAGCACCAGCAAACCACCACGTATGAACCGTGTGATTGGTATTTTAGAAGCGGTACAACAATTTCTTCCAGATTTTAAAATTCCACTGCCGCAGGAAAAGGATGTGTGGTATGGTTACCGTCCGTGCAGTGCAGATGGCTTACCTTACATCGGCAAAGTAAAAGAGAATGTGATTGTAGCAACAGGTCATGCAATGATTGGTTTAAGTTTGGGTGCAGGCACAGGAAAATTGGTGAGTGAAATTGCTAAGGGTGAGAAGGCGAGTGTGGATATCACACCGTACAACCCCGCAAGATTTTCTTAAAATGATAAATGGATTCTTTGTTCGCATTCTTTCACACTAACTTTGTTGCCTATTTATGGATTGTACAGTACAACGATTGAGTTATAGACAAACAGGCGCTTTCTCCAAAATTGTTTTAGATTATTTGGATGATGCGGAGCAGCTTCGTTCATTTTATAGCCAAAAGCCTTCTTGGGATGGAATAGAAAAAGCGATTGCTTCAAGAGAAAGTTTTTCAACTAACAGAAAAGTTTTGGCGGAGCATTTACAGCAGCAATATGCAAGTGTGAAGATGACTGAAGCAGTAAAGAAGAATATTGATTTGCTGCTGAATGAGAATACATTCACTATAACTACGGCACATCAGCCAAATTTATTTACGGGTCCGCTTTATTTTT
>JBKCJY010000119.1:0-10277 GCA_046301455.1 Chitinophagaceae bacterium | reverse complement strand
GATCAGAATTTCTTTAATACCTGCCATCATTAAAATGCTGAGCGGATAATAAATCATCGGCTTATCATAAATGGGCATGATTTGTTTGCTGATGGCAAACGTAATTGGATGCAATCTTGTACCGGAGCCGCCTGCAAGGATGATACCTTTCATGTTAATTGGTTATGCGGCAAAGATGATGAAATCTGCTAAATAAAATTCACTGAAATTAAAAGATGAGATGATAGAGATAATAGCAAAGCGCTGCCAAAACGCCACTTACAGGAATGGTAAGTACCCATGCCCAAACAAGGTTTACAGTAACACCCCAGCGAACAGCACTTAAACGCTTAGTAGCACCCACTCCTATAATGGAACCTGTTATCGTATGCGTGGTACTAACGGGAGCGCCTAAGTTTGCAGCAGTAAACAAGGTAATAGCACCGGCAGTTTCGGCACAAACACCTTCAAGCGGTGTAACTTTTGTAATTTTTGTGCCCATTGTTTTTACAATCTTCCAGCCACCGCTCATCGTACCCAAACCTATAGCTGCATAGCATGCAATGGGTACCCAGCCGGGCATTTGATCAAATGTTTGAATTTGACCACCTGCAATTAATGCAACAGTTATAATACCCATTACTTTTTGTGCATCATTACCACCATGACCCACACTAAAAGCGGCAGACGAAACCAACTGCAACGATTTATACATATTGGCCGTGCGGTACGCATTTTCACCTTTCAAATAATTATAGAAATAGGATAATACAAACACTACACCAATACCCAGCAACGCCCATCTTTCAAAATCTTTTTTAAATGGTATAGTAAAAAAACATACACCAACAAGTACAGTTATGATTCCAATTTTCAACCAAAAATTCCGTTGCAGTGTTACAACTGTAATAAACATTGATATGAGCATACCAATGATAGGTGCAAGGATAATAAACAACAATGTTTTATAAATGCTTGCCTGGTCAATACTGTCAAAACCTGCATGCGCAATGGCAGCACCTGCAAAACCACCAATTAATGTGTGTGATGATGATGAAGGAATGCCATACCACCAGGTGAGCAGGTTCCACATAATTGCAGCAATTAACCCACATAAAACAACCGGAAGTGTTATTTGATCAGAGTGTACCGTTTTTGCAATAGTATTGGCCACAGCATGATCACTGAAAATAAAAAAGGCGATACAATTAAAAAAAGCCGCCCAAACAACTGCCTGAAACGGCGTAAGCACTTTGGTTGATACAATAGTTGCAATAGAGTTGGCCGCATCATGAAAACCATTTATATAATCAAAGATGAGTGCCAGTGCTATGATAATGACTACTAAGCTCATACAGGAAATTTGAAGATGGGGTTTGGAAGATTTGAAGATTTCTTTTTCCGATGTTCAATTATCTTCAAATTGCTTTACGCATATTTAACAATGATACTTTCAATTACATTAGCCGCATCTTCACACTTATCTGTGGCAATTTCCATTACCTGGTAAATTTCACGTTTCTTGATGACTTCTTTTGCATCGGGCTCTGTTGCAAATAAACGCTCAATGCTGAGGTCAAAAATATCATCCGCCTGGTTTTCAATGCTGTTTACTCGTACAAGCGCATCAGTTATCTGGCGCATGTTTTTCATATCCTTTAATTCAATTATAGCTTTATTTATGCTGTCGCATCCCTGAACAATCAAATCAGCCATTTTACTAAAACTTTCATGCAATGGATCAACCCTGTAAAAATTGATTTTTTTAGCTGAAGCAAAAATATAATCAGCCACATCATCCATGGCAGAAGCTAGGTAGTGGATATCTTCACGATCAAAAGGGGTAATAAAATTGCGGCTGAGTTCTGTAAATATTTTATGGGTAACATCGTCATTTTTATGTTCCAGATCTTCAATTTCTCTCAGAATTTTTTCACGTTCATCATAGCTTGGCTCACTTACCATTCGTTTGAGCAATTTGGCCATTTCAAGGCTGGTGGCTGCTACTTCTTCAAACAGTTTATAAAAAATCCGGTCCTTGGGCAGAAACAATTTCATAAAAGAGTTGATAGCTGACATATATGTTTTTTAATCTTTTGGCAAAAATAGGCGGTTCAACACCTTTGGCTTAAAAACCAATGTACTTAATAATTTCTTAACACTGGGCGGTGAATTAGCTGATGCAGCTCCTTTTGCCGGGTTTTGCACAAAAACTCATGCTAACGATTGCAAAGCGTATTCAGGCTAAATTCCGGTTAATAATACCTGTAAGTTAACAATTCCTTAATATGCTGTTCACTTTGGCATAATATAGCGGGAGTTCCTTTGCGGCATAATTAGAAATTATGTTAAGGAAAGCTTTAGGAAAGACAATTTTTACACTTCTTTTTTTAATCACTTCATTCTTCGCATCAGCCCAGCAAATCAAATTATCAGGCCGTGTGCTTAACCAGAAAAACGAACCTCTTGCAGGCGCTACCATTACTGTTAGCGGTTTCAACAAAAATTTTGCGGCTGATGTTGAAGGACGATTTACAGTAACCCTTGAACAGGGCAAAAAATACAGCATTACTGTGAGTGCTGTAAGCTACCAAACAAAAGCAGTTGACGAGGTGATAGTAACTGCAGAAGGTGACAATGTAATTACGATTGTAATGGATGTGGCTGCCAAAACTGGATCTGAAATTGTAATACGCAGTACAGCACGTAAAGAAAACACCTCCGGTCTTTTAAACTTTCAACGCAATAACGTATCCCTTTCAAGCGGTTTAGCTGCAGATTTTATTCGCCGTACTCCTGATAAAAACATGAGTGAAGTATTACGCCGTGTAAGTGGTGCTTCTATTCAGGATAATAAATTTGTAATTGTACGTGGCTTGAGCGACCGTTACAATCAGGCGCTTATCAATAATGCTCAACTTCCATCATCAGAACCTGATAAGAAAGCGTTTTCTTTTGATGTAATTCCATCACAGTTAATTGATAACATTATCATCAACAAAACTGCTACACCTGACTTAACAGGTGAATTTGCAGGAGGTTTGGTCCAAATAAATACTAAAGACATCCCTGCTAAAAATTATGTTACTGTTGGGTTTGGCTTGGGTTTTAACACTCAATCCATTGGTAGAGATTTTATAAGTAATGAGCGTGGTAAAACGGATTGGCTTGGTTTTGATGACAGAAGAGATATTCCTGCATCTTATCCCATGAAATATGGTGTGTACAACACATTGCCGGTACAGCAAAGGAGAAATATTGCCGCAGATTTTCGTGATGATGTTTGGGGTGAAACACAGAGTACCGCAGGCCCTATTCAAACGCTTAACCTCACATGGGGAAATGCCGTGCGGGGTAAAAAAGGCGGAACATTCGGTTCGATAGTTGGAATTACTTACAGAAACTCAAAGCTGTTATACACTGCAACAAAAGAATTGTATGAACGTGGACAAAACAGTCAGGCATTTTTTGATTTTACTGATAATCAAAATAAATACAGCACCAATATTGGGAGTATTGTAAACCTTGCATGGACAAAAGGCAAAACTAAAATTGCATTTAAAAACCTTTTTAATCAATTATTTGAAGACAATTATTACCAGCGTAACGGTATTAATACAGAAAACCTGCAGGATGTACAATTGCGTTCATCAGTATTAAATCAGCGTACTTTGTTTTCCTCTCAGTTAGAAGGCACACATACATTGGTTTCAAAAATTAAATTCAACTGGAACCTTAACTATGCATTCAATCATAAAGAACAACCTGATTTACGTGTTATAACTTATGGCAGAAGCATTGGTACCAGCAACCCGTTCCTGGTGAACCTGCGTGGTAACAACACCAACCGCTTTTTCAGCAATTTAACTGATCATGCATTTGGTGCCAATGGCTCACTTGCCTATGACTTTAAAATTGGCGAACAAAAACAAACTGTAAAAATCGGAGGCAATACTACCATACGTCTTCGTGATTTTAGAGCAACTATTTTTGGCTACTCCGAACCAACTGATCAGTCGTTGTACAGCCAGCCTTTCAACACCATCTTCAGTAAGCAAAACTTTACGAAGAACAATGGCTTTGAAATGATTACAGCACTGCAAAACCCACAGGATAAATATTATGGTATTTCTGCACTTTCTGCAGGGTTTGTAATGTTTGATAATAAGATTGCTGATAACTGGAGAGTAATTTGGGGTGCAAGAGTTGAAAACTTTGAACAGTTTCTCAAATCAAACCAACAAGGAACTGAAAAAGCACAAATCGTACTCACAAAAAAATTAGATTTCCTTCCATCAGCTAACATTACTTACAACGCAGGCAAATCCAATATTCGTGGAGCTGTTTCAAGAACTGTTGCAAGACCTGAGTTTAGAGAAATTGCTCCTTTTGCTTTCTTTGATTTTGAAACCATTGCTTCAACAGCGGGTAATGCCAATTTAAAACGTAGCAGTATTTTAAATGGTGATTTGCGTTACGAGTGGTATCCAAAGGCTGGTGAAGTTGTTTCAGCAGGTGTATTTTACAAAAAGTTTACTGATCCTATTGAGCTTCGTTTAAACAGTGCAAGTGTTGCAACACGCCGTCAATATGAATTTCAGAATGCAGCAAGCGCTCAACTGTATGGGGCAGAAGTTGAATTCAGAAAAAATCTTTCTTTCTTTAATAAATCTAAACTCTGGCTGGAGCGTTTGTTCTTTACCGGAAATGTATCCGTAATTTATTCCGAAGTATTATTGGCAAATGTGGATGCATCAGGAAATGCATTAGCACCAACTCAGCGTCCTTTACAGGGTCAATCACCTTACCTCATCAATGCAGGTTTTCAGTATGATTCAAAAGCAGGAAGTGGGTTCTCCGCTTTATATAACCGCATAGGTCAAAGACTTGCGCTTGTAGGTAATGCTGATTTTGGCGATATCTATGAACGTCCACGCCATCTTTTAGACTTACAGTTTACTCAAAAAATACTCAAACGTAAAGGTGAGTTGCGTTTAACTATCAGCGATTTATTGAATCAACCAATTGAAACTTACGAAAACCGCAACACACAAAAAGTATTTAACAGCAGTATTGATAAAACATTCAGCTCTTTTAAACCTGGTACAACATTCACACTTGGTTTTACTTACGATTTTGATTTTAAAAAATAAGCAACAACTAAAAAAAAATAAACAGGATATTATGAAACAAGTCCTCACTTCATTAGCCGCCATCAGTCTTTTTGCAGTTACATCTTGTATTAAGGTTGATATTGATGATTCTGTAAGCAATACAGGAACAAACACCCCCGTTGGTACAACGCTTCAGGAGCGCATCATTGCTTCAAAAATTTTAACCGGCAACATCAACGAAAATGTTGAATTGCCAAAAGGTAAATACACATTAAAAGGGTATGTGTATGTAAACAACCGTGCACGCTTAACATTTGCAGCAGGTTCTGTAATTGTGGGCGATACCGTTAATAAAGGTGCATTGATTATTGAGCAAAACTCAAGATTAATTGCTGATGGTACGGCTGCAGAACCCATCGTGTTTACATCAGGTAAACCTGCGGGACAACGCAGGCCCGGTGACTGGGGTGGTATTGCTATTGCCGGTAATGCACCAACAAACCGTTCTACACCTCCATTGCTTGAAGGTGGTATTAATGCAGTATATGGCGGAAGTCTTGCCAATGATAACAGTGGCATTCTCCGATATGTGCGTATAGAGTTTGCAGGTATTGCTGCCGATCCTAACTCAGAAATCAACGGTCTTACACTTGGTGGAGTTGGTAGCGGAACAATCATTGAAAATGTACAGGTATCATACGGTAATGATGATGCTTATGAATTCTTTGGTGGCACCGTAAACTGCAGAAACCTGATTGCCTTTGCAACAGCTGATGATGATTTTGATTTTGATTTTGGATATGTTGGCCGTATTCAGTTTGGCGTTTCACTTCGTGATCCTTTGTTTGTAGATGGTGGTGATGCAGGTAATGGAATTGAGTGTGATAATGATGGTGCCGGTACAACTGCATCTCCAAGAACACGTCCTCAATTGAGCAACTTTACTTTTTGTGGCCCCAATGGTGCAGCAGGTACATTAGCGAATCACAACTTCAATACACGTTTCCGCCGTTCTACTCATTTTGCATTGGTGAATTCTATTTTAATGGGCTACCAGGTAGCAGGTTTTCAGTTTGAAAGTGATTCTACTGCAGCCGCATACTTAGATGGTCGTTCATTGTTTCGTAACAATCTTGTACATGCCGTTACAGCACCTTACCGTGTAAACTCTACCACATTAACTAACGCAACAGCGGTACGTACGCAAGCAGAAAGTCAAGGTTGTATTACTTATACTGACTGGAATGGTATTCAATTAGAAAACCCATTCAATCTTGCTGCTCCTAACTTTTTGCCAAAAGCAGGAAGCCCGGCTTTGAGTGGTGCAAGCTTTACAGGTTTAACCGGCTTTACAACAACTACGTATGTAGGTGCTTTCGGTACTACCAACTGGATGACTGGTTGGACCAGCTTTACACCTCAAACAAATGTGTATTAATAGAACTGATTTATAAACGATTTCCTTAAGCAAGTATCCTTTATTACTGCCCCCTGTTCTCAGGGGGCATTTTATTTGAATAAGAATGCTTAATGTTTCAATAACACCTGCTTAACGATGGCATTACACAGTCATTATAATTTTATATTACAAGATTTTCTCATACTCAATCGTTTTAAGAGCAATCACTTTTTTCTCATGAACACACCACCTGTATTTCAATGCGGGTGTTTTTATTTATATACTTCGCATAAACATTAAACAACACAATGCTTTCTATATAGCTTCATAGCATACGCTTCATGTTTTGAAGCATTTTATTTGAACAACCTGTTAATTACTATATGGAACTACCAGAGCATTTGCCCCTGCTTTACACGAAGTTGAATTTGATAAATTGCTTCAAAATTTTGCAGTGGGTTTTGTTTGAGCACTAAGAAACTGGCTTCATATCCTTCTTTGAGTGCAGCAATTTTGCGTTGAGGAAAGATGGCAAGTGGTGTTGTTTCACACCACATTTTCAACAATTCAAGATTCGTATATACATTTAGTTTGTATAAATAATCTGCTTCTGTTCTTGCAGTGAAGTTATAACTGTCGCAGCCAACAGTAACCTGCACTTTGTACTTTTTTAAAAGCAGTAAATTTTTTTTCTGCACGTCTCTTCTCATTTTCCATTGCACTGAATCTTTTTCAAACAACTCTGTTTCGGCAAGTGAATAGGTAGGGTCAACATGAATTTTTTTCTTTTGTATTTGTTTTGCAATGGCCGGCGTGAGTAAATAATAGTTGGGCTGATACCCATCTTTCCACCGCACCTGGTAACCGGGCAGATGATTGATTTCATCCACACCCGCTTTTACTGCATTACGCAGATCAGCAGGCGTTTCAACATGACAGCTCACTTTTAAACCTGCGGCATGCGCTTTCTTTACAACCAACGGCAGTAATAAAGGATCCAATCCTTTTCTTCCGTTGAATAATGTATCATTCTTTCTTTGTTCAAACTCTTCACTGTACAATAAATATACTTTTATAAATCCAGGCTTATCTGCCATGATAAACGGCCATTTCTTCTCAATGTTTTCTTTTGAATCAATTACATAAAACGCATGTCCTTCCAGGCTTCGGTTCGTCCAGCCGAGTATTGATTTTTTGTAGATGGTTGAAAGCAGGTAATTGTATAATCCTGTGGGATGGCCGCCTGTTGCTGTTAAACCGCCATTGGCAAAAACAATATCAACGGCAGTGGGTTTATTAATGCGGCCCTCAATTTTTGATGTAGTAAAAGGTATGCTATTGGGATTTTTTATATAAAAAATGCCATCACTAAGATATCGCTCATTAAAAATATCAAAATCCAGTTCTGTATCGGGTGAGTGATTGTGAGCTTCACCAAAAGGCGGAATAATGTATTGTTGTTTTAAATCGATAACGGTATCAACAATTGGTGGTTTCATCTTCGACAACATCCCGTTGGCACTATAGAAATCAGTTGTATTAAAACCGGTTCCATTAAACCACTGCCCATTGATGAAATGAATATTTTTTTGAGCATACACTTTGATGAAAAGCAAAGAGCATCCCATAAAAGAGAAAATGAGAAAGCTTACACTAATTATGAATTTGCTTTTTACAAACATGAAGCTGCAGGAAATTTAAAATAAAAATAAGCAAGTGCTGTTAAACTTTAGCTTTCTGCTGCTGAAACTGTTTACACAAGCTTAACCTTCCCTTAATCGTGTATTCACATTCTCTTTTTTATTTTACTGTAATTCGATTTTAAAACCATTGAAAAGCTTAACAACCATTTTCTTCAGTGTTATCTGTAACAGAATATTGTTGCCCGCCTCCTTATCCTTAAAAAATCACGATGCAAAACGCAAAAAAAAGAAAGCTTGATATTGTTGTGCTTTCAGACATTCACCTGGGCACCTACGGCTGCCATGCAAAAGAGTTGCTTCAATACCTCAAATCCATCAAACCAAAAACCGTAATACTCAACGGCGACATCATTGACATCTGGCAGTTCAGCAAACGCTATTGGCCAAAAAGCCATATGAAAGTGATTAAGTATTTAACAGGCTGGATGAGTAAGGGTGTGAAAATTTATTACATACCGGGCAATCATGATGAAATGCTGCGCCGCTTTGCAGGTTTTAAGATTGGATCATTCTCTATTGTAAATAAACTGGTACTTGAACTGGATGCAGAAAAAAAAGCATGGTTCTTTCATGGTGATGTGTTTGATGTAACCATGAAGCACAGTAAATGGCTTGCTAAACTGGGTGCGGTGGGTTATGATATACTCATCCTCATCAACCGTTTTGTAAATTTTATTTCGGAAAAAATTTTCAACAAAGGCAAACTCTCACTTTCAAAAAAAATAAAGAACGGTGTAAAAAGCGCTGTAAAGTTCATCAACAATTTTGAACAAACGGCTGCAGATATTGCCATCAGCAATCAATATGATTTTGTAGTGTGTGGCCATATTCATCAGCCGCAAATAAAGGAAATGAATAATGAGCATGGCTCCGTTGCATACCTCAACAGCGGCGACTGGATTGAAAACTTAACCGCACTGGAATTTATACAAGGTGAGTGGACACTTTACAAATATGATGAAGCTGAATTTGCAGTTGCTGAAACAGAATTGGATGATGAAGTGGAAGTAAACAACTCTTTACTCTTTCAAAATTTGGTAGCCGAATTTGAATTACTTAAATAAACAACTCCAATGAAAATACTCTACGCCATACAGGGCACAGGCAACGGGCACTTAAGCAGGGCACGTGATATTATTCCCATTCTTCAGCAAAAAGCTGAGCTTGATATTTTAGTAAGCGGTATACAAGCTGACGTTGAATTGCCCTATCCTGTTAAGTACCGTTTCAAAGGTTTAAGTTTCATTTTTGGAAAAACCGGCGGTGTTGATGTATTAGCCACCATCAAACGATCCAATATTCCCAATCTCATTCGTGAAATAAAAAATGTACCTGTTCATGAATATGATTTGGTGCTCAATGATTTTGAGCCGGTAAGTGCATGGGCCTGTAAACTTAAAGGAGTGAAATGTTTGGGGTTAAGCCACCAGGCTGCAGTAATCAATCATAAAAGCCCCAAACCTGCACATATTGATATACTGGGTCAACTCATTTTAAATCATTACGCCCCTGTAAAAAAAGCGTATGGGTTTCATTTTAAAAGTTATAATCACAATATTTATACACCCGTAATACGCAGCCAGATAAGAGAAGCTGTGCCAACAGTTGAGGATTATTATACTGTTTACTTACCAGCTTATGATGATGCCCATATTATAAAAGTTCTCAGCAAAATTAATAATTGCAAATGGCAGGTGTTTAGCAAACATAGCAAAGAAGAATATGTAAATGAGAATGTTCAAATAAAACCTGTTACAAACGATGAATTCATTGAAAGCCTCATTCACTGCAAAGGGGTGTTATGCGGTGCAGGTTTTGAAACACCTGCTGAAGCTTTGTATTTAAAGAAGAAATTGCTGGTAATACCTATGAAGGGGCAATATGAACAACACTGTAATGCAGCAGCTTTAAAGGAGATGAAAGTACCTGTGCTCAAATCACTACACGTAAAATACGTTGAGCAAATAAAATCGTGGACTAAGAAAAACAGAATCATTCCTGTTCGGTATAAAAATGAAACGGAAGCCATCATCAACAACATCATCAGCAATCATTACTTTGATAAAGCTGAAAACCGAGATA
>JBKCJY010000118.1:0-10172 GCA_046301455.1 Chitinophagaceae bacterium | reverse complement strand
GTTGCTGCAACCAACCACAGCAGTGAAGGTTTGAACCAAATGACGTATAACCGTTGTATCGGTACAAGATATTGTGCCAACAACTGTCCTTATAAAGTTCGTCGCTTTAACTGGCACGACTGGAATGGAGCTGACAGCTTTAAAGATAATCAGAACGATATTATTGAAAGCGGCCGCTTAAATGAAGTAACTACACAAATGAATGATGATTTAACCCGCATGGTGTTGAATCCTGATGTTACTGTAAGAAGCCGTGGTGTAATTGAAAAATGTTCATTCTGCGTACAGCGTTTACAGGAAGGCAAGTTGAATGCGAAGAAAGAAAGCAGACCGCTGGTTGACAGTGATGTTAAAACTGCTTGTCAGCAGGCTTGTCCAACCAATGCCATTGTATTTGGAAATGTAAACGATAAAGAAAGTGCAATTCATATTCTCCGTACAAAAGAAGGTGTACACCGTACCTTCTATTCTCTGGAGCAATTGCACGTGTTACCGAATGTAGGTTACATGGCAAAGCTGCGTAATACAGATCGTCATGTAGGAAATGAAGAAGAAGGTGGTGGACATGGAGAAGAGCATAAAGAAGAGAAGCACGAAGAAAAGAAAGCAGAGGCAGCACATTAATGCTCAATAGGATTAAGAACGTACAAGAGTGCGACGCAACAGAAGCAAAAATTGATGCACTGTTGGCCGCACCAAAAAATAAAAAACCAAAACTCAAAGTTTGCTTCTGGGCAAATTAGAGTTAAAGCTTAAACAAGAATATGGCATCATTAAGGTACGAATCACAGACCCGGGAACCATTGGTAGATGGTCATAAAACCTACGCTCAGGTTACCGAAGATATTTGTAAGCCGGTTGAGGCGGCACCCACACGTATGTGGTGGATTGGATTTTTGGTATCTGCAGCATTGTTGTTGTTTGGTGTAGTGAGTCTTTATGTGGAAGTTGTATATGGTACTGGTATGTGGAACTTGAATAAAACCATCGGATGGGGTTGGGATATCACCAACTTCGTATGGTGGGTAGGTATTGGTCACGCCGGTACATTGATCTCAGCGATCTTATTGTTGTTCCGCCAGGGATGGAGAACAGGTGTAAACCGTGCAGCAGAAGCGATGACCATCTTTGCGGTAATGTGCGCCGGTCAGTTCCCGGTATGGCACATGGGTCGTGTGTGGATGGCCTTCTTTGTATTGCCTTATCCTAACAGCCGTGGTCCTTTGTGGGTAAACTTTAACTCACCGCTGTTGTGGGACGTATTTGCGATTTCAACTTATTTCACCGTTTCTCTTTTGTTCTGGTACAGTGGTTTGATTCCTGATATGGCTACACTTCGTGACCGTGCCAAAAAGAAATGGGCCAAAACATTTTATGGTGTAACAGCATTTGGTTGGACAGGTAGTACAAAGCACTGGCAGCGTCATGAAAGTTTATCATTGGTGCTTGCGGGTTTAAGTACACCACTCGTACTTTCAGTACATACCATCGTATCATTCGACTTCGCCACTTCAGTTATTCCTGGTTGGCACACTACCATCTTCCCTCCTTATTTCGTTGCGGGTGCCATCTTCTCCGGATTTGCAATGGTGCAAACACTGATGATTGTTACTCGTAAAGTTTTAAAGCTGGAAGATTATATCACCATCAGTCATATTGAAAATATGAACAAGGTTATTGTATTAACCGGTTCAATTGTGGGTTGTGCATACTTAACGGAGTTGTTCATGGCATGGTATGGAGCTAGTAAATATGAATATGATGCATTCTTTAAATTCCGTATCTCAGGTCCTTATGGCTGGAGTTACTGGTTGATGATGACCTGTAACGTAATTACACCGCAGTTGTTCTGGGTAAAGAAGCTGAGAAGAAATATCGCATTCACCTTCTTAATGAGTGTGGTGGTAAACATCGGTATGTGGTTTGAGCGTTTTGTAATCATCGTTACTTCATTGTATCGTGACTACCTGCCATCATCATGGTCTGTGTACTATCGCCCCACAATATGGGAAGTTGGTTTCTACCTCGGTTCATTCGGATTGTTCTTTACCTGTTACTTCCTCTTCTCCAAATATTTCCCTGTAATTGCAATTGCAGAGATCAAACATATTTTAAAGAGAAGTGGTGAAAGCTATAAAGAAGCAATGGATCCTATTGAAGCACAAAGTACAGATGAGTTTGCGAAAGCGCATGCACACGCACATTAATAATTGATTCAGAAAAAAAGCATATATGCCCGTAAAAAAATTCATAGTAGGCTGTTTTGATGATGAAAAAACATTGTTTCCTGCTGTTAAAAACACAAGAAAGAATGGTTACAAGATTCATGATTTGTACACTCCATTTCCGATTCATGGTTTAGACCATGCAATGGGTTTGCGTGATACCAGCTTACACACCGCAGGTTTTATTTATGCCATCACAGGTACTACCACTGCGCTCTCATTTATGAGCTGGGTATTTACTAAAGATTGGCCTTTGAATATTGGTGGTAAACCATTGCTGCCTTTACCTGCATTCATTCCTATCATTTTTGAATTAACGGTATTGTGTGCAGCTGTGGGTATGGTGTTAACCTTTTGCTACCTCTGCCAGTTAGCTCCGTTTGTAAAGAAAGATCACTTTCACTTGCGTGCAACAGATGATTTGTTTGTAATGCCGCTGGAAGTAACAGATAAAACAAATGTAGAAGAAGTAAAAGCCTTTTTGCACAGTGCAGGCGCTGTAGAAGTATTTGAGAAAGAAGCTGAAACCGGATGGTGGCTGGGCAACTATGCAAAAGACCGTAAAATGTTTGAAGACGAATCAACTGTAACTGCATAAAAAATACGACATGCGTATAACTAAGATTTTATCATTTGGATTAATGGCGTTGACAGCAGCAGGCTTTGTAAGCTGCCGCTCAGCAGGTAAAAACGATCCCGGTACTGTTTATATGCCGGATATGGCTTACAGCCGTGCAGTAGAAACGTATGCTGATCACAGCAATTTGAAAGATGCAGGTATTTATTATGATGCTGCTCCTGTTGCAGGTACCATTAAGCGTGGCGATATTGGTGCATTTCCTTTGGCAATGGATAAAACTGGCGATACAACAAACTATGTGGCATCAAAACAAATTGCCAATCCATTACCTGCGTTGAACGAAAAAGATATGGCTGAAGCCAAGCGTTTGTACAATATCAACTGCGGTATTTGTCATGGTGAAAAATTGGATGGTAATGGCCCGTTATATAAAGGTGGCGACGGCCCTTATCCTATTGCACCTAAAAACCTTGTGGCAGATCCAATCGTAAGTAAAATGCCGGAAGGACAAATGATGTACTCTGTTACTTACGGCAAGAACTTAATGGGTAGCTATGCATCACAGCTTAGCACTAAGCAACGCTGGATGGTAATTCATTATGTAAAAAGTATGCAGCCTGGTGGCGCACCTGCTCCTGCAGCAGCGTCAACAGCAGACACCACAAAAACAAAATAAGAACAACCAAAACGAACATTCAACATAAACTGATTTCTAATGGTACTGAAAGAGCAATTTGAAATACCCGGCGGATTAAAAAAATGGAGCTACGCTTTGATGGCAGTTGGTGTAATTACACTGTTGCTGGGTGTAGTATTCCTCAGCCCGTTTGGCGGACACCATGGTGGAAGCGAAACAGACCCGCATTCTTACGGAGCAACTAAATTCTGGATGGCATTAATGCACAATGGAATTTTTTGGTTATTGGTTTGTGCTGCAAGCTTCTTCTTCATCAGTGCCACAACTTTGGCACAGGGTGGTTGGCCTTTAGCATTTCGTCGTGTGCCTGAAGCAATTTCCGGCTCTATCAATTACCTCGGCCCGATTGCATTGGTTATTTTATTAGCATATGTGTGGGTGAGTGATGATCATCATATCTATCACTGGAAAGATACGGAGCATGTAAAGCATGATGCAAAACTTACATGGAAAGCAGGATTCTTAAATCCTATGTTCTATACCGTACTTTCTGTAACATCAGTTGGTTTGTGGATGTGGTTCCGCAACTGGTTCCGTAAACTATCTATTGCCGAAGATTTAGGTGAGCCCAGCGATCATACGAATTACTGGAAAACATTAGCTATTGCAGCAGCATTCCTTGTAACTTATGGTCTTACAGTAATGAGCACATTGCCATGGATGTGGTTGATGAGTATAGATGCACATTGGTTCAGCACCATGTACAGTTGGTATACATTTGCCAGCTCATGGGTTGCAGGTATTTCGTTGATGATGTTGTTTGTGGTGTATTTGAAGAATCTCGGTTACTTAGAGTTTGTTACTGATGAACATATACACGACATTGGTAAGTTTATGTTTGCCTTCTCTGTATTCTGGACCTACCTGTGGTTTTCTCAGTTCATGCTCATTTGGTACAGTAACCAGCCTGAAGAAACGGTTTATTTTATTGACCGTGTGGGTATACCCGGTAAGCCCGGCCCTTTCAAAGGTATTTTCTACCTCAATTTAATTATCAACTTTTTGGCTCCTTTATTGATACTGATGAAGCGTGGTTCCAAACGTAACTATACAGTAGTAACCATCATGGCTGTTGTAATCATCTTTGGTCACTGGCTTGATTTTTACCAAATGGTTACTCCGGGCCCTTTAAAGAAATTAGGTGCAGCATCAAATGACCCTGTACATTTTATATACAGCCTCGGTATAGGTGCCGGATTTTTGGGACTGGTGATGTTCTTAACAGCAAGGTATTTAACTAAAGCATCCTTGTTGCCAAAGAATCATCCGTTGGTGAAAGAAAGTATCATTCACCATACATAATTGATTGAACAGTAAAACTAGATTTGAACAACTATAAATAATTTGCATTCGTATGACTTCACAAACTTACCTGGTAATTGCAGCGGCGGCCCTGGTGTTTATTGTAATCTTTCAGATTGCAAAAGCCAGCGAATACGTAAGCGTATTGAAAGGTGAAGAAAAAGCCAAGCAACAGAACAACCGCATCAACGCATTTTTGCTGCTGGGCTTTATGATCATCGGCTTTATTGGCGTTTGGTATTGCAATGATCAATTGTATAAAACAACATTGTTTCCGCAAGGGTCTGCTTCAGTTGAAGGCGAAGAAATTGACAGGATGTTTATGATGACTACAGCCATCACAGGCCTTGTATTTGTTATCACACAATTTTTGTTATTCTTCTTTGCTTGGAAATATCAGGCTAAAGAAGGAAAAAAAGCATTCTATTTTCCGCATAACAATAAACTGGAAGTAATCTGGACGGTTGTGCCTGCTATCTTCTTAACGGTGCTTGTTGTATTTGGTTTGAAATTCTGGTTCCGTATTACTTCAGATGCTCCAGAAAATGCATTGAAAGTTGAAATCATTGGTAAGCAGTTTGGATGGATTATGCGTTACCCCGGAAAGGATAAAGATTTTGGTAAAACAAGTGTCAAAGCCATCAGTGATGAAAAGAGTAATCCTTTAGGACAGCTTTTTGAAGATAATTCGGAATTAAAATTAAAAGCAGATAAAGCAAACTTTGATGATGTAGTTACAACACAAACCATGTATGTGGTAAAAGGTCGTCCTGTTCATTTGATCATTCACAGCCGTGATGTAATTCATGACGTAGGATTAAACCATTTCCGTATGAAGATGGATGCGGTGCCTGGTATTCCAACCACACTTTGGTTCACACCTAAGTACACTACAAAAGAAATGAAAGAGCGTACCGGCAATGAAAACTTTGCTTACGAAATAAGTTGCGATCAAATGTGCGGTAACGGTCACTACTCTATGAAAGGAATTATTGAAGTGGTAACACAAGAAGAGTTTGATATATGGATGGCTAAGCAAAAACCCAACTACTGGGCTGCTTATCCTGATAAAGAACCGAAAGCGCCTGCAGCAGCAGACACAACAAAAACATCAAATGCAACTGCTGCCGTTTTGAAACCTTAATTACGAACAAGAGTAAATAAAATATTATGAGCGAAGCCACACATATTCACGAGCATGTAACAAGTGTTCCGCATGAAGCACATCACGAAGTGCATCATGAGCATCACCATGAAACATTTTTGACCAAATATGTTTTCAGCCAGGATCACAAAACAATTGCGAAGCAGTTTTTGATCACAGGAATGTTCTGGGCAGTACTGGGTGGTTTCTTCTCGGTAGTGTTCCGTTTGCAATTAGGTTTTCCTGATGCAAAGTTTCCATGGTTGGAAGATTTATTGGGCGAGTGGGCACGTGGTGGTCAACTGCAACCCGAAGCTTATTATGCATTGGTAACGATGCACGGAACGGTGTTGGTGTTCTTTGTATTAACTGCTGGTTTGAGCGGAACGTTTTCTAACCTGCTCATTCCTTTACAGTGTGGTGCACGTGATATGGCTTCACCTTTCTTAAACATGCTTTCTTACTGGTTCTTCTTTATTGCCAGTATTGTAATGCTTTCTTCATTGTTTGTACAAACAGGTCCTTTCAGTGGAGGATGGACGGCTTATCCGCCATTGAGTGCATTAGGTCAGGCATCACCGGGAAGTAAAGTGGGGATGGATTTGTGGCTTGTATCAATGGCATTGTTTGTTGTATCAGCATTACTCGGTGGTTTGAACTATATCGCAACCGTATTGAACATGCGTACAAAAGGTATGAGCATGACACGTTTGCCTCTTACCATCTGGGCATTCTTCTTTACTGCTGTATTGGGTGTATTATCATTCCCTGTATTGTTCAGTGGTTTCATTCTTTTGATTTTTGATCGTCACTTTGGTACAAGTTTCTACCTGAGTGATATTTATATTGGCGGACAGGCGTTGCCAAATGAAGGTGGTAGTGCCATTCTCTATCAGCACTTGTTCTGGTTCCTTGGTCACCCTGAAGTATATATCATTCTCTTACCGGCCATGGGTATGGTGAGTGAAATCCTATCAGTAAACAGCCGCAAACCCATCTTTGGTTATATGGCCATGATCGGTTCTTTGTTTGCAATTTCAATTCTTGCATTCTTGGTATGGGCGCATCACATGTTTGTAACAGGATTAAATCCGTTCCTCGGTGCATTCTTTGTATTACTTACATTATTGATTGCGGTACCAAGTGCCATCAAAGTATTTAACTGGCTCACTACTATCTGGAAAGGAAGTTTACGTTTTACACCTGCTATGTTGTTTGCGTTAGGTTTTGTGAGTTTGTTCATCAGCGGTGGTTTAACAGGTATCTTCCTTGGTAACTCAGCACTAGATATTCATTTACATGATACTTATTTTGTAATTGCACACTTCCATATTGTAATGGGTGTGGCAAGTATGTTTGGCATGTTTGCAGGCATCTATCATTGGTATCCCAAAATGTATGGACGTTATCTTAATAATACATTAGGCTATATCCATTTCTGGGCAACGATGATCGGCGCATATTTAATTTTCTGGCCAATGCACTACAGTGGTTTGGCTGGTATGCCACGCCGTTATTATGATTTCAGCATTTGGGAGTCATTTAAAAACTTCGGACCGCTTAATCAGTTCATCAGTATTGTTTCAATTATTGTATTCCTTGTGCAGCTCCTGTTTTTATTCAACTTCTTTTACAGCATCTGGAAAGGAAGAAAAGTAACAACACAAAACCCATGGGGTGCAAACACATTGGAATGGACTACTCCCGTAAACCCGGGACATGGGAACTGGGTGGGCGAAATTCCTGAAGTACACCGCTGGGCGTATGACTATGGAAAAGATGGTCATGAATTTATTCCTCAAACCACACCGGTGGGAGAGAACGAAAGCAAACATTAATTGAAAAAAGAAATCACAGCAATGTGATTGAAGAATCATAAAGTTGAGCACAGCAGATACAGAAACAGCGAAGAAAGAAAAAAGTGCTTTGATGCGTAAGGTGGATGACTATAAACAGCTCATCAAATTTACGCTGAGTTTTACGGTGGTCTTCAGCAGTGTGATCAGTTATATGCTGGCGCCCAATGTTGTGGAGTTTGACTGGAAGAGTATTGTTCTTTTATTTATCGGAGGGATGCTGGTTACAGGCAGTGCAAATGCTATTAACCAGATCACCGAAAAAGATACAGATGCTGTAATGAAACGCACGGGCAACCGGCCTGTAGCAGCAGGAAGAATGAGTGTGAATGAAGCAAGTACGTTTGCCTTTGCAGCAGCAATTATTGGTTCTTTGATATTGGGTTTGTGGTTTAACTGGTATGCAGCAGGGTTATCACTGTTGAGTTTATTTATTTACAGCTTTGTGTATACACCGCTTAAAAAAATAAATTCAGTTGCAGTGCTGATTGGCGGTATACCTGGTGCATTACCCTGTTTAATTGGTTGGGCTGCCGCTTATGACGGAGATACATTCAGCTGGACAGGCGGATGGGTTTTATTTGCTGTTCAGTTCATTTGGCAGTTTCCTCATTTTTGGGCAATAGCCTGGGTGGCACATACTGATTATACAAAGGCGGGTTTTAAACTCCTGCCTTCGCAAACAGGACCAACGAAGTTTACAGCTATACAAACCATCATCTGGAGTTTGCTAATGATACCGGTGGGAATGCTTCCTTATTTCACTCACATGAGTGGCGTAGTAAGCTTTTGGATTTTGATTGTAGCAAATGCAGTAATGGTGATTCAATGTGTGCGGTTGTATATAAGTATGGATGTGAAGAGTGCAAGAAGGGTGATGTTCAGCAGTTATATTTATTTGCCAATTGTGTTACTGGCGTTATTAGCAGATAAGATGACTCAATAAAAGAAAATATGTAAGTACAAAATTGAATTTGATTTAAACAGATTGAAGATGGAATCGGTTATGAGTGAGCGTACAAGTAATAAAAAAATGCACCCGCACAAGTTTACACTGTGGGTAGCTATTGGAAGTATAACAATGATGTTTGCCGGTTTTACCAGCGCATACATTGTAAAGAGTAACCAGGCGGGATGGCAGCCTGTACAAATGCCGAAGATCTTTTTTGTTTCAACTGTTTTGATTTTGTTAAGCAGCGGAACCATTTACCTGGCTTATCGTGCTTTAAAAAACAGGGAAACATTAAAATATAAAAACCTGGTATTGCTCACAACATTGCTGGGTTTGGGTTTTGTGGCAACACAATACCTGGGCTTTCAGGAATTGTGGCAACAGAAAATTACGTTTAAGGATAGTGTGGCGGGTTCGTTCTTTTACATTATAACAGGGGTACATGCGTTACACGTTGTAGGAGGTGTAATTGCATTGCTGGTAATTTTTGCAAGGGCCTTTAGCTCTAAAACAAAATATTACAGCACTACGCCTGTTGAAATTGCCGGTTTATACTGGCATTTTGTAGATGTACTCTGGATTTACCTGTTTTTGTTTTTCCTTTTGGTGGCATAAACAGCATGTATAAATTATAAGACTAATTAAATTTTAATTAATGGCACACGCAGCAGCAGCGGCAAATACAAAATGGTGGAGTGGCGGTAAAAGCCCCTTTAACCTTGAGTATGGAAAATTGATGATGTGGTACTTTTTAATGAGTGACGCATTTACATTTGGCGCTTTTTTGATTTCGTATGGTACTGTTCGTATGAGCAGTGAATCATGGCCTGATCCAAACATTGTATTTAACTCTTTTCCGTTTGCAGGGCATGCCAATCTTCCGTTGGTGTTTGTGAGCTTGATGACTTTTATTCTGATTGTGAGCTCTGTAACAATGGTGCTGGCGGTACATGAAGGTCATCACGGAAATAAAAAAGGGGTTATTAAGTGGATGATATGGACCATACTTGGAGGTATTGCTTTCTTAAGCTGCCAGGCTTGGGAGTGGCATCACTTACACGACCAGGGTGCATGGTGGGGACGCAATCCTTTCCCAAATGCTGATGGTACAGTTGCAAGCAGCAATTTTGCCAACTTCTTTTTTACGATTACAGGTTTTCACGGCTTTCACGTATTTAGTGGTGTGGTGATTAATATTATAGTAACCTTGATGGCTTGGCGTGGTGTGTTTGAAAGACGAGGTCATTATTTGATGATTGAAAAAATTGGTTTGTACTGGCACTTTGTAGATTTGGTTTGGGTATTTGTATTCTTATTCTTCTACTTAGTATAACAATAATTAAAAAGAAATTTGAAATAAACGAGTATGGAACATCAAACATTTGGAGGTGAAGTAACGTTTCCGCATGCAGCACC
>JBKCJY010000117.1:0-8021 GCA_046301455.1 Chitinophagaceae bacterium | reverse complement strand
TAATATCCCGTGGATGATTAAGGATTATATGGAAGCAGTAGATATGTACATGTTTGATACGATTGGTGCAGGTTATGGCGGCACAGGCAAAAAGTTTAACTGGCAAATGCTGCATGGACTGAACATTGGCAAGCCGTTTTTTCTAAGCGGTGGTATTGAGCCAACAGATACAACTACTATCAAAGAATTTGCAAAGGAAGATGTGGCTAAGGATTTATTTGCACTGGATGTAAACAGTAAGTTTGAAAAGATACCCGGCGTAAAGGATATGGAGATGGTGCGGAGGTTTGTGGAGGAGATAAGAAAGTAGAATAGAATTAAAAAAGTACAAGACATGCCTTTGCTCAATAGTGCCTTGCACAATAGAGTTTCGGTAGATGAAGAGTGCGACGCAACAGAAGCTAAATAGTTGTAACATCGGTGACTACCAAAAGAAAATAACATGACAACAACACAAACATATCAACAACCTTCATCGCAAGGTTATTACGGAAAATTTGGCGGGGCGTATATTCCTGAAATGCTGCATCGGAATGTGGAAGAATTGCAGAGTCGTTATTTGGAAATTATGTACGATGCAGATTTTCAAAAAGAGTTTCGTGCATTGCTCAAAGATTATGTCGGACGTCCTACACCGTTATTCTATGCACAACGGTTGAGCAAGCAATTCAATACCAACATTTGGTTGAAACGTGAAGATTTATGTCACACAGGGGCACATAAAATCAATAACACGGTGGGGCAAATTTTATTGGCACATCGGCTGGGTAAAAAAAGAATTATTGCAGAGACAGGTGCAGGTCAGCATGGAGTGGCGACTGCAACCGTGTGTGCGTTGAAAGGTGTGGAGTGTATTGTGTACATGGGCGAAAAAGATATTGAACGGCAGGCGCCCAATGTGGCACGTATGAAAATGCTGGGTGCAAAAGTGATTCCTGCAACAAGCGGAAGTAAAACATTGAAGGATGCAACCAATGAAGCCATTCGTGACTGGATTAATAATCCTAACGATACACATTATATCATTGGTAGTGTGGTGGGGCCGCATCCGTATCCTGATATGGTGGCGAGATTTCAGAGTGTGATCAGCGAAGAGATGCGCTGGCAGTTAAAAGAAAAAACAGGTAATGAATTACCAACGCATGTAATGGCATGTGTGGGTGGTGGTAGTAATGCGGCAGGTGCGTTTTATCATTTCTTAGATGAGTTGAGTGTGCAGTTGATTGCAGTGGAAGCAGCAGGGCATGGTGTGAACAGTGGCATGAGTGCTGCTACAACACAACTGGGGAAGCCGGGTATTTTGCATGGCAGTAAAAGTTTGCTCATGCAAACATATGATGGACAAGTAACGGAGCCGCATAGTATTTCTGCGGGTTTGGATTATCCCGGCATTGGCCCCTTGCATGCACATTTGTATGAGAGCGGTAGAGGTATCTTTTTAAGTGCAACAGATGAAGAAGCGTTGCAAGCTGCATTTGAAGTGAGCAGGCTGGAAGGAATTATTCCGGCATTGGAAACGGCGCATGCGTTTGCAGTGTTACACAATTATCAATTTAAAGAAACTGACCAGGTGATTATTTGTTTGAGCGGAAGAGGGGATAAGGATTTGGCAACGTATATGAACTATTTATAAACTAATCCACGGAGAGCATGGAGACACAATATTGCTCCGTGCTCTCTATGACACTGTGGTAAAATATATGAGCAGAATAAAAGAATTATTTGAAAAGAAAAGCAGCAGAGTGCTGAATGTATACTGCACTGCAGGCTATCCTCAATTGTACAGCACAATTGAAGTAATGAATGCATTACAGCAAAACGGTGCTGATTTAATTGAACTCGGAATGCCATACAGCGATCCGTTAGCAGATGGCCCGGTTATTCAGCACAGCAGCAGCATTGCACTTTCAAATGGAATGACGATTGAAAAACTGTTTGAGCAACTAAAAGATTTCAGAAACCAAATTCATGTGCCTGTTGTGTTGATGGGTTATATGAACCCTGTTTTGCAATACGGCTTTGAGCGTTTTTGTAAAGATGCTGCAAGTGTTGGTGTAGATGGATTGATATTGCCCGACTTGCCGGAGTATGAATTTGAAACAGAATATGGAGCCATCATCAAACAAAATGGCTTGGATTTTATTTTCTTGGTAACTCCTGAAACAAGTGATGAGCGCATTAAAAAGCTGGACAGTTTAAGTAACGGCTTCCTATATGCTGTTTCATCATCTTCCACCACAGGCAGCGATAAAATTATGACGGATGTAAATACATATTTGCAAAAGTTAAAATCCATGCAGTTGAAAAATCCGGTGCTGGTGGGTTTTGGAATAAAAGACAAGCAAACATTTGATGCAGCTTGTGCACATGCAAATGGTGCTATTATTGGAAGTGCATATATTAAAGCATTGGAAGGAACAACCGATGTAGCAATGAGAACAAAAGAATTTTTAGAAGGAGTGTTGAAATGAATTTAGCAATCGTAAAATATAATGCGGGGAATATTCAATCAGTTCTTTTTACGTTAGAACGATTAGGATTAGAGGCAAAAGTTACAGATGATAAGGATGAATTATTTTCTGCAGATAAAGTCATCTTCCCCGGTGTAGGAGCAGCACGAAGCGCCATGGATAGTTTGAAAGAAAAAGAACTGGATAATGTGATTAAAGAATTGAAACAACCTGTACTTGGTATTTGTGTGGGTATGCAGTTGCTCTTTGAGCATTCAGAAGAAAGTGATACAGAATGTTTGGGAATTATTCCTGCAAAGGTGAAGTTGTTTCAAAGTGAAGTTGTAAGTCCTGATATTCCGATAAAAGTACCACAGATTGGCTGGAACAATTTGTACAGCCTCAAAACAAATCTGTTCAAAGATGTTCCCGAACAAAGTTTTGTTTATTATGTGCACAGCTATTTTGCGGAAATGAATACCTACTGCATAGGTACATCCAATTATGGAGTTGAATATTGTGGTGCTGTGCAAAAAGATAATTTCTACGGAGTGCAATTTCATACTGAGAAAAGTGCGAAAGTGGGAGAGAAGATACTTTCTAATTTTCTGAATTTATAGAATTTATAATTCATAACTGATAATGCAAATAATTCCTGCGATTGATTTAATAGATGGGAAATGTGTTCGTTTAACACAAGGCGATTATAATTTGAAAACAATTTATAATGAGCATCCATTAGAAGTAGCGAAACAATTTGAAGACGCAGGTTTAATGCGTTTGCATCTTGTAGATTTAGATGGTGCCAAAGCTGGTGCCGTAAAAAACTGGAAGGTATTGGAAACCATCGCCGGTAAAACTTCGCTCATCATTGATTTCGGCGGCGGTATTAAGCAGGAAGAAGATGTAAAGATTGTATTCAGTTCCGGTGCTGCATTGGCAACAGTAGGAAGTATTGCGGTAAAAGATGAAGAACGCTTTGTAAGCTGGCTGAAGCAATTTGGTGCCGATAAGTTTTTATTGGGTGCTGATGTAAAAGATGAAAAAATTGCTGTAAGCGGCTGGTTGGAAACAACCGACATCTGGATTTACGACTTCATTGAAAAATATATTGCACACGGCGTGCACCAAATATTTTGTACGGATGTGAGCAAAGATGGAAAGCTGGAAGGTCCTTCAACCGAACTATATACCAACATTTTGCAAAAATTTCCTCAACTGCATTTCATTGCCAGTGGTGGCGTAAGCAATATAAAAGATTTGGATGAACTGGCGGTTATAGGTTGCAGTGGTGCTATTGTTGGTAAGGCTATATACGAAGGTAGAATTATGCTTAACGAGTTGAAACGATTCTCTTAATTCTTCTGTAAACCCAATCGCTTCTTCACTACCTCAACCAACTGCTGTGCATCAGGCGTCAATTTCAAAAAATAAACCGCAGCAATAAACAATAGTGCAAATACGGAACTTCTGGCAATAATACCCGGCAAGCCAACAAAACTGTTGAACAAATAATGGCAAACAAAATAAATTACCACAGCCATTACAATACTCAACAATGTTTTGCTGTTAAATGGTTGCAGGTTGAATTTTACTTTTAAAAAGATAAGCCGCACAGTATTGTATACTGTAAAGGCGATGAGATTACCATACGCAGCGCCCATCAATCCGTATTGCTTAATCAAAATATAATTGAGCGGAATAAATACAAGTATAAGCAAGATGCGTGAAAAAAATTCAAAACGCCATTGAGTAGATGTGCCAATAATTTCACTATTAACACCTGTGCCTGCATCAATTAATCTTGTAATACCTAATACTAAAATAATATACAATCCTGATTTGTATGCTTCCTGTATTCCAAACACATCGTATGCGTCTTCAATATTCAGCCAAATACCACCGAGAATAAACATTCCAATCAGCAAAAGATTGATGGAAGTGCGTTTGTACACTCTATCAATCTCGTTCATATTTTTATCTTTCCATGCCTGTGAGAGTATTGGTAATGCAATAGATGTAATGCTTCGCTGGGGTACTTGTACAAGCGTTGCTATATATGCTGAAAAATTATAAATGCCTATATCACGGGTCCCACCAAGACTTCCAATGATTAAGCTATCTGCTACTTGAGATAATACAACAAGGATGGTGCCTCCATAAACCAACGAACCCAGCGTAAACATTTTCTTTTTAAATTTCTGCGTAACCCTACTGGGTGTGAATGTAAACGGAATGTCCATTTTCCATTTCAGTACAAGAAATAATACGAAAGCAATAATGAGGTATTGAAACGCAAAGAGCTTGATAAACCAATCATAATTTAATAATTGAAAATAAAACAGCAGCACCAGTGCCAGCGTAAGCAATCGCAAACCTGTTTCTTTTAAGAAATTAGGAAAAACAGTTGACTTCTTTGTCCATGAAATCGCTTCAAACACACTGAACAATAAAACGCCTGCTCCAAAAAAGAACACCCAGTAGTAGTAATCAACAAAAAGAGCAGAACGCTCACTGTACTTGCGTATAATTAGTGGTTCAAACAAGTAACCTCCCGCAATTACCAGTAAAAAACCAAGCATTGGAAGGAGTAAGACCCACGCATACAAGTCAATTTTCTTTTTCTCCAGATTATCCTGGTAGTATGGAAAGAATTTATATAATACTGCAGCTACACCAAAGGAAGCAACCGAGAACATTAATTGCCCTACATCATAAAACAAACGGGTTAAACCAAATTGGTCGGGAGTAAATGTGTTTTCACCACTGCGAATAAAAAACCAAGTATTGATGAAACCAATAAAAAAGCCAAGATAGATGACAATGCTGGAGTAAATCGCCTGTTTTCTGATTGTTCCCATACTGCTGACGAAGATATTACTTTACTTTTTTGTATGTAACATAAAAGTTCTTGTCCATCAGGTTCTGCAAGTCTTCGCCTTCTTTAAAATTGGTACGCATACGTTGCCATTGCTCAGTTGCCAGTACAAGGCCATATTTGCCATTGCTGTTGCCTGGCAGGTTAATGGGCATGTTAAAACCTTTGATGCAATTGCTCCAGCGGTAGTATAAAGTTTGCATGCCGCTGTTCGTTTCCAGGTAATATTCCAGTGTAGGGATTTGTGTGGTGCGTAAATACTGATCAAATACTTTGGAGAGATTAAAACCAGTTCGTTTACTGGTGAAGTCTTCAATTTCAGCCCCTGTAACTGTTTTATGATAATACTTTTCATTCATGTCACGGAGCAACAAACGGAAAGTACTCTTATCACCTATAATTTGGCGAATCATATGAATCATGTTGCTGGCTTTGTAATACATATCGCCGCTGCCTTCACTGTTAAGGTTGTAAGTGCCAATGATGGGTTTATCATTTCTGATGTTTTTGCGGATGCCCTGCACATATTCATTGCCGGCATCAGTTCCGTATATATAATCAATAAACAGGGTTTCACTGTAATTGGTAAACCCTTCATGCACCCACATATCAGCCACATCTTTGGTAGAAATATTATTTCCAAACCATTCATGCCCGCTTTCATGCACAATAATAAAATCCCATTTCAGTCCCCAGCCGGTGCCACTTAAATCCCTGCCACGATAACCATTCATGAATTTATTACCATAGGCTACAGCACTTTGGTGCTCCATTCCCAAATGAAAACTTTCAACCAATTTATATCCGTCTTCATAAAAAGGATAGGGGCCAAACCAATATTCAAATGCACGAAGCATAGGCTTTACCACTTCAAATTGCTTCTTTGCTTTATTAAGATTGTATTCCATCACATAATAATCCAAATCTAATTTTCCCTTTTCTCCCATGAGTGTATCACTGAAATGTGCATACTTACCAATATTCATGGTGATGTTGTAAATGTTGATGGGTTGCGATACAAACCATGTCCAAGTTTTATAACCGTTGATGGAAGCAGAAGTATTTCTCAATCTTCCATTCGAAATATTCATCAATGTATCAGGTGCAGTAATGCTGATGAGTGTACTGTCTGGCTCATCGCTTTGATGGTCTTTGCATGGCCACCACACGCTTGCGCCAAGTCCCTGGCAAGCCACATTTATCAATGGGTTTCCTTTCTCATCTTTTTTCCAAACAAGGCCACCATCCCAAGGTGCATTCATTGCAGGTTTAGGAATACCATGATAAACAAGTTTTAATTGTTGAAGCGGCCCGCTCTTGTATTGATTCTGTGGTAATGATTTTGGCATTTTACCTTTGGGCAAATCAATCAACCAGGCATTTCCATCACGTGTGAATGTTACTGGCACATCATTGAGCCATGCACTGTCAATAACTAATGGCTCTTGCAAATCAATCTGCATCCTGGAAGCAGGATTTTTTACAATTTTAAAGTAGATGGTATTGGTGCCGCTGATGGAAAAATTAGTGAACTCTGGTTTTACCTGCAAATCATACATCACCACATCCCACCATGCACGTTCGGGTGTAATACTTCCACTCAATGTATCCTGGCGTGTAAAAGTTTCATTTTTTTTGAATACTTGCGCATTTGCTGAGAGGGTAAAGATGTAAAATGCTATTGCTGATAAATATATTTTCACGGCATGTATTTAGGCTATAAATTTAATGCTAATTCATGATGAGGACAGTTAAAAATATGAGATGCAGGATATTTAGTTGCACCCAACTTTTTCATTCCTCATTTCTCATTCTTAGTTTTTCATTTCTTATTTCCTGCGGTAGTTCCAAGCGTAATGAAAAGAATTATTTTCATTACAACGAAACCACAGGCATAAGTTCTCTAGACCCTGCATTTGCAAAAAATCAATCCAATATATGGGCAGTACACCAACTCTTTAATACGTTGGTGGAAACAGATGAGCAGTTGCATGTGGTTCCATCATTGGCAAAGAGTTGGGATATCAGTTCAGACAGAATGCAAATTACTTTTCACCTTCGTACTGATGTTTTCTTTCATCATAATCCCTGTTTTGCAAGTGGGAAGGGTAGAAGAGTAGTGGCTGATGATGTTGTTTATAGTTTTCAACGATTGATGGATAAAACAACTGCCAGTCCCGGTGCATGGATCTTCAACAACCGTGTAGATGCTGTCAACGGATTTAAAGCGCTTGATGATTCTACCTTTCAACTCAACTTATTAAAACCATTTGTGCAAATACTTGGTGTACTCAGCAATGTGTATTGTTCCATTGTGCCAAAAGAAGCTGTAACGAAATATGGTGCCGATTTCAGACGTAACCCCGTGGGCAGCGGGCCTTTTCAATTCAAAGTGTGGGAAGAAGGTCAAGCTTTGATACTAACAAAAAATGACAACTATTTTGAACGTGATTCAGCTAATCAGCGCTTACCTTATATTGAAGGTATTAAAGTTTCTTTCCTTGATAGTAAAGCCACTGAGTTTTTAGAGTTCCGGCAAAAGCGTTTGGATTTTATCAATGATATCGAAGCATCCTTCAAAGATGAAATTCTCACACGCAAAGGCGAGCTGCGAAAAGAGTGGGAGGGAAAGATTGTGCTCAATAAACACCCTTATCTCAATATTGAATACCTCGGCATTTTGGTTGATGAAA
>JBKCJY010000116.1:0-24608 GCA_046301455.1 Chitinophagaceae bacterium | reverse complement strand
GGATAAAAACCACCAATTAATAAACTGGAAGCAATCATTCCGCTTGTTGATGCTGAAGTATACAATGCCTCACTGCTGCCATGATATACCAGCCAATACGTTACTGCTCCCTGGAAAAGAATTACAGTGAGATAACCGATGTACGGACATTGTTTCAAACGAATTCCACGGTAACTATACGCTCTTGATGCCATAATGTATAACACAATGCCTGCTGCAAAATACCAACTGATGAAGAATGAAATTGTCACGGCAATTACATCCATAACTATTGTGGTATAAAATAATTGTTTGGTGGGTTGTAACGGATTTTTTAACCCTCCAATGGGAGTTTCATCTCTGTCCATATAGCTGTTGTAACCGTTGCTGGCAGGGTAAACGAGTACATGTAAAATAATGAATACAAGTATAGCTCTAAACCAATTGATGTTTACAAGTTGTGTTAATGCAAACCAATACACTGGCATGAGGAAAATGGAGAAATGAAAACGTAAAAGTTGTAGCGTGCTTTTATGAAGCATATTAATGATTGATGCTTCAATTTCGGTTATTTATAGTTAGGATATGAGTTTTGTTTATTTAAAGATGCTGCGGTAGAACTAAAAGATTGTGTAAGTAATATGGCACTGCTCCTTCTTCAATTGGAGAAGGAGGTGGAAGATTGAAATTAATAACGATTTAAACCCTCAACCCACTGTTGCGATGAAACCTGAACGTACAATTGAGTAACACAACAGATGATGCCACTTGCACCCCAGCTCACCCTAAAAATTGCCTTTCCCCATCACCTTAATTAGCTTTTCCACTGACTCAAATCATTTCTCCCCGCTCCGCACTCAGGTACTTTCGTAGCCTCAACCAAAAGGACAAGTTATGTCAACCAATCAAGAAAAAAAGAAAGCAGAAGTAATGGATGGCAATGAAGCGGCTGCGTATATAGCCTATAAGTGCAGTGAAGTGTGTGCCATCTACCCCATCACACCCTCCAGCGCCATGGGCGAATGGGCCGATGAATGGAGTGCCAAAGGCATGAAAAATATTTTTGGCACTACACCCAAAGTAATTGAAATGCAAAGTGAAGCGGGTGCTGCAGGTGCCATACATGGTGCTTTGCAGGGTGGTGCACTGGCCAGTACGTTTACAGCATCGCAGGGATTATTATTGATGATTCCGAATATGTACAAAATAGCAGGTGAGTTAACACCAACCGTATTTCATATAGCAGCAAGAAGTTTGGCTACACATGCACTTTCCATCTTTGGAGATCATAGTGATGTAATGGCTGTACGTTCTACCGGTTTTTCAATGTTGTTTGGCAATACACCGCAAGAGGTAATGGATATGGCATTGATTGCTCACGCCTCCACACTTAAAGCAAGAGTTCCGTTCTTAAATATTTTTGATGGCTTCCGTACTTCGCATGAACTCAATGAAGTAGAAATTATTCCTGATGAAGTCATTGAGCAATTGATGGATATGGAAGCCATTCATGCACATCGTGACCGTGCATTGAATCCGCACAGACCTGTAATACGAGGCACTGCACAAAACCCTGATGTATATTTCCAGAACCGTGAAGCAGCAACACCTTATTATGAACATGTGCCGGGCATTGTACAGGAACAAATGGATAAATTCTATGAGCTCACCGGAAGAAAATACAACCTGTTTGAATATTATGGTCATGAATATCCTGATCGTGTAATTGTGATCATGGGCAGCGGTGCCGGTGCTGTTAAAGAAACAGTGGATTATTTGAATGAACATGGCAGCCATGTAGGAATGTTGAACGTAAGATTGTTCCGTCCCCTGGATGTAGAAGCTTTTATCAAAGCACTCCCAAAATCAGTGGTAAGTATTGCAGTGCTTGATCGTTGTAAAGAACCTACTGGTATTGGCGAGCCTTTATATATGAATATTGTAAATGCATTGAATGAAGCACAGGAAAATCACCATGCACATGTGATTGGCGGACGTTATGGCTTGAGCAGTAAGGAATTCACTCCTGCGATGGTAAAAGCCGTGTTCCGTGAAATGAAGAAAGATAAACCAAAGAATCACTTTACCGTAGGTATTGATGATGATATTAGCCACAGCAGTCTGGAATATGACAAAACATTTAACCTGGAAACTCAACATTTGTTCCGTGGTTTGTTTTTTGGTTTAGGTGCTGATGGTACAGTGAGTGCCAACAAAAATTCCATTAAAATTATTGGTGATAAAACCAATGATCATGTTCAGGGGTACTTTGTTTATGATTCAAAAAAATCAGGATCGCTCACCGTTTCGCATTTGAGATTTGGTGAAAAACCCATTCACTCCACTTATTTAATTCAGTCGGCAAACTTTGTGGCCTGTCATCACTTTAACTATTTAACCAAATATGATATCTTAAAAGATGCAGAACAGGGAGCTACATTTTTGTTGAATGCGCCATATGAAAAAGATGAATTATGGAGCAAGCTTCCTAAAAAAATACAGGAAGAAATTATTCATAAGCAATTAAAGTTCTATGCCATCAATGCTTATACTGTTGCAAAAGATGCAGGCATGGGCACACGCATCAATACCATTTTACAAACCTGCTTCTTTGCCATCAGTAATGTGCTGCCAAGAGAAGAAGCAATTGCAAAAATCAAGGAAGCTATTTATGAATCCTACTGGAAAAAGGGCGAAGCAGTTGTACAAAAGAATTACGATGCGGTTGATGCAACGCTGGCCAATTTATATGAAGTGGATTACAGCAAATACAAAGTAGGAGATATTCCATTGAGTAATATTGTTGCAGATAATGCACCTGATTTTGTAAAAGATGTGTTAAGTAAAATTATGGCCGGCGAAGGTGATGAATTACCTGTAAGTGCTTTCCCGGTTGATGGTACATACCCTAGCGGCACTACGAAATGGGAAAAACGCAATATTGCTGATGCAGTTCCTGTGTGGGATACAAGCTTATGTACACAGTGTAATAAATGTGTAATCATTTGTCCGCATGCTGCTATACGTGCCAAAGTGTTTGATAAAAATTTATTAAATGAAGCCCCATCAACATTTAAATATATTGACCCTATAGGCAAAGAATGGAATAAAGAAACAGAAGCATATTCATTACAGGTTTCAACTGAGGATTGTACAGGTTGTACATTATGCGTTGAGTATTGCCCCATCACTTCTAAAGCAGATGCTACTCATAAAGCCATCAATATGATGGATAAACTCAATATACAGGAAGCAGAGAAAGAAAACTGGGATTATTTTCTGTCGCTGCCTGAAGTAGACAGAGCAAGAGTAAATAAGAACACAGTGAAAGGTTCGCAATTCTTTCAACCACTGTTTGAATTCAGCGGTGCATGTGCAGGCTGTGGTGAAACACCATACTTAAAATTAATCACACAACTCTTTGGTGAACGCATGATTGTTGCCAATGCCACAGGATGTTCTTCCATCTTTGGCGGCAATCTTCCATCCACTCCATGGAGCACCAATAAAGCAGGTACTGGTCCTGCATGGGCAAACAGTTTGTTTGAAGACAATGCAGAGTTTGGCCTCGGCATCAAACTCGCCAATGAAAAGAAAAAAGAAATGGCCTTGCAATTGCTGGATGAAATGCGTCCGCACGTGGGTGATGATTTGGCAACAGCAATCTTCAACGCACCAGAAACCAACGAAGCTGAAATACATACCAAACACGATTTGATACAGGAACTCAAATCAAGATTAAGCGGTATGAAATCAATGGCGGCATTAAATCTCTTTCATCTTGCTGATTTCCTTGCAGAAAAATCTGTTTGGATCATTGGTGGTGATGGATGGGCGTATGATATTGGTTATGGCGGATTAGATCATGTACTTTCAACAGGAGAAAATGTAAATATTCTTGTGTTAGATACAGAAGTGTACAGCAACACAGGCGGGCAAAAATCAAAATCAACACCAATTGGTGCCAGTGCCAAGTTTAGTGTAAATGGTAAAACAGCAGGCAAAAAAGATTTAGCCATGCAGGCAATTGCACATGGTACTGCGTATGTCGCACAAATTGCATTGGGCGGAAATGATATGCATACACTACGTACAATATTAGAAGCAGAAGCATATCCAGGACCTTCTTTGATTATTGCTTATAGTCATTGTATTGCACATGGCATTGATATGGCTCATGGAGCTGATGAACAGGACTTTGCGGTGAAAAGCGGTTATTGGCCATTGTTCCATTACAATCCGTTGAAACCAAAAGGTGAACGTTTTGTAATTGACAGTAAAGAACCAAGTTTACCGCTGAGTGAATTTATGTATCACGAAAATCGTTTCAATGTTATAAAAGCCAAAGATCCTGAACTGGCAGAAAGGTTTCTGCACACTGCAGAAGAAATGCGGAACAGTAAATGGGATCGTTTGGTCACATTGAAAGGCCTGTAACCTTTACAACTGATAAAAAGGGAATTGCTGTGCAGTTCCTTTTTTATTTTGAGTAACTGGCTTGAGTAAAAATTGGTTGATATGAAAAAGCAAAGCATCTATATAATTTTAGTTGTATTCTTTTTTGCCTGCCATACAAAAGATGAGCAACCAGCCGCACAAATAACTCTAAGAGATTACAGTATTGACAGTTCAACAGCAGAGAATCCTTTATTCTTTGACAGCTTACAAATGGAGCAGCATTTGCGGGCTCATAAATACGATGCTGCAACCAGGCTCAAATTCAGAAATTTCTATAATGGCAGAAACTATCAGTATGCGTGGTTCGGTAAAGAGGGAATGAAAGAGCAGGCCAGTGCGTTTATGAATTTGTTTTATGATTATATCAATTACAGTAAAGATAATACACTGCTCCTGCCGGGATTACAAAAACAATATGATTCATTGTTTAATAATCCATCTTCTTATGCCATTCTTGATTCGATCGTATTTGATACAGAACTGTTATTGACGTCGCAATTCTTTCGTTATGCAGCAAAAGCATATACCGGCAGTGCCGCCATCAATGCAAGAGAATTGGAATGGTATATACCCCGTAAAAAAATAAATGCTGCGGCTGTACTGGACTCGATGCTTGCGAATAAAAACAAAGATCTTTCCCAACTGGAACCACTAAATCATCAATACAAACAGTTAAAACAATATCTTTTACGCTACTATGAAATTGAGAAGGCAGGTGGTTGGGCAGCTATAAAAACTGATAAGAAGAAATATCAACTCAACGATAGAAATAAAGCTGTTGCTGCATTTAAGAACAAATTGTTTTTAACAGGTGATTTAACCAACAAGGACACTACCAGCGTTTTCACAAAAGAACTGGAAGACGCCGTAAAACGTTTTCAAAAACGAATGGGTCTTAAAGAAGATGGGATCATTACCACTGCTTTGGTAAACGAAATGAACAAACCAGTTGAACAACGTTTACAGCAGATACTTATTAATATGGAGCGCTTGCGCTGGCTTCCATCAGAATCAAAAAATGATGTACTGCTGGTGAATATTCCTGAGTTTAAGCTTCATATTTTGAGCAATGGCAAACAGGTGCGTGAAATGAATGTGGTAGTAGGAACTGTTGTGAATAATACTGTCATTTTTACTGCGGAGTTAAAATATGTAATATTCAGTCCTTACTGGAATATCCCTCCGGGTATTTTATATAAAGAAATATTACCGGCCATACGTCGCAATCCGAATTATATGGAAAAGAACAATATGGAATGGTACGGCAATACAATTCGACAAAGACCGGGAGAAGATAATCCGTTAGGATTGGTCAAATTTATTTTTCCAAACAACTTTAATATGTATCTCCACGATTCACCGGCAAAATCGCTATTTACACGAACACGCCGCACATTCAGTCATGGATGTATGCGTGTTGAAGATGCACGATGGCTGGCACAGTTCCTTTTAAGAAATCAACCGGAATGGAATGAACAAACTATTGATGAAGCGATGCATGCAGAAAAAGAACAGATAGTGAATGTAAAAGAAAAGGTTAGTGTGTATGTTGTGTACTTAACAGCATTTGTTGACAGTGAAGGTCATCTCAATTTCAGAGATGATATTTATTCACATGACAAGAAAATGAAATCACAGATGTTTAACAAAAATTAATCGAATTTCTCAATTCCTTTTTGATAGTTCTTCTTTAAATTTTTTCCAGTTACGGAAATTAATCAACCAAAGTGGTAAAAAAATTATCGGCATAACTGTGGAAAATGAAAAGCCTTTTTGAGCAAACAAATAACCGCCGCTTAAAAACATTAATATAACACAGACGCCCAGCACAATAACGGCAATTTTCATTCCTTTTTCAGATTTTATAAGTTCTTCAGTAGAAAACTCAGAAAGGGGTTTTGGTTTCATAATAATTATTTGGATTGGTATATTATTTGTCTAAAGTAACAAAATTCAATAAAAAGGGTTTAGTATTTCAAAGCAAATATCTAGTTAACAGAACTAATTGGTTTAAGTTTAGCAGTAAAATGGCGAAGCAATGGTGTTTCTTCTATAATTTTTAATCCTTTAATCTGGTTTCTATTCTTAAATACTTCAATAATAACTTCTGCGACATAATCAATATGACTTTGTGTATAGACTCTTCTGGGAATTGCTAATCGAACCAATTCCATTCCTGAAGGCATCAATTTACCGGAAGTATCATACTTACCAAACATCAACGAACCAATTTCAACACTTCTGATTCCACCTTCAAGATACAAAGCACATACAAGCGCCTGGCCGGGATATTCTTCTACCGGAATATGCGATAAAAATTCTTTTGCATCCAAGTACACTGCATGACCTCCTGCAGGTTGCATCACCGGAATACCAGCTTGAATTAATTTGTTAGTAAGATATTCAGTAGTTCGGATCCTGTATTGTAAATAATGTTCATCCATAACTTCATAAAGACCAATAGCAATTGCTTCCAAATCCCGACCGGCTAAACCACCATAAGTTGTAAACCCTTCTGTAATGATGAGAAGATTGCGGCACCGGATGGCCAATTCCATATCACGCATAGCAAGGAAACCACCAATGTTTGCAAATGCATCTTTTTTGGCGCTCATTGTACATCCATCTGCATAAGAGAACATTTCTTTTACAATTTCTGGCACTGATACATTCACATATGCTTCTTCTCTCATTTTAATAAAATAAGCATTTTCGGCAAAACGGCAGGCATCAATAAATAATGGGATATCGAACTCCTTACAAACAGCACTTGTATCTTTTATGTTTTTCATACTCACCGGTTGCCCACCGCCAGAATTATTGGTAATGGTAAGTATAACAAGAGGAATGTTTACTGAGCCAATCCGCTTTATTTCATCTCTTAGTGCAGCAACATTCATATTACCCTTAAACGGAGCGGGAATAGAAGGATGTTTTCCTTCTTCACAAACCAGATCAATTCCTTCTGCTCCTGAGAATTCAATATTAGCTCGAGTTGTGTCGAACAGTGTATTGCTAAGAAAGTATTTCCCTTTCCCACCTAGAATGGTAAAAAGAATTTTCTCAGCTGCCCTTCCCTGGTGTGTAGGAATAACAAGCGGTAAGCCGGTAATATCTTTTACAGCGTTATCAAACTTAAAAAAACTGGTACTTCCTGCATAAGATTCATCTCCCAACATAATACCTGCCCATTGATTGCTGCTCATGGCGCTGGTGCCGCTGTCAGTAAGTAAATCAATCAACACATCATTGGCATGAATGCGAAAGGGATTGTAAGCTGCATTTTCAAGTATAGATTTCCGCTGTTCTTTGGTAGTGAAATAAATAGGTTCAACCGATTTTATTTTAAACGGTTCAATAATTGTGTTCATAACAAGATTTTTAAAGTGAGAAAAGAATCAAGACGGACTGGATATGATTCTTGTTATGAAGGACGCTGAATGATATTCTTCCAGATATTCATTTTGTATGCAAGCTGAGAATGAAAGCAAGATAGAACACTGGCATTTATCAAACTATGATATTAAGCAGTAATTATTTTAAGAAATGATGATTTAAAGACTGAAAGCTTATTATACTCCAAACTGCCTTAAGTGATGATCGAGATGCTTCCACATACTTCTTCCCCACTGGTCGGCGGTGAGTTTACCAAACATAGGATGCACTTTATCGCCAATACCATTGGCACCCCTCTCATGAAATGCCTTTACTATAGAAAGCATCTCTTCTTTTTCCTTTTCAAAATCACGCTCATCTTTTACAATAAAGTTGAGAGCTGTAGGAAGGTTTTGCCGGTAAGGTTTATTATTATATAGTTGACTTCTGAACATCCAACCTATTATTGAAAGCGGATGTTTCTTCAACGGCTTACTGGTTAATGGCACTTTATACGCTTCTTTGCAATGGGCGAGCATTTGAGCAGCGTTCATCTTTCCCCAATGACGAGGACTATTTGAATGTAATTTGTTAAGCCGCTGAATAATTACTTCATACGCAGCTTTATCAAATAAAGATTTTACTTCCATGAGTGAATGTATTCGTCATTAGAAAAATATGGGATATTATCATGACTCACTACCTCTTTCTGATTCCAGAAATCAACTGTTACTACGCTTCCATCCTTTGTTTTAAGCATCCGCCCCATCAATGCATTAATAACATTGAATCGCACATCTGTCACACCGATAGTATAAGTGGATGGTGGTGCTGGAACGTCTTGAGCAATAGGCGTTTCACTTTCAGCTGATTTTGGAGCCGTTGCAGCTTTTGGAGGTGGAGATGCAACAACAACTACTGAATATCCATTCAACTCCAGTAATGATTTTAAAAAATCAATCCTTTCCTGTGTGGCATTCTTTTCAACAACAGCGCATTTAACACCATTCAAATCTTCAAACTCATGATTTTTGTTAATAGCCATTAGTGTTAGTTTATAAGTACGAGATTGTAGATATATGTATAAGCACCACTGGCTAACCCGGTTATTAATATGCCAAGAAAACAAATTAAAGTAGCAAGCTTTGCGTATGCATTTAAATTAATTTTTTCCAAAGGCATATCATTAACATCCATGAACATTGCTTTAATGATACGCAGATAATAATACAATGATATCACCATATTCAATGCAGCAATAGTGATGATAACATAATTGCCTTTTGCAGCGCCTGCAAAAATCAAAAAGAATTTTCCGAAAAATCCTGCAGTTGGTGGAATACCGGCCAGCGAAAACAATGCAATAGCCAACACCCATGAAAGCAATGGATTCGTTTTGTAAAAACCTTTGAGATCATTAATGGTTTCTTTACCTGTTGCACTGCTGATGATGCTAATCACACCAAATGCACCCAGGTTGGAAAAAAGATATACTAAAACAAAATAAATAACAGATACGTTGCCCTCTGTTGTTTGCGCCATTAAACCCAGCAAAATAAACCCTACCTGGGCGATTGAAGAAAAAGCAAGAAATCGTTTTAGATTCTGCTGGCGTATGGCAAATAAATTACCAACAATTGTTGTTGCAAGTACCAATATCATCAACAAGTGATAAGAAACCTCACTAAGCGGGGCTGTAGTTTTTGACAAAAAAGGAACCAACACAAATAACAAACTTCCCTTTGATAAAACAGAAAGGAAAGATGTAATAGCAACCGGGGCTCCTTCATATACATCAGCCGTCCACAAATGAAATGGAACAGCAGATATTTTAAAACCAAATCCTGCCATTATCAATAGAAATGAGAAAATCTGCAAGGGTGTTCCGGTCAAATTATCAGACAACTCACTAAATGCAAGAGTCCCTGTTGTTCCATAAATAAATGAAATACCAAATAACAATAAACCTGAAGCAAAAGCTGATGAAAAGATCATTTTCATGGCTGCTTCAGAAGAACGTTTCTTTTCCAAATCAAAATTCACCAATGCAGCCAATGGAATGGTAGAAAGTTCCAGGCTTAAATAAAACATCAGTAAATTCTGACTGCTGATAAGGAACTGCATACCCATCAATGAACTCAGCAATAACATATAGAACTCAGGTGTATGTTTATGTTGTTTCAACCATGTGAACGATTGCATGGAAATTAATAATGCCCCGAGGTTGAGAATATTTTTTTCAAACACGAACAAAGCATTGGTGTGGTACATATTACCAAATAAACTTCCTTCACGATTGAAGAAAAATCCTGCAACAAGATTGATGAATAATAAAACATTTACTAAATGAAGCAACCGTTCTGTCTTCCATTCTTGAGAAGCAAGTTTTATAAATAACAGTATAAAGAGGATGAGCACCAGCATCAACTCCTGCTTCATGATTTGTATGAATGATAAAAAATCCATGCTCAGTTTCCTGCAATTTTTTGAATAATAGTTTCAGCGCCCGTATTAATGAGCTCAGTAAGCCAGAAAGGTGCAATACCCATTGCAATAATTCCAACCAGCAATAACACCGCTGCTGATTTTTCATACCATTTCGCATCACCCAACTTCAAATAGTCCTCATTCTTAACTGCACCCATAATAGCACTTCCTGTTGCACGAAGAATATACACTGCAGTGACTACAATGGATGCACAAGCTACAATGGTTGCAATCCGGTAAAAGTTTTCTGCTTTTTCCCATCCGCCCATAAACACCGTCATTTCAGCAACAAAACCGCTAAAGCCGGGCAGGCCCAATGAACATAAACCTGCAATCACAAATACTGAAGAAATAAATGGCATCACTTTTAATAATCCGCCCAACTCTGCAACTTTGCGAGTATGAGTCCGTTCATACAACATGCCAATGGCAGCAAAGAAAAGAGCCGTCATCAACCCATGACTCACCATTTGCAACACTGCTCCGTTAATTGCAGTTTTAGTTAACATACCAATACCCAGCAATACAAATCCGCAGTGACTTATAGATGAATAAGCGTTGATGTATTTTAAATCCGTCTGCATCATCGTAGCAAATGCTCCGTATAAAATGGCGATACAAGCAAGAATGATAATAATAGTTGAATAATGTTGCGCCGCATCGGGCATCAACCATGTAGCCACACGCAAACATCCGTAGCCACCCAGCTTCATACTGATGCCAGCAAGAAACATAGATGCTGCTGTGGGTGCACTACTGTGACCATCGGGCACCCATGTATGAAACGGAAACAATGCAGTAAAAATGCCAAAGCCTATAAACACAAATGGAAAAAATAAATTTTGAACAGCAACTGGAATATTAAGCGACGCAATTTGCAACACATCAAATGTATATTCACCTTCAAAAGATGTGTTAAAATACAATCCTGCCAATCCCACAAATACCAATGCAGAACCAGCCATGAGCATCAATGCCAGTTTCATGGCGCTGTATTCTTTTTTACCACTGCCCCATATACCAATCAATAAAAATTTTGGAATCACTGCAAGTTCTAAAAAGAAAAAGAGTGTAAATAAATCAAGCGATACAAAGAAGCCGTAAGCACCTGCACTTAATAGCAACAGCAAAAAGAAAAACTCTTTCGTTATGCGTTCTTCTTTCCATGAAACGAGAATGCCCGCAAGTACTACCGTTGCAGTTAAAAGAATCATGGCAATGGAAATTCCATCTACACCTATATGAAAATTAATATGCAAAGGTTGATACCATTGATAGTTCTGCTCAAAAAACATCACGCCATTCTTATCGGGATTGATGGTATAGAAATAAAATAATGCCAATGCAGCACACCATTGTAACAATGCACCTGCAAGTGAAATATATTTTGCCTGCTGTTGTTTGAATGGCAACACAGCAAGTGCGGAGAGAATGGGTAATATGACAATTATAAGCAGGTTCATCTTTTTTCTATTTCCATAAATAAATAAAAACCACAGCCAGCGCTACCGCACTACCAAAAAACCACAATACATAGTTCTGCACTTTGCCGCTTTGTATTCCTTTAATCATGTTTGCAATACCTCCTGTAACAGCAGCAATACCATTCACAGCACCATCCACAATATGTTTATCCATCCATGCTGAAGGACGTGCAATCAAATTGAAAATGATTTTGTTGGTAATGAAGAGATACAATTCATCAATATAAAATTTTTGATACGCTGATTTATAGAAACCACCCAACTTATTGGATACAGCGGTTGCTCTTTCATTCTCATTTTTATACATATACGCTGCTAATGCAATGCCGCTCAACGCAATTGCAACAGGCGCAATGGAAAACAAAATGTGTAAATGTGTTTCCAACGGTTTGCCATCACTGCTGACATATTCTCCAAAAGGAACAAAACCTGCAACGATTGTTAACACTGCTAAAAGAATCAATGGAAATTTCATAGCTAATGTTCCTTCACCATGATGTTCGCCATGCAATGAAGTTTGCTTATTCCAAAAGATAGAAAAATACAAACGGAACATATAAAATGCAGTGAGCCCTGATGTCAGCAACGCAACTGCATACACTATTTTGTTGTTGTTATAAGATGCTAATAAAATTTCTTCCTTACTAAAGAAGCCCGACAACACAGGAACGCCTGCAATAGCCAAACACGCAATGAGAAAAACAATATTTGTAAGCGGCATGTACTTGCGAAGCCCACCCATATCTTTCATTTCATTACTGTGCACTAAATGAATTACTGCGCCTGCAGCAAGGAACAATAAGGATTTAAAGAACGCATGTGTAAACAAATGAAACATGGAACCTGTAAATCCAAGTCCAGCTTCACCACCATACCCACTCACGCCCAATGCAAACATCATATATCCAATCTGGCTCATGGTGGAATATGCCAACACCCTTTTAATATCTGTTTGTGTACAGGCGATGATAGCTGCAAATAAAGCAGAAGTTAATCCCACCCATGTTACCAATTGTAATGAAGCTTCATTTACGGCAAACACAGGAAACATTCTTGCAACCAGGTAAACACCTGCTACCACCATAGTTGCAGCATGGATCAATGCTGAAACAGGTGTGGGGCCTTCCATTGCATCGGGCAACCAAATGTGTAAAGGGAACATAGCACTCTTACCTGCACCACCAATGAAAATGAGAGCTAATGCCCATGTGAGTATGGATGCGCCGAAGAATGAGGTAGAAGTTGCTGAAAGAAATTCTGTCGACTGTGTATTGGTTAATGTTTTTATAATCGTACCAAAGTCAAAACTGTTGCTTTGTACGCCAACGATTAAAATACCGATGAGGAAAAACAAATCAGCAAAACGTGTAACGATGAATGCTTTCTTGCTTGCCGCAACAGCAGATGGTTTTTGAAAATAATAACCTATCAATAAAAAAGAGGATACACCCACCAATTCCCAAAACATATACATCTGGAAAATGTTGGTGCTGATGACCAATCCCAGCATGGAAAATGTAAACAAGCCGAGGAAAGAATAATATGTTGCAAAACGCTCTTCGCCTTTCATATACCAAAGACTGAAGATGTGTACCATTAATGAAACAACGCTGATAACAACGAGCATCATTACAGAAATGGGATCAAGCAGCACGCCCATATCTATCTGTAAGTTTTCATTAAAAACCAGCCATGTGTATTGAAATGCTTTGATGGGTTGATACACGTCATTTACTTTACCGTCAACCAAAAAATAATTCCATGCTGTATATAAAGACAATACAGTTGACACCAACAGTAAACCTGTTGCAATAATTCCTGCTGATGTATTGAAATACTTTTTGCCGAACAAACCCAGGAGCACAAATGCCAGCAGTGGCAATAAAGGAATGAATAATATGTAAGACGAATAACTCATTTTAATTTTTTAGCTCTGCCGCATCTTCCACATCAATGGACTGATGACTTCTGTACAAATTAATTATGATAGCCAGCGCCACAGCCGCTTCCGCAGCAGCAATGGTGATGATGAAAATGGTAAAAAAGATTCCATCAACCTTATCAGCATAAAAATATTTGTTGAACACCACAAAGTTGATGTTCACACTGTTCAATATCAATTCCACACTCATAAGCATGCTGATGAGGTTTCTTCTTGTAAACAAACCATACATGCCAATGAAGAACAGGGCTGTGCTGAGGAATAAAGTATGTTCAACAGGTATTGACGTCATTGTTCGTTAGGTTTAGTCTTTAATGCAATTACAATACAACCAATCATCGCTGCCAGTAATAAAACACTCACTACTTCAAACGGTAATGCAAACCCATTTTCTTCAGTACTGATAAGTGCATCGCCAATTCTGCTCATATCATTATTAAACGTACCATCACCTCCCACGAAATTATTTTGCCAAATGAGCAAAGCTGTAAATGCAAATCCAAACAACACAGCCAATGCTGATGCAATGGTTCTAAGCACAGGCGGCTTTTGCATTTCCTTTCCTGATTGTTGCGTTAAAAAAATAGAAAAGATGATGAGCACTACTATGCCGCCCACGTACACTACAATCTGCACTGCAGCAATAAATTCCATTTCCATCCAGAAATACAAACCTGCAATACCAATCAATGCAAACAACAACCAGATAGCCGAACGAAAAATCTTTCTGCTGGTAACAGCAAGCAGCGCCGTTGTTAAAATAAACGCAGCAAGAATGTAAAATATAATTTGATAAGCAGTCATTCTATAAAAATCAAATAACAAAAACCAAATGTTAAACGTCCTACATTCAATTCATCATTACCCATTCACTACTCCACTCCCTCTCTAATTTTCGACCCCGGCGCATTCAACGTTTTAATCAATTTACTTCTGTCAAACACACTATGTTCAAAACCCTGCCCCATCTTAATCGCATTCGTAGGGCAAGCTTCAATACACAAATTGCACAGCGTGCATAATTCAAGGTGATACACAAATGTGTCCAATGCTTTTTTCTTTTTGCCCGTTGCTTCATCCACATCAAACTTGGTAATAATTTTTATTGTCGCATTTGGGCAAGCAAGTTCGCAAGCCGTACAACCAGTGCAGGCATGTTCATTGTTTTCATCATGCGTCATTATCACCTCACCACGAAAACGCTCTGGTAAAACCAGCGTATCTCTGTTGTCAGGATATTGCTGCGTTAATTTTTCCTTGTGATGACGCATGGCATACCCACCTGTAATTTTCATACCTGTGAGGAGCGATTTTACACCGCCAACAACATCTGATATATAATCTTTTAAAAACATTTTATAAGTGCCAGCCAAGTATGGCGATTAATGTTGCAAGCAACAGGTTAAACATTCCAATCGGCAATAAATATTTCCATTCTAAATTTAACAACTGATCAATACGCAATCTCGGAAACGTCCAGCGGAACCACATAATCACAAAAATGAGGAAGAAGGTTTTTCCCATGAACCATATACTCGATGGTATATAATCCATAATACGGTTAAACTCCGTATCGGTTCCAAAATGCAAAGGCATCCATCCTCCTAAAAACAAGGTTGCGCCCAATGCACACACAACAAATATGTTTACGTATTCAGCCAGAAAGAACAGTGCGAATTTCATTCCGCTGTATTCTGTATGAAAGCCTGCAGTTAATTCACTTTCTGCTTCTGCTAAATCAAACGGTGCACGGTTGGTTTCTGCAGTTACTGCAATCATAAAAATCACAAATGCGATAATAGCAGCAACATGTCCTTTAAATAACCACCAACCATTTTCCTGTGATAAAACAATATCAGAAATTTTTAAACTTCCGGTTAAAATCACAATCACCAAAATAGCAAACCCGGCACTAAGTTCATAGCTTACAATTTGTGCACCACTGCGCATTGCGCCAAGCAATGAATACTTGTTATTGCTTGCCCATCCTGCCATTAAAATTCCAATCACTGAAACCGATGATACTGCAGTAATAAACAGCACGCCAATATTCACATCCCAAATCTGTAACCCTTTAGCAAACATGAGTGGCGCCATCACCACCATTGCAATAATCATCACAATAAATGGTGCCAGGTTGAACAGCAGCTTATCTACACCATTTGGCGTCATCCCTTCTTTCACAATCAGCTTTAAAGTATCAGCTACCGTTTGAAACATACCACCGGGCCCCACACGGTTTGGCCCTAATCGTAATTGCATCCAGCTGCTCACTTTTCGTTCCATCATAATCAACACCAATCCCAGCATTGCAAACAAACCAATAATACAAATACCCACAATTGTAAACTCCAGCAGCATTGCCACTGTTGTATTGAATGTGCTGTAAAGCCATTCATGAATTGAGTTTGCTATGGATTCTAATGTTGGCAATGTTTAATTTTTTATCTATCAATATCCGGTATCACCAAATCCAATGTTCCCATCATCGCTACCAAATCACCAATCTTTCCACCACGTGCAATATGATCCAGCACACTTAAATTGCTGAAACCTGGCGAACGGAATTTAATCCGATACGGTGTAGTACCACCTTCACTCACAATATAAACACCAAACTCACCACGTGCGGTTTCAACCCTTGAATAAAATTCGCCTTTCGGTAATTTCAAAACGGCTTTTGTTTTTGCCTGGAAATCACCTTCAGGAATATTATCAATCAACTGTTCAATGATGTGCATACTTTGACGCAACTCTTTAAGACGTACCACATAGCGTGCAAATGAATCACCCGCTGTTTCAATCACTTCTTCAAAATTCAATTGCTGGTAAATTTCATACGGATAGAGTTTGCGTATATCACAACTAACACCGCTTCCTCTTGCAGCAGGCCCCATTACACCATATGAAATGGCATCTTCTTTACTAAGCACGCCAATGCCTTTGGTTCTGTTTTGAAAAATTACATTGTTTGTCACCAGATCATCATACTCATCAATCTTACTTTTGAAATGACGAATAAACTCATTCACTCTTCTTACAAAATTGGGATGTACATCTGTCATAACACCACCGGGCACCATATAATTCATCGTTAATCGTGTGCCGCAACTTTCTTCCATGATATCATTGATCATTTCTCTTTCACGGAAACTTAAGAAGAAAGGTGTTAATGCGCCTACATCCATTGCCATGGCACCCCACCACAATACGTGTGATGCAATACGTGTGAGTTCATCCATCAATACACGAATTACTTGTGCACGTGGGGGCACTTCAATTTGCAAACCCTTCTCCACACACAAACAGCAACCATGATTGTTGATATGCGATGAGAGATAATCCATCTTGCTGGTAACATAAATAAACTGACGGAAACTTAAACTCTCACACATTTTTTCAATAGAACGATGAATGTAACCAAGATGCGGCTCTACTTTCTTAATGGTTTCACCATTAAGGGTAATGACCAGATGCAATACACCATGTGTTGCAGGATGCTGCGGCCCAACATTGATGACCATGTCATCAAACACATTGGGTTCTGTTTGTGAAGATTGGTTTAGTATTTCAGTTTCACGGTACATTACAGCTTTATCATATTTATCGGGTCTTCAAAATCTTTACGCAACGGGTTTTTCCCTTCCCATCCTTCAGGTAAAATCAACAAACGCAAATCAGGGTGATTCAAAAAGTTTACACCAAACAATTCATACACTTCACGCTCATGAAACTCCGCTGTTCGCCAAATATGTGATACAGTTTCAATTTCAGGTTTGTTTCTGTCGAGTTGCACTTTTACCACTAATGGTGTTCTTTCACTTGTTGATTCCATGTGATACACCATAGTGAGATGTGTTTTATAATCAACACAGGTTAAACAAAACAAATAATCAAAACCGGCAGCACGTAATGTTTGTGCTGTTGTTAACCAATCAGCCACTGCAACATTGATTGCAAGCCATTGCCCTGCATCATCAAATATTGCTGATGGAAATTGTTCCTGCAGTTTTAATTTTTGTTCTTCTTTCGTCATTGTTTACGCTACTTTCATTTCATTCCTTATCTGTTCCCTGGTCATGCCACTTTTAATTTTTTGCTGCAAGCTGATCATGGCGTGCAGTAATGCCTCAGGCCGTGGCGGACAACCGGCAACATATACATCCACCGGTATCACATGATCGGCACCTTTTACTACTGAGTATGTATTATAAAAGAACGGGCCACCGCTTGTGGCACAGGCGCCCATAGCAATTACATATTTGGGATCAGCCATTTGGTCGTACAACCGTTTCAGCACCGGCGCCATTTTATTGACAATGGTTCCAGCAATTATGATCACATCACTTTGTCGTGGTGTGGCACGTGCTACTTCAAATCCAAAACGGCTCCAATCGTATTTGGCTGATGCAGTACTCATCATTTCAATGGCACAACAGCTAGTACCAAATACCAACGGCCATAAGGAGTTACTGCGAGCCCAATTGATCACATCATCCATAAGTCCTGTAACGATACCACCAGATGGTGATTCAATTACCTGTCCCGGAAATGATGCTTGTATAGTTTTAGTTTCTGTCATATAGTATACTCAATAACCAATAACTCATTAACTGATTGTCATTGCCACTTCAATGCACCCTTTTTATGTGCATATAAAAACCCCATAAACAAGATGAATAAAAAAATTACTGCCTGCGCTAATGCAAACAGACCTGCTTTTTTTACTACCACAGCCCAGGGAAATAAAAAAATCAACTCCACATCAAAAATTAAAAATATCAATGCAAATAAATAATAACCGGTGTTGAACTGAATCCAACTTGGTCCTTTAGTGGGAACGCCGCATTCATAGGCTTCGCCTTTTTGTTTATTGGTAGTGGCCTTGAGCACCACTTTGGAAAGTAAAATTGCAATACCGGAAAAAGCAACGGCTGCAATGGCTAAAGCAATGATAGAACCTGCACCCATACGTTGTAAAAAAGTTTAGGTCAAATGTATTGGCTCAATATACAACGAAAGATGATAGAAAAAACAAAACAAGATGATGATCGTTAGGATTTTTTCAACATCTTTTTAAACCGGCATCACAATTCATTAATTCAGCTAAAAGTTTACTTCTGAAGAATTCAAAGGAATTGAAATCTTTTGTACATTAAACATTCAATCATTGTTTATGCGTATTCTCAATCTGTTTTTTATTTTGTTTTTGTTCTTATTATTTTCCTGTAAGGAAACTTCAAAAGAGCCGACTATTGCAGGTTTTGAATTGATTCCTTCAGATACCTTCTATTTTAAATCCTTTGTGGATTGCAATATGGCGGAAGCATGGATTGGTGATACATTGCGCATCTTTCCCGGCAAATATGGTGAAGATCCTGTGTGGGGCGAAGCACATGAATTAAAATTTGCTGATGGCATACATGCAGATGAAGTGTTTCAACGCCGTTACGAAGAATTTACAGAACCACAAATGCCGCCTAATGCCCCCATCGGTCAGCCAGGGTTACATGGTGCTGTTTGGTTTGAAACAGTGTATCAATCACCGGAGGATAAAAGCGGCAAAACGCTTTATGCATTGTATCATAATGAAAACTATCCTTCTACCCTGCCTTATGATAAAGCAACCGGAGAAGGATATATTGATTACCGCTGGCCACAAGGATTAACCGGTCCGCAATCACCGGCTGCCGTTTGCCGTATCGGCATTATGAAATCAACAGATGGCGGACATAGCTGGCAAAACAAAGGCATTGCGCTGGAAGATCTGCAACCCAGTATGATCCTGAAACCATTTAACACCTCCAATACTTTTGCCGGCGGTGTTGGCGATCCTTCTGCCATTGCGAGTGGCGACTACCTTTATATATTCTATGGTGAATACGGATACCCCGGCGTGTATGATTCAACCAAATACGATCGTAAAACTGAATGGAGCGGTCAATGTATCAGTATTGCACGTATTGCATTGAAAGGCCTTCATAATCCTTCAGGGAAAGTAAAACGCTGGGACGGAACCGCTTTCAATGCACCATATAATAGTATTGGTAAACCGGTAGCATCGCTTCAAATTCCCATGGAGCAAAGGGGCGGACCTGCTTCATCGACGGAAGGTGGTTTTCACTGGGGGCCATCGGTAAGCTGGAATACCTATCTCAATCAATGGGTGATGCTCATGGGTGAAGTAACCGGCCAATCATGGAAAGGAAGCAGAATTTTTATTTCCTTTAACCCTAATAAAGATTTAGGAGCAGGTGATAATTCTCAACAATGGACCAAACCTCAACTGCTGCTGGACAAAAAAGGATACACTGTTTGGTATCCATCACTCCAACCCACAAAATCAGAAGAGGACATTAAGAATAAGTACACCTGTTTGCGATTGGGAGAAACAGCACGTTTGTTTTACAAAGCTATGAATGCAGATACCAGTTTTTATGTGAGTGAGTATATGATAAGGTTTAAGAAAAAATAGACCGATCAGGTTTATTCTCTTTTCCTAAATTGCACTCCTGCACCATGGATAAATTCATCGTTTCAGCCCGTAAGTATAGACCCCAGACTTTTGATACAGTAGTGGGGCAAAGTCATATTACAACTACATTAAAGAATGCCATCAGCCATAACCAGCTGGCACATGCGTTTTTGTTTTGCGGACCGAGAGGTGTGGGAAAAACAACCTGCGCAAGAATTCTGGCCAAGACCATCAACTGTGAAAACATTCAGCCAAATGGTGAAGCATGTGATGTTTGTGTGAGTTGCAGAACATTTAATGAAGGAACAAGTTTGAACATTCATGAACTGGATGCGGCTAGCAATAACTCAGTTGATGATATACGTTCGTTGATTGAGCAGGTGCGTTTTGCACCTCAAATGGGTAAATACAAAGTGTATATTATTGACGAGGTACACATGCTCAGCTCCAGTGCCTTTAATGCGTTTTTAAAAACACTGGAAGAACCACCCAGCTATGCTATTTTTATTTTAGCTACTACTGAGAAACATAAAATATTACCAACGATTTTAAGTCGCTGTCAAATCTTTGATTTCAAACGCATCACTATTAATGATACGGTGGAGCATTTGCAGGAAATTGCAACCAAAGAAGAAATAAAAGCGGAAGCACCCGCACTGCATGTAATTGCACAAAAGAGCGAAGGTTGCATGCGTGATGCGTTGAGCATACTGGACAAGATTGTGAGTTTTACCAATGGAGAACTGACGTATCAAAATACACTTGAACACCTCAACATATTAGATGCAGATAATTTCTTTAAGTTTCTGGAAGCGATGCAGCAGCAAAACTTATCAGATGCCATGCTTTTGTATGATGACATCAACCGCAAAGGTTTTGAAGGAGATATGGTGCTGAATGCGTTCTCTGAATTTTTGAGAAACTTACTCGTATGCAAGGATGAAAAAGTAGCGAACTTATTGGAAGTGGTTGAAAGTTTTAAAGACAAATACATTGCCACTGCCAAAGCAACATCCGCTTCATGGATCATTTCTGCATTGAATGTATTGAATGAAGCGGAAATCAATTACAAACAAGCACGCAATAAAAGATTACATGTTGAACTGGCATTAATCAAACTCACTTATTTGCAACAGGCATTGGATATTGCCGCACCTGATAAAAAAAAAGTAGCTGAGAAGGTTGTACAGTTCAGGGCGATAAAGCCGATAACGGTCCATAGTCAACAGACGACAGACGACGGTAAGACGATAGCCGATAGCCCCAAGCCGGTAGTAAATACTTCATCAGCGAAGTTGATAGTTGAAGAACCGAAGCCTTCTTATCAACCATCAACAAAACCCTTATCAACTATATCAACACCGTCAAATCAATCAACATCATCAACTAAAATTTCTTCCCTCGCCAAAATACGTGCACAGGTAGCGGAGCAAAACAATTTAAATACGGAGAAAGCAAGAACATTAACAGATGATGAATTGCAAATAGCCTGGCGGGAATTTATTCTCAAGCTCAAAACAGCGCAAAAACATTCTGTGGTTTCAACGCTTGAAATGATGGAATGCAAAATGCGTAATCCTGAATTGTTTGAAATTACCTGCTTTGGCAATGTGCAGCTCGGCTTTTTGAAACAGGAAAAAACAAGTTTGCTGGAACATGTTCAGCATTTCTTCCACAACCCTTCCATCAATATTCATGTGGAGCTGGTAGAAAATCAGCAAGAAGAAAACCCGGCAGATAAACCGCTCTCCACCAAAGAACAGTTCATGCGTATGGTAGAAAAATATCCACTGGTGAAGGAGTTGAAGGACAGGTTGGAGATGGAGTTGGATTATTAGTAGTGATTGGTGTCTTCAAATTGAAAATTCCTGCCAAATTATGAGGGTATAAATTGCAGAGAGCCTACTACCAACTAACTACTATCGGCTATCGGCTCGCATTTAACAGATTTGCCTTAATTTCACGCCCTCAATTACGACGTAAAAAACGCATTATATGGCCGAAGTAATAAGAATGCCGCTCCTGAGCGATACGATGACAGAAGGAAAGATTGTAAAATGGAACAAGCAGGTAGGCGACAAAGTAAAAAGCGACGATGTGCTGGCAGATGTTGAAACAGACAAAGCAACCATGGAAGTGGTGGGCTATGCCGATGGCACCTTATTATATATAGGTGTACCCGAAGGAAAGGCCGCACAAATCAACGAAATCATTGCCATTGTGGGTAAGGAAGGTGAAGATTATAAATCACTGCTTGATGGTGGAAGTGCTGCACCTGCTGCCGCACCTGCTTCGGCAGACAAGCCTGCTGTTGAAACAACTGCAGCTCCTTCAACTGGCGGTGTTGATGCTGATGACCTCGCTTCTTCTCTCGGTGTTACCGTTATCCGCATGCCTTTGCTCAGCGATACAATGACCGAAGGAAAAATTGTAGCATGGAATAAAAAAGTGGGCGATACCGTAAAGTCAGATGAAAGCCTGGCTGATGTAGAAACAGATAAAGCAACGATGGAAGTAGTGCCTTATGTAGATGGCACTTTGTTACATACAGGTATTGAAGCAGGTAATGCTGCCAAAGTAAATGAAGTGATCGCTATCATTGGTAAAGCGGGCACAGATATAAGCGGATTGTTGAGTGCATTGAAAAATCTCGCTGTTGGCTCCAAGCCACAGGCTGCAGGCAATACAGCAGCTGCGTCAAATGCTACGCCTGCTACTGCATCAACTCCAGCAACTGCATCATCTGAGAACGGAAGAATCAAAGCCTCTCCACTTGCCAAAAAAATTGCTGCCGACAAAGGAATTGACCTACATGCCGTGCAAGGCAGTGGCGATGGTGGCCGTATCATCAAAGCCGATATTGATAATTATAAGCCTGCCGCTGCATCTGCTGCAAGTGCTCCTGCTGCTAAAGCTGCCGCTCCCGTAATTGCATTTACTCCAGGTGCGGGTGAAGGATATGTTGACACACCAAACAGCAGCATGCGCAAGACCATTGCACGTCGTTTAGGCGAAAGCATGTTTACAGCTCCGCATTTCTATCTCACTATGGAGCTCAATATGGATAATGCCATGGCAGCCCGAGCACAAATGAATGCAGTAAGCCCTGTAAAAATTTCCTTCCAGGATATGATGATCAAAGCATGTGCTATGGCATTGCGTAAACATCCTGCAGTGAACTCTTCGTGGATGGGTGATTTTATTCGTACTTACAATCATATTCATATCGGCAGTGCGGTAGCGGTTGACCAGGGATTGATAGTTCCTGTATTCAAATTTGCCGACCAGAAAAGTTTAAGCCAGATTGCTGTTGAAGCAAATGGTTTGTATGATAAAGCACGCACAGGCAAACTTCAACCGCAGGAGTTCAGCGGCAACACCTTCACCATTTCCAATTTGGGTATGATGGAGATTGAAGAATTTACCGCTATCATCAATCCGCCAGATAGTTGCATACTTGCAGTAGGCCGAATCAAAGAAATTGTGATTAAGAAAGCCGATGGAAGTTTTGGTACAACGAACGTGATGAAAGTAACGCTGAGTTGCGATCATCGTTCTGTTGATGGTGCTATCGGTGCGTCCTTCTTACAAACGCTCAAGAAGTTTATTGAGAATCCTGTAACGATGTTGGTGTGAAGTTGAAGATTTGACAGGATTGATAAAGTTAATAGAGTTGAATCCCGCTGTGATGGCGGGATTTTTTTGTGATACCAGCGATGGTGCACGTAGCATCGTCCCTTGCGACTGCCACGCAACGAAGTGCTGCGTGGTCGCACACTTCATCGTTCTGTTTTTCATGGCACCAATCGAATTCAATAAGTATAAGCAAGAAACAAACATTAACGAAGATGCTGCGTACAGCAGGGTCATCTAAATCTTTGCCGTCAATAAAATAAAATGAAGCGTGAATTTTGTTTACTTATCAGGTCATTCAAAATAGCTATGCATCTAAAATCAACGCACACAAAGCAGCACTGCAGCTGCAACCCCAGCTGTTTCAGTCCTTAATCTCGTTTCGCCTAAGGCTACCGGTAAGTATTGATGTTGTAAAGCAATTTTTATTTCGGTTGGTGTAAAATCACCTTCAGGACCAATGAGAATAACTGAATCTGAAAATTCAGCAATTGGCAGACTTGATAATTGCTGCTTCTGTGCATCTTCACAATGTGCAATCAGCTTTGTTATCTTATTCGAAGAGGATGTCTGCTGAATGTATTCCTCAAACTTCACCGGCTCACTCAACGCCGGCAACCACAACTGTTTACTTTGCAACATCGCACTCAATAATATTCCTTTCATCCGTTCATAACGAAAATGCTGACGCTCGGTTCGTTCACAGAGCAAGGGAACAATTTCAGTTATACCCAACTCGGTTGCTTTTTCTAAAAACCATTCAAACCTGCTTGCA
>JBKCJY010000115.1:0-8223 GCA_046301455.1 Chitinophagaceae bacterium | reverse complement strand
TTTTGAAATTCTTTTTTCTCGATTCTAAAAACAAATAGCGCAAAAGAGAAAATCAGCAATAATCCAAGTACGTGACTGAACCATCCCGAAGCAAACCAATGTATTGCCAGTTGATGTATGCCAAACAACAATACACAAATTGTCACATAGGCGGTTAACTTTTTCCATGCATAGGGAATGGGATAATGCTTTTGTCCCAGTTTGTATGAAACGATCATCATAAAACCATAACAGCAAATAGTTGCAATGGCGCAAGCCATATAACCCATTGTTGGAATTAACAGAAAGTTGATGCAAATGGTAATAGCCGCACCACCCAGTGTAATCCATGCGCCTGTTAAATTTTTATTGGTGAGCTTATACCAAACAGAAAGATTGTAGTATACACCCAGAAACAATTTTGCCAACATCAAAATGGGAACAACTTTCAAACCCGTCCAGTACTCAGGATGACTGCTACCCATAAAATATTTCCAGATATCCAAAAACAATACAACTCCCAAAAAACAGAAACAGCAGGCAATCACAAAAAATTTCATCACTCTTGCATACGTACGTTGGGCATTTTCCTGAGTGGATTGCTTAAAGAAAAATGGTTCTGCACCTAAACGAAATGCCTGGATGAATAAGACGATTAAAACAGCCAGTTTATAATTGGCTCCGTAAATACCACTTTGTGAATATGCCTCATCCGTTGTACCCGGAAAAAGTTTTAAGATCATAAAACGGTCAATGAGTTCATTTACCATTCCTCCAAGTCCTACAATAATGAGTGGCCAGCTGTAATCCATTAATTGTTTCCAAAAAGCGGTATCAATCTTAAACCTGAAAGCAAAAAATTCTTTTGCAAGGAACAAAAGGGTTAAAGCACTTGCAGCAACATTGGCAAGTATAACATAACCCAAACCAATTTCACTTGAATAGAATGAAGCAAGAAAACTTCCGGCAGCTGCATTTTTACACAACACAAGAAAAAACAAAAGAATGCCAATGTTTGAAAGGATGTTGAGTATTTTAATGAATGCAAACTTTCTGGGTCTTCCTTCAAACCGCAGTTTAGAGAAGGGTAGTACTGCCAGTGTATCCAGTGCCACAATACATAATACCCATTGTACATATTCAGGATGATCGGGTATTTCAAGAAAAGCTGCAATGGTTTTACTCATCAACATTAATACAGCAGTAAAAGCAACTGTAGTAATGATAAGTGAACTTGCTGCTGTGTTGTAAACTTTTTTTTCAGGTTCAATTGCTGCAAATCGGAAGTAGGCAGTTTCAAGTCCATATGTATAAAGAATGTTCAGAAAAGCAGCTATTGCAAATAATGTTGTGATCTTTCCATATTCAGTGGAAGCAAAAATGGTGGCAAGCAGAGGAGTGAGAAGATAATTAAGAAATCTTCCGAAAATACTGCTGAAACCGTACCATACTGTTTGACCTGCTAATTTTTTAACGCTGCTCATAATTGTTTAATGGATCAAAAATATCCAAACTTATTACCAAAAAGCATGCAACCTTATATTAATTGTTAAGTATCTTAGAGCATAAACTCATATAAATGAAAAAACTGTTTGTACTTTTTGCATTCTTACTTTCATATTCATGGTCTTTTGCCCAAAGTTTTGGTGAGATGGAATGGCAAAAAACAAAAATACCTGCTGTAGTACTTGAAATTCCTCAAACAGCTTCAGTTACACAGGATGCGATTTTAAAAAAACTGGCACAACTGGGGTACAATGGAAAAGAAACAAAAGATGTAATTGTTTATAAAGGCATACGAATTACTGAAATAAGCATTGAGCCGCTTGATATTTATTTAAGTGTTGGCCGAAAGAGCCGTAAAGAAAAAGATGCCTGTACTGTTAATTTTGCTGTTTCAGGAGCACCGGGCAAGTTTATAAAAGCTGGAGATGATGCCATATTGATACAAAAGATCAATGCTTATGTAAATAATTTTCCTGCGTGGGCCGAAGCAGAAGCATTGGAAAGAGATATAAAAGACCAGGAAGACAAACTCAAAGGCGCTGAAAAGAAATCAACTGATTTACAAGAGGAAAGTGAAAGTTTACAAAAGCGGCTCAAAAAATTAAATGAAGATATTGAGCAGAATAAAAAAGATATTGAAAAGCAAAAAACGGAAGTAGAAAATCAGCGTAAGGCACTGGATATATTAAAAGCTAAACGTAAGTTTTGATTATTGCGCCTTTAATGAAAGTTTTTGCCTGGCTGCTTTTAGTGATGGAAGCCATGATGCGAGTACTGCAATCACTAAAACGGTTGCAGCAATCAGCAACAAATCAGTAAGCATCACTTTTACGGGATAATAATCAATCACAAATGAGCCCTGCAACGGAATGATTTTAAATGTTACCTGCAGAAAGCAAAACAAAACCGCCAGCACAATACCAATTGCTGTACCCGTCATTGCAAGCAGTACACCTTCACTCAAAAAAATGCTTTGAACAAAACCATTTGTTGCGCCCATGGCTTTAAGAATTTGTACATCCTGCTGTTTTTCCATTACGAGCATGGTTAATGCACCGATCATATTAAATGCCGCAACGATTAATATTAAACTAAGTATGCCGTAAATAGCCCATTTCTCCATTTGCATAACTGCAAATAATGAACGGTTTTGCTGATAGCGGTTTTCAACCAAATAATTTGTACCAACTATCTGCTTAATAGATGCAATGGTTTTCTTTTCATCCGCATCATCATTAAGTTTTATTTCTGCAGTTGAATATTCGTCTTCTCTCAACCCAATCATTTCTTTGAGGATTGATAGATTGGTAATAACATATTTATTATCAAAATCCTGCTGAATGGCAAACGCCCCTCTTGGTTTAAAGTTGATGGTGCTGATACTTTCCAGCGGATTTGTATTTGCAGCAACGCCACGCTTGGGTAAGTAAATGGTTACAGGAGTAATAGCACGGTCGCTCATGAGGTTGAGTGCATTTTCAATACCGCTCCCCAGTACCAATGACGGATCGTTACTGTTGCCCAAATCATAAACACCATTGGAAAGATGCGTAGCCACACCTGCTACCATTGCATATTGCTCATCAACTCCCTTTATTGTAGCATTGGTGCGAAAGTCGCTGTTTTGAATGTGTGCATTCTCTTCAACAGTTAAACTAATGGCAGCGATACCACTGCTGCTTTTAATGCGTTGCAGCTGTTCATTATTCAATACCATTATTTTTTGAGTGGCAGAAGTAATACGTATATCAGGATAAAAAGAAGAATAAAGGTCTTTCACTAATCCTTCAAATCCATTGAAGATACTTAAAACAATAACCAGTGCAGCTGTACCCACAGCCATGGCCGCAACCGTTACCCACGCAATAATGTTAATGGCATTGGTTGATTTTTTTGATTTGAAGTATCTCCAGGCAAACAAAAAATTCAAAGTGGTAATTTATAAAGGGGTAATTACTTATGACTAACTACTACCGGCTACAGGCTCAAGACTTCTTCTCTTCATCAATTTTCTTAAACAATTCTTCCATTTTAAATACGTGATCCAACGTATCATCCAGAAAATATTTGATTTCAGGTATGCGGCGTAATTGGTGTTTTATTCGTGAAGCCAACTCTCTTTTTATTTCATGTGCCCTGTCTTCAATTTTTTGCAAAACTGCACTGTTATTTTTTGCCTGAAACACACTCAGGTAAATACGAGCCTCCAGTAAATCAGGAGTAATTTTAACACTGGCAATAGAAACAAGTCCGCCATCAATAATATTAAGGCTGAGTTTTGTAAAAATGGTTGTTAATTCTTCATGAATAACACCGGCCACCTGTTTCTGTCTTTTTCCTTCTTCCATAATCAACTTAAAATTTAGCCCGTTGTCATAAAAACGCTGAAAGGGCACTGTAAAAGTAGTTACTTTGCACGGTTTTAAGGCATGCAGTTTTGAAACTGAAGCGGTGATGATTGCCGAAAATTAGAAATAAATGAAACCTTTTGCACGCATTTTTAAATACCTGGCCGGTTACAAACTAAATGTAGGGTTGTATTTTTTATTCATTGTTTTATCCATTCTGTTCTCAGTGGTGTCGCTCACTATGCTGGCACCATTTCTTCAGTTGTTGTTTAATAAAACAGAACTAGTGCTCACAAAACCTGAGCTTAAACTTTCAGCAGAAAGTGTGCTTGAAGTTTTGAAGTATTACATCAGTCAGATAATTAAAGAGTCTAAAGACCCTTCCAAGGCATTGGGTTTTATTTGCGGTGTGATTATTCTTTCTATTTTATTCAAAAATATTTTTCTCTATCTCTCATACCGTGTGCTGGCACCTATGCGTAATGGTGTTATGACCAAACTGCGTGGCGATTTGTATGATAAAGTATTGCAATTGCCCATTGGTTTTTTTTCTGATCAACGTAAAGGTGATTTGATTTCACGCATGAGCAATGATGCCAATGAAGTGGAGTGGAGTGTAATGATGGCGTTGGAAGCATTAATCAAAGAGCCCATCACTATACTCATCTTTGTAGGTATGATGGTGGCCATCAGCCCCAAGCTTTCCATCTTCTTATTTATTTTTCTACCCATTACAGGTTTTGTTATTGGCAGGGTGAGCCGCTCCTTAAAAAAACAATCCACACAGGCGCAGGAAAAAAATGGGTTGGTGATTTCTATTCTTGATGAAACCTTATCCGGTATCCGTGTTATCAAAGCATTTACTGCCGAAAAAATATTAGCCGGTAAGTTTCATGCCATGAACGATGATCTCAATCACATGCGCAACAAAATCAATTTCAGAAGAGATATGGCTTCGCCGCTTTCTGAGTTTATGGGTGTATTGGTTTTGAGTGCTATCCTTTGGTTTGGCGGCAGACTGGTCTTGAGCGGACAAGCAGGCGGCTTAACTGACAGTGGGTTTATTACTTACATTTTACTGTTTACACAAATCATCAACCCTGCCAAATCACTTTCATCTGCTTTTTATAACACACGTAGGGGCAGTGCCGCAATAGAGCGTATTGAAGAAATTTTAAACTCGCCTGTAGTGGTTGAAGAAAAAGCAGATGCTGCCACCATTCACTCATTTGAAAATTGTATTGAATTTAAGAATGTAAGTTTTTCTTATGGCGATGCTACAGTACTTAAAAACATCAATCTTAAACTTGAGAAAGGTAAAACTATTGCACTGGTAGGATCAAGCGGCAGCGGTAAAAGCACACTTGCTGATTTGGTGCCACGCTTTCATGATGTTACTGAAGGTGAAATACTGGTTGATGGAAAAAACATTAAGGATTACAGCATTAATAGTTTACGTCAACTCATGGGTATTGTAACACAGGAGCCCATTTTGTTTAATGATACTATTGCCGGAAATATTGCACTGAGTAAACCCGAAGCATCAAAAGAAGATATCATTCGTTCAGCAAGTATTGCCAATGCACATCGTTTTATTGAACAAAAGGAAAACAGTTATGATGAAAATATTGGTGAACGTGGAAGCAAATTAAGCGGGGGTGAACGCCAGCGTGTGACCATTGCCAGAGCTGTATTAAAAAACCCGCCCATTCTTATTCTGGATGAAGCCACTTCATCACTCGATACAGAGAGTGAGCGTTTAGTACAGGATGCCATCAATACATTAATGAAAGACCGTACCAGTCTGGTGATAGCTCACCGCCTTTCCACCGTTCGGCATGCCAATGAAATACTGGTTTTACAAAACGGCGAAATTGTAGAAAGGGGTACCCACGATCAACTGGTGGCAGCGGCCGGTTTTTACAAACGCCTGGTTGATATGCAGGAAGTTAAATAGCTAAGGGTTATTTTTTCAGGAAAAAACCGCTGTAAGCCTTGCCAGTGAAGAATTTCCCCTATCTTTAATTTGTTAATGTGAATTCAGTTAGCCTTTCTGAACCAGGATTTTCTCAAGTTTTGATTTTCCCACGGTTTTCAGTTGCTCTCCTGGTTCATGATTTTATGGTTTTAATTTTTTTAAAGTGAACATTTACGTTGGAAACCTCTCCTGGTCAATGACTAACGAGGATCTCTCTGCACTGTTTGAGCAATTTGGAACAGTGACATCTGCCAAAATTCTTACTGACAAATTCAGCGGCCGCAGTAAAGGCTTCGGTTTTGTTGAAATGGACAATGCTGAAGAAGGTCAGGCTGCAATCAATGGCCTGAACGATACAGACGTTCAAGGTCGTAAGATTGTAGTTAATGAAGCTCAGCCTAAGAAAGATGATGGCGGGTTTAAGAAACGCAGCTTTGGCGGTGGCGGTGGCTACCGTGGCGGCGGTGGCGGCGGCTACAAAGGTGGCGGCGGTGGCGGCTACAAAGGTGGCGGCGGCGGTGGCTACAAAGGTGGCGGCGGCGGCGGATACAACAGAGATTTCTAAGCGCTACTGACAGAGTTGTAAGCATATTTAAAATCCTTCTGCAAAGAAGGATTTTTTTATGAGTTGATGTTTGAAAAACTGATGAATAAAAGTTTACAGCTCCAGTTTTATATTATCACAATGTGGAATTCGCATGCAAATAGCTGCAATAAATATCTTTTATGTGCAGAGAGAACCAACACTCAGTTTTATTTGCGATGAGACATATGGCAAAGTGTGTATGGGCTGGGTACTCGCCATGTTACGGAGACAGATGTCAGTTGCAGAATAATAGTAATGTAGCAAACAAGGCCATCAGAATAGACATCGGCTAAACGTATTTTTTGAACTGAGAGCTTAATGACAAGAAACGCAATGGTTGGAAAGGGGGTTGCTATTGAAAACCGCAACTAAGGGCAACCAGGTAGGGCGCAGATAGGGAGCAGATAGGAGCCTAAGGGCAAGCAGCCGGGAGGTGAAAACAAGCCACAATATTTTATTTGATTTTTCTCAACAAAAAATCCCTTCCGGGTATGGAAGGGACTTGTATGAATATGTACTTTAATTCTTAATCGCCAATAGGCTGAGGGCCTCTGACAACACCCATCTTTGCTTCAATGCTTAAGGTAGCATGAGGCACGGCACGCAAACGTGCTTTATCAATGAGCTTGCCGGTGACACGACAAATACCGTAAGTTTTGTTTTCAATACGCATGAGCGCTTTTTCCAGGTGATCAATATAAGTGATCTGGCGGCTTGCCATCTGGCTCAGTTGCTCACGCTCCATGCTCACACTGCCATCTTCCATAGTCATGTAACGTCCGTCGCCATCATCACCACCCATTTCATCTTTACGGGTAATTAATCCCTGCAGGTAAAGCAATTCTTTTTTAGCTGCTTCCAGCTTGCGCTGAATGAGTTCACGAAATTCAACTAAGTCTGCATCATTGTAACGTACGGATGGGCCCTGTGGTTTTTCTTCTGCCTTACTGTCTAAAACAGATCTTGTAAAATCAGGCTGGTATTTTACAGAGGTAGATACAGAAGTTTTAACGGGTTTTAATTCAGCCGGCTTTTTCGATTTTTCTTTTGCTTCTTTTTTCAAGTTCTGGATTGCTTGTTTAACTGTAGGTTTAATATTGTGCTCAGTTGCCGGTTTGCTAACGGGTACTGCTTTCTTTTCTTCTTTCTTTGCCACGGGTGGTTTTGTTATAGGTTTTAATACAGGTTTCGATACAGGTTTTGATACAGGTTTTGCCGCTTTAGGAGTTGGTTTTGGAGCAGGCTTTTTAGCGGCTACCTTTTTTGCTACCGGCTTAGGCGCTGCCTTTTTAGCCGCAGGCTTTGCCGCAGGTTTCTTTGCCGGTTTTGATGGTTTTTTTGCTGCCGGCTTGGCTGCTTTCTTTTTAATAGCCATATTATCCTCCTTTTTTGGAAACTTGTACTTTAATAAACATATCATTTACCTCAACTTCAGTGCCGTTGGCTGTTTCCTGCACTAAATCAAGGCTATCTGCCAGAATTTCGGCGCAAATATAGGATTTATATTCACCTATGGATGCCGACAGTGTTTCTGCGCCTGCCAATTGAACATCAATCCTGTCAGTTAATTCAAAGCCACTGTCCTTTCTTATCTTCTGAATGCGATTGACCAGCTCACGGGCATTGCCTTCGCTCACCAGTTCCGGGGTAATTGTAACATCCAGCGCCACGGTTAAACTTCCTTTATTAGCTACCAACCAGCCCGGCACATCCTCACTTGCAATTTCTACATCAGTCAAATATAAAAGAACAGGCTCATTATCAATCAACAGATTATACACAGTTTCTTTTTCCAGTTCGGCTATCTGCTCCTGTGAGAAATTGCC
>JBKCJY010000114.1:0-12894 GCA_046301455.1 Chitinophagaceae bacterium | reverse complement strand
TGAGCTGCGGCGTATTCCATACTCCCCATCATCTATTACACCCAGTGAATCAAATCTGTAAGTGGTAATTCCCGCTGGCAAAGGTGAGCCGGTAAATGGTGGGACAGTACTGCCCCCAAAATTTTCATAAAACAAAGTGTTGCCCGTACACTGTGCTGAAAGCTGAACAGAATAAAAAAGGCAAGCAACAAGGAGTACAGCTATCAACTTCACATAAAACAATTTGAGACTGTAAATGTAAAGCGAAAGCCCCGGCTAAACAACCAGGGCTTTCATAAAAAACCAACCATATGAACAGACATCGAATGAGCCGAATAGGGGAACGGCCCATAGTTCCTTCACAATTAAGACTTCATAGTATGAAGATTCGCTGCACGTGACAGCATTTTTTTAGGAAAATTTTGGAGCTGCTCAGGTAATGCTTTATCTCATTAATCTAAAGTAGAAGTATTGTAATCCTTCTCCAGTTCTTTGGAACTTTCGGGGAGATGGTCATACTCACCCTTCATGGCATAGTAGCCAAAAATACACATGCCAATTGCAATCGGTATGAATACGGCAATAAATACACCCCATTGTATTTTGGTATCAAGCACCGGCTTATTTTCAATTTCCGAAAAAGCTGTCTGTACTAAATAATACATGGCAATGGGCGCAATAAACATCCAGAGAATACCTGCCCAGCGTTTTATTTGATTCATGTTTTTAAATTAATGTTAGACAAATTTGTTAATCATATGCTTTAGTCTGTTACATCAGGATCAATCTTATTGCTCACATACAAAGTTCCTATCACCAAACAAACTGCTGCTATTAATATAGGATACATTAACCCGCTCAGTTTATCATCCACATAAATAGTAGTAAGCAATGTTGCAATAAAAGGAGTTAACCCGCCAAACACGCCGTTACCAATATGATAAGGTAAGCTCATAGATGTATAACGAATCTTAGTTGGAAATAATTCTACAAGAAATGCGGCGATGGGACCATACACCATCGTTACATACAATATCATGATAAACACAATCCCCACCATCATCCAGTAATCATTGCTGCTGATGATTTTTGAAATTTTAATATCAGGCTTGATGGTTAGTTTGTCCACTTGTGCATATACAGTATCCGTTTTTACTTCCATCATTTGCATACCATCAGTATAAAAAGTTTTGGTAGTTGTCTTGCGTAATGAATCTGTTGTGCCTGCAATCAACACGGCTGAAGTGTTTACATTTTTCTTTTCTGCCAGTTCTGTTTTTTGCTTAACATCGCTTAAGCTCAGCAATTTTGCAAACAAAGGCCTATAAGTAACAATCGACAGCAACATTCCCGTCATCATAATCCATTTACGCCCCACTCTATCACTCCAGCTTCCAAACACTACAAAAAATGGTGTGGCAAAAAGAATAGCCCATATCAATAATGTGCGGCTCTGCTCAAAATCAACCTTACAAACGTTTTCAATAAATGATTGTGCGTAGAATTGTCCAGTGTACCACACCACACCCTGCCCCATGGTAGCTCCAAACAATGCAAGCAATACCATTTTTAAATTGGCTTTATGTACAAAACTTTCTTTTAATGGATTGACTGATGTTTTTCCTTCTGCTTTCAACTTTGAAAACAAAGGCGATTCGTGCATTTTTAAACGGATGTAAATAGATACCACTACCAGTAATATGGAAACTAAAAACGGAATTCGCCAGCCCCAATCATTAAACTTAGCAATAGAAGTTTGCAAATCACTATCCAAAGTGTGACGTGTAATTAATATCACACCCAACGAAACAAATAATCCCAGTGTAGCCGTTGTTTGAATCCAGGAAGTATAAAATCCTCTTTTATTGGCTGGCGAATGTTCGGCAACATAAGTTGCTGCTCCTCCATACTCACCGCCCAATGCGAGCCCCTGTAGCAAACGTAATGCTAAAACGATGATGGGTGCTGCAAAGCCAATTTGTTCATAGCTTGGTACTAATCCAATTCCGAATGTAGCGCCTCCCATTAATATCAACGTTAAAAGAAAAGTGTACTTGCGGCCAACAATATCTCCCAATCTTCCAAATACCAATGCGCCAAATGGCCGCACAATAAAACCTGCTGCAAATGTTGCCAATGTTGAAAGCAATGCTGCTGTTGGATTTGTTTTTGGGAAAAATTGATTGGCAATAACAGTTGCTAAACTTCCGAAAATGTAAAAGTCGTACCACTCAATCAACGTACCGAGTGATGATGCACCAATTACCTTCCAAATGCTTTTATTGTTTTGGTTCATGAATTGAAGTTAATAATTTGTTCTTCTTTTGTGGATTGAAACTTTACCTAACTTGTATGAAACTATTGAATTTCTTATACTCATAATTTGTACTTTTAAAGCCACTCAACCAATTACATTATGAGTTATCCTTATCAAATCAAATCATTTGAACAATACAAAGTTGATTACAAGAGGAGTATTGAAGAGCCTGAAAAATTCTGGGCGGGAGTAGCAGAACATTTTCACTGGCATAAAAAATGGGATAAGGTTCTCGACTGGAATTTTAAAGAACCCAAAGTAGAATGGTTCAGTGGTGCCAAACTCAACATCACCGAAAATTGTATTGACCGCCATCTTGCAACCATGGGCGATAAGCCCGCCATCATTTGGGAACCCAATGATCCTGAAGATCGTGTTCGTATTGTAACTTATAACCGTTTGCACAAGCGTGTATGCCAGTTTGCACAAGTACTCACTAACCTTGGTGTAAAAAAAGGCGATCGTGTTTGTATATATATGGGCATGGTACCTGAATTGGCATATGCAGTTTTGGGTTGTGCAAGAATCGGTGCCATACACTCTGTGATTTTCGGAGGCTTTAGTGCACAAAGTATTGCTGACCGTTTGTATGATGCACAAGCCGAGTACATTGTTACCTGTGATGGTGCATATAGAGGCAATAAAGATATTCCGCTCAAGAGTGTAATTGATGATGCATTGATTGGAAACAGAACGGTTAAAAAAGTAATTGTTTATACACGTACTCGCACACCCGTTTCCATGCTCAAAGGAAGAGATGTGTGGTGGGAAGATGAAATGGAAGTAGCAGAAGAGCAGGTTGAAAAAAATGGTGTTGTAAATTTTCCTGCTGTAGAAATGGATGCTGAAGATCCTTTATTCATTTTATATACAAGCGGCTCAACTGGTAAACCAAAAGGTGTGGTGCACAGCATTGCAGGATATATGTTGTGGGCCAATTACACTTTTGTAAACGTATTTCAATACCAACCGGGTGATGTTCATTTTTGCACGGCAGATATTGGATGGATTACGGGACATAGTTATATTTTATACGGCCCATTGAGTGCAGGTGCCACTTCATTGATGTTTGAAGGTATTCCTACATGGCCTGATGCAGGAAGATTTTGGGATATTGTTGATAAGCACAAAGTGAATATTTTGTACACGGCGCCAACAGCTATCAGAAGTTTGATGGGTTTTGGTTTAGAACCATTGAAAGGAAAAGATTTATCATCACTCAAAACATTGGGCACAGTTGGCGAACCTATTAATGAAGAAGCGTGGCATTGGTATGATGAGCACATTGGTAAAGGTAAATGCCCGATTGTAGATACATGGTGGCAAACAGAAACAGGTGCATGTTTAATCAGCAATATGGCCGGCATTACGCCTGCAAAACCAAGCTGGGCTACATTACCCATGCCCGGCATCCAACCTTTGTTGGTTGATGAAAATGGAAATGAATTAACGGAAGCTGATGAAAACGGAATCATCAAAGGAAATTTATGCATCAAAGCACCGTGGCCGGCTATACTCCGAACTACTTATGGCGATCATGAGCGCTGCCGCATGAACTACTTTGCTACTTATGAAAATTTATATTTCACCGGAGATGGTGCATTAAAAGATACAGATGGTAATTACAGAATTACAGGTAGAGTAGATGATGTATTAAATGTCAGCGGTCACCGTATTGGTACAGCAGAAGTAGAGAATGCAATTAATATGCACGCCGGTGTAGTTGAAAGTGCAGTGGTAGGCTATCCGCATGATGTAAAAGGTCAGGGCATTTATGCATATGTTATTTTCGGGCACATGCACAACAATGATGAAAACTTAACCCGCCAGGATATTTTACAAACCGTAACACGTGTGATTGGGCCTATTGCAAAGCCTGATAAAATTCAATTTGTAACGGGGCTGCCCAAAACAAGAAGTGGAAAAATCATGCGGCGTATTTTAAGAAAAATTGCAGAAGGAGAAACAGCTAATTTGGGTGATACTACAACTTTGCTGGACCCTGGTGTGGTGGAGGAGATTGTGAAAGGAAAGTTGTGATAGTGAATAGTTGCAATAAAAGTTTTACTAAACAGAAGCCCCGCAAATGCGGGGCTCTTTTTTTACAACATGGATTTTGGGTAAAATTGGCCGTTGTAAATTCTTGCTGATTGTTTTAATCTAAAGGCATCTTTGCAAACCATAATGTTTTGCCACTTTTATTTTCACCAAGGAAAACAATATTTCCTTTGCCTATTTTTAAGAAAGGGTATTTATTATTTACATAATAATCGCTTTTACCCTGGCCCATCTGTACAAATTCCCCAATGGTTGCAGCTCCAAGGTTAATTTTTGTTACGTTGGGATAAACAAGGAATTTATACTTACTATCGCCCAGTTCTTTTTCCGTTTTAACGCCCTTCATTTCAAGAATGGTCCAGTATAAACTTTTACCATCGTTGCTTTCCATCAGCAATTGAGAGTTAGGCGCCATCTTGGCTTCTTTATCATTTTCTTCACGGCGCACGCCATACTGTGCTTTTAAGTTTCCACGGCTGTCAAAATGCAGCATTACAATATCTGTATATTCTGTGCCCACACCTCTTCTTAAACCGCCGGGTGCAGTATAGTTCTGTCCGGTAAATAACAGATCGCCATTTGAGGTTTCAATAATATCAGCTACACGAAACTTGCGGCCTGTATAGTCGGGAGAACGTTTTTGTCCGGGAGGCACTTGTGCTTTTTTCTCAAAATCACCAATAGGTGTACTTGTTACATAAACTACCTTACCACTGCTGATACGAACGATCTGAAAATTCTTTGCTTTAAACTTATCATCTTCAGGTTTTTCATTCAGGTAATCTGTTTTGTTTTCATTTGCCGGACCATAAATCACCATATCATTACCAACAGTTACAAAAGAACCATCAAAAATGCCATGATTGCTGGCAATGGAAATACGTTCTTTCAATTCAGCCAGTGCACTTAAACGCACATAGGTATAATCAGCTGCATTGGGGTTTTGTACTTTGCTCATTCCCTTGCCGCCCATAGGTGCAAAGAGAATGGCTACATCAGGATCCGTTTCGGCATCTTCGTCTGCATCATCTGTATTAACAGCAGCAATCATTTGCGGGTAATCAAACTCAATAACTTTATCTACAAGTTGATTTAAATCTGCATCATAGCGTAATATATGGATACGCTTGTACTGGCGCATTGGATCATTACGGTCACCTTTTTCGCCTGCAACTATTATTACACTTCCGCTTTCGTTTTGCTCTGCATGTGTGAGGTAGAAAAACTTATTGCCGTCTTCTGATTTTGGTTTGATTTTTTCCTTCTGCTCAATCTTAATATCATAACCACCCCAGAACCAGTTCCATTTTTTCTTAATGAGCTTGCGGCGAAGTACCAGTGTACCCATCAGGTTTTTCTCAACACTCACGGCATTCATTTCCCACTCATCCCCTTTATCTACACGGTAGCCTTTTACTTTTTCAACACCTTCTTCCGTTTCATTCACACCAAGGAAATTAAAGTTGAGATCAAACTTGTAGGTTTCAAATTTTACTTTCCTGTTAGTTGCTTTTGTTACATAAGTTAGTGTCATGAGATTATTAGCCTCATCGATCTTTGGTTCATACAAAAACCCTTTGTTGGCTTTTTTAGAAATTTCATGAGTAGCTTCTTTGCTCAGTTGCTGTGCAAACAAAAGAGAAACACACAGCATTGCTGTAAGAGATAAGAGTAAACGTTTCATACAATGAGAATTTTGCCCCAAAGTAGTGTCTGGAGAAGAAGGATGCTATACCCTGCAATGGGTATTTTTAGAAAATGGCTACGGAAAAATAGTTACTTCTGTACCAATTGGCAGCAATTCATACAACTCTTTAGCATAGGAACGTTTGGTGGAGATGCAGCCAAGCGTCCAGTTATAATAATAATCAACAAAGCGGTCTTCTTTTGTATTTCTTGTAGCATGAATACCAATACCGCCACCGGGTTTTGCGTAAGAGGGTATTTCACCATTTAACTTCCTGAGTTGAAATTTTTCAAGGCTTTCCCTGTTGGGATAATCAATCAATAAAAAAGGACCCCACTCCGGGTGAATTTTTTTAGAAGTGATTTTAAAATGCCCTTCCGGCGTTTGCTTATCGCCTTCCATCATCTTATCACGCATTTCGCTGGTTCCAAAAACCACAGGATAAGTATAAAGCCAACCATCATCATCAAACACTTTTAATTCGTATTTGCTTTTGTAAATTTCAACCTTATACATACCTGCAGGTGCAACTGCTTTGCCGTAATGTATTTTTTTTGTGCGGTTGATGAACGAAAAACCCGTGAGCAAAATAATGGCACATACTGGAAGGATCAATGTAAGTTTAAGGTTTCTCATCTTCTCTGAATGTTGAAGTTTTCAAATGATACATGGATTAACGATAAAAAATGATGCCGTATTTTTTAAAGACAGGTTATTTAACAAACTCTTCAATAGCTGTTACTAAATTGCAACTTTTCCAAAAAAAAACCGCATTTATAACATGCGGTTTCCAAATAAATTGTTGCAAAAATCACTTAGTGGAAAACTTTCTGATCCAGTGTTTTTGCCTGCGCAATCATATCATGCAACACTTCTGCTGAAGGTACCCTGCCACTAAGTCCAAATTTTTCATTGGTCTCCACCATTTTGGCGTGCAGGTTTTCTGCATTACGCATGGCCAGTTCTTTAACCGTATCAACACCTGCGGCTTCCAACAGTTCAGCCATTTGCCCAGCCACACCTTTTATGCGGTGAAGATCAGCATGGTTTACCCAGGTAAGAATTAAACTTTCGGGGATAGAAGTAGCCTCAGCAATTTTTGCCCTTCCGCTTTTTTTACTGCCGGCTTCCAGCAAATTATCTGTTGTAAAAATGCCAATGGCTTCAAGTTTAGCCGCATAGTTGGCGCCTACTCCTTCAATATCAATAACCTTATAACTCATAATATTTATTTGCGGCAAGGTAAAGAAAAAATCTACCCATACAATTAATGTTATACTACAATAAAAAACCGCTCCTCAAATGAAAAGCGGCTTACCAGAGAATACACCAATTACGGTGTATTGCCTGTGACGATAAGGTTTTTATTCTTTACCAACTGCTGAAACGGATTCCAAAGTTGTAAGGCGTTTGATCCAACCCGCTGTTGAACATATTGTTCAATGCATAGCTTCCGTAAAAACGAATAGTTCCAAGATTGAGTTCGCCGATTGCAGACAATTTCCAAGGATTGAGGTTAAAGTCGTTTTTAATTTTTTCTTTACCACGTTCATCGCTAATCAGTTTTTGACGGGCAGTGTACAAATAACCAGCACTTACACCGGCACTTAAACCATAACTTTTCTTTTTCTTAGGTGTAAAGTTGAAGTTGAGCATTACCGGCAGTGTTATATAATCTGCCGCCAGTTTGTTTTTATCAAATTTGGAAACCTGTGCATCACGGTTTATAAAATCAGTTGGTTCATATTGAAAGCGGATGTTATTTTCAAAACGGTAGTTGTTCAACTCCAGACCCAATCCGTATTTTAAGTTTACTGCATGCTTAATTAAATTAACACGCTGCATAAAGAACCAGATGTTTACGTTTACTGATTTGCTGGTGCGCAGGCCCATTAGGTTTTTATCACCAGAAGGACGAATATAACCAGCAGGTCCTGAAATAGCTGCATAATTGGTTTGATCATTTACATTGGCAAAACCAAGATCAACAATCCACCAGTTGGTACTGATGTTGGATGGCTTGTACTCCTTTCGTTTTTTAATTTCAACGGTAACGCCATCGTCATTGTCTGATTTTTTTTCTTCTTTGGGTTCTGTTGTTTTACCATCGCCTTTTTTAATGATGATGATGTTGCCAATTTTAATCGTGTCAACTGTTTTAGGGCCGGTAGTATCTGTTTGTGCAAACGCACCCATGCATACACACAATGCCATAGCTGATGTAAAAAGCTGCTTCATAATTTTTTCTTTTAATAAGGTTTATTGAGTATTAACTGCAAACACTGCAAACCGAACCTGTGATTCTCGGGATTGAACACCGGTTCTGCGTTCAAATGTGCGTTTGGCTCTTTTAAGCAGACCTTTTAAGCCTGTGCTGCGTTGTCTGTTTTCGTTTAAAAGACCATTCTGCTCATCTTCATCGCCATCATCTTCATTGCTTACAAATGATGTGGTTGTTTTTGCTATGCTTGTTTCTATGGATGGTACGGTTGAAGTGGTAGAATTGTTACCGTTATCAGGATTATTTTTTTGAGGTACATCTGTTGTAGTGATTGTAGCAGTATTAACTGTTGTTTGATTATCCGGCTGTGGTACAAAAGGTTGTTGTGTTTGTTTTTGCTGATTATTTTGAACAGCAACAGCATCATTCTTCTTTTGCTCAGCCACAGGAACGATCGTATTTATTTTTTGCTTCCCAACTGGTGATACATTGTTTTCAACTGCCGGTTGCTGCTGCACCAGTTCATTACTTTGTAAAGGTGGAACTATGGGTTCAACTTTGTTATTGGCTTTTTGTTCATCCACTTTAACAGGAGTTGAACTTCCATCAACTAAAGATTCAGTTTTGTTGTTTTTATTCACCAGCCAAACGCCAGTACCCAGCATCAGTAACGCTGCAGCAGCGGCACTCCATCTCCTCACGGCTGTACTCATAGAAAATACACGTGCAGGCTGTGCATCTTTGTACAACAAAGATTTATCAGGAAAAACTACAGATGTATCAGGAGTAAGTTTGCTGCGTTGTAATAAGTGAAGTTCTTTTTGCAGCGTGTCATCTTCTGCTGCTGCTTTTAAAACTGAAGCTGCTTCATCAACTCTCAATTCGTTATCTATAAATAATAACAACTGCTCCTCAGTTACAGCAGCTTTTTCATCAACAGGTTTTAATAAACTGTTTTTAAATGCATCGTCCAGTTTTGCATCAACAGTAAACGTTGATTGCTGCAGTAATTCCAGCTCTTCTTTCAAATCAGGATTTGCAGCTAAGAAGGCTTCCACCATAGCACGTTCTGCTGCTGTCAACTCATTGTCAACATACAGCAGGAAGAATTCTTCGTAATTATGGCGGTTAATATTCATTTAATGATTTCCTTTTGGCTTTTGTTTTTTGGTTCTTTGCTACTCACATTACATTCTCAATACTCACTAAATAATTCTTCAACTGCAATCTGGCCCTGTGCAAATACACTTTTACCTGGCTTTCATTCAATCCTGTAATCTGCCCTATTTCTTCATAACTGTAGCCTTCATAATCTTTCAGCAACACTAAGCTTTTTGCAGTTTCGCTCAAACGGCTCAACGCTTCTTCCAGCACTTTCTTCATGTTATGTTGCGGACGCTCCTGCACTCTTGCTCCTTCGCTAAACTCATCACGCAGGCTTACACGTTTATGCTTTCGTATATGATCAATCATCTGGTTGTATGCAATGGTAAACAGGTAAGATTTGCTACGTTCATTCTCCACCTGCTCACGGTTCACCCATAATTTTTCAAAAGCACTTTGCACCACATCCCTTGCATCCTCTTCATGCCTCAGATTTTTGAGGATGAAGCGATACACGTTATCGGCATACCTGGTTACACAGTCATTATATTCTCTGGCGGTCATGTTTGGTGGAGGGCTTTTTAGGGCTTCCTGTTAGTATTTACGGTTATAAAGGAGGAAAGTTACAGCTACTTCAAAAAAAATTCAGAAAAATGGGTAATGGGTAGTTTGCCTTGTAGAAGCTTTAAACAAAAGACAATTACAGAATGCCGGAATAAGAATCCATGATGAAAAAACCGGTAGTAGGTGCAGCAGACGGTTTCACTTCGCATTTTTTTGAGCAGGTCTCAGCTTTGATCTGAGCAGTTGATTTGGCGGTGACAGCTATTGCCAACCAAGCAGTTACGATTAAAAGTGCGGCCGATACTAAAATAATGAATTGCTTTTTCATTTTTGCTGATTGATTTTTATAAATGCCTTTAGGTTGCTAGTATAATATTTGACGAAAGTAGTTACTGAAATGTTACAGCACAACCACATGTTTGTGTGAAAATGTTAAGATTTATGACCGGAGTGGTTCAGAATTCTTTAACCCTGTACCTGAATGCCATCCCGCAACCTTAGATTTGCAGTTCTTAAAACATTGCTGTATGAACGAATCTTTTGTACAACGTCTTGGTGCCGAACTGGAAGAAATTAAAGCAAACGGACTGTTTAAAACCGAACGCATTATTGAAAGTGCCCAGGGGCCTGAAATAAAGGTGAACGGAAAAATTGTTTTGAACTTTTGTGCCAATAACTACCTAGGTCTGTCCTCCCACCCTAAAGTAATTGAAGCCGCAAAAAAATACATTGATCACCGTGGCTATGGCATGAGCAGTGTGCGTTTTATTTGCGGCACACAGGATATTCATAAAGAACTGGAAGCGAAGATTTCCAAATTCCTTGGTACAGAAGACACTATATTATATGCTGCAGCTTTTGATGCCAATGGTGGTGTGTTTGAGCCTTTGTTTGGTGAACAAGATGCAATCATAAGCGATGCTTTGAACCATGCAAGTATTATTGATGGTGTTCGTTTGTGCAAGGCACAACGCTATCGCTATGAGCATAACAACATGGATGACTTGGAAGCGAAACTGAAAGAAGCTGCTGGTGCACGCAGCCGTATCATTGTAACTGATGGAAGTTTTAGTATGGATGGAACCATTGCACAGTTAGATAAGATTGTTGCACTTGCTGAGCAATATGATGCGGTGATTATGGTAGATGAATGCCATAGCAGTGGCTTTCTGGGTAAAACAGGTAGAGGCACACATGAATACCGTGGTGTAATGGGAAAAATTGATATCATTACCGGTACACTCGGCAAAGCACTTGGCGGTGCCAGCGGTGGTTTTACCAGCGGAAGAAAAGAAATGATTGAAATGCTGCGCCAGCGTTCACGCCCCTATTTGTTTTCAAATACATTAGCCCCAAGTATTGTGGGTGCATCTATTGCAGTAATGGATTTACTGAGCGAAACAACAGAGTTGCGAGACAAGCTGGAAGCCAATACAAAATACTTCCGAACAAAAATGACAGAAGCGGGTTTTGACATTAAGCCCGGCGATCATCCAATTGTTCCTATCATGTTTTATGATGCAGTGGTGGCACAAAACTTTGCAGCCAAATTGCTTGAAGAAAGTATTTATGTGATTGGTTTCTTTTTCCCTGTAGTACCGAAAGGCCAGGCACGTATACGTGTACAATTAAGTGCTGCACATGAAAAACAACACCTGGATAAAGCAATAGCTGCTTTCACCAAAGTGGGAAAAGAATTAGGTGTTTTGAAATAATTAAATGTTGATTCAATAAATTAATTACATGAGAATTTCATTTTTTGCATTGGTCCTGACGGTTTGCTTTTTTTCCTGCTCCATTAACAACCTCACGCTTGATAATGAGTTGAAACAATATTTTAATAAGTATAAGGCCACAGGAACATTTGCTTTGTTTGATAATGCACAGGGGCATTTCACTATTTATGACAGTGCTACTTACCGTAAAAGGTTTACACCAGCATCCACTTTTAAAATTGTAAACTCACTTATTGGTTTGGAAACAGGAAAAATATTTGATGAAAAAATGATCATCAAATGGGATGGTGTTGAACGCAGCCGTGCAGAGTGGAATAAGGATTTGGCCATGGAAGAAGCCTTTAAAGTTTCTGCTGTTCCTTATTATCAGGAAGTAGCCAGAAGAATTGGAAGAGATACCATGCAACGTTGGATTGACAGTCTTGCTTATGGCAATAAAAACATCAACGGACCCATTGACAGCTTCTGGCTCAACAATCAATTGAAAATTTCACCCGATGAGCAATTGGGGCTGGTTAAGAAATTATACTTTGATCAGTTACCTTTTCAAAAACGCACACAGCAGGTTGTAAAAAAAGTAATGCTGTTTGAAGATAACAGTTTGTACAAACTCAGCTATAAAACCGGCTGGGGTTTTGATGAAAACAAAAACAATATCGGATGGATTGTGGGGTGGATTGAAGAGAACCGCCATCCTTATTTCTTTGTTTTACTGCTGCAAAGCCCTGATCCGAACTATGACATGATGAACAACCGTATGAATTTGCTAAAAGATATTTTGAAGCATTATGATTTTATGCAGGGGAAGAAGTAAAAACAGTTTGTAGCTTTTGGTTGATCCTCTATAGTTGGCGCAACTTTTGCAACCTATTTTCCGTTAATGCAGTATTTTGTAACAGAAAAATATTTCATTGTTTTCATTTGCCCATATAGAATATCTCTTACTGCTGGCTTTACTCCTGCCTGCCCTGCTTTTATTTGTCTTGAATAAACGCTGGAAGAAAAAAGCAGCAAAAAAATTGGGTGATGAAACATTGATTCAACAACTCACCGCAACACATTCAACCAAAAAATTCAATAGCAAATTCTGGCTTTTATTTTTTGCGTTGGCTTTTACAGCTTTAGGTGCAGCCAATTTGCGCATGCCCGGCAAAACCGAGAACATCAACCGCAAAGGAAGAGATGTGATTATTGCCATGGATGTAAGCAAAAGCATGCTGGCTGATGA
>JBKCJY010000113.1:0-2738 GCA_046301455.1 Chitinophagaceae bacterium | reverse complement strand
ATAACCTTGTTCACCGTCGTCTTGTGACGGTGTTGTTTGATTGAACCGGACTGTGTTATTTGCAGCTTGCAATCCGCTTTTTTGATTGAGCGGAACGGTAAATTCAAAGTCTGTAGTGAAGGTGTCTGATTCCAACCATTTGCCGAGAAAGCAATCGGGGAACTGGTAAAGGTTCTTTTGGTCGTAAGGTTGCGGTTGTGAAAAATTATAAAAACTACAGGAAGAAAAAAGAATAACAGCAACTATTCCTGCAAGGAATTGCTTAACGATTTGGAACACATCATACCGTGTTTTCATAACCTGATTTGAGGACAAGGTACCATCGGCAGCTGCTGTAAACAATGATTGCAATCAACAGATTCATTGAGGGAAAGTTTATATCTCCTATTGCAATAGGCGAATCAAGTTTTCTTAATGGTTGGTGTCTCAACCAACCACATGCATTACACAAACCTATTTCGGTTGGTGGGGACACCAACCGATAAAAAAATGGGTAATTAAAGAATAATAAACTATTTGCAAGACCAACAGAGATAAAAAATCTTTTTATTTGAGACGAATAGTCTTTCCTGTTTTTGCAGATCGTCTGGCAGCATCCAGGATCTCCATCACAATCAGATTGTTTTCAAAAGAAGAAAGATCATAGGGTTGCATGACGATCTCTTTTCTGATCACTGCTTTGAAATAACTAAACGGATCATCATACGGCGATGCCTGCTCCGGCAACTTCAAGACGGTTTCTGTAAAACCATCGTATCCTTTTGCCATTCGTATGCGCAGGTCATTTCGATTATCGGCATAGATCACTCCTCTTCGTCCGTACAACTCCATATCTTTTCGTCCGATGGGCCAGTTCCATGATGGCTGAATGGTTACTTTGCCACTATCATAAGTAAGCAGGATGGTGGCTTCATCATCTACCAACGGATTGTTTTGCGGTTGCAATTGCTGTGTAACAGCGGTCACCGTGAGCGGACGTTTCCCTTTTAATAACCAGGTGGCAATATTGGCGCCATAACAACCAAAGTCAGTAATAGCACCGCCACCATTCTGTACAGGGTCGGTAAGCCAGTTGAGAAATTCTTGATTGATGCCAATTTCTTTTGGACCACGGTGACCATCTCTCACCACCAACTGTACAAACCTGCCGATGCTGTCGCTTTGCAGCCATTCGTTTGCTTTATGAACCGTGGGATACCAGGTGGTTTCATAATTCACCAGCAAATGGATCTTGTGCTTTGTTGCCAGTAGCTGCATTTCGTTTGCTTCTTTCAGGGAAATGGACAATGGTTTTTCCACCATTACATGAATCCCCAATGGTGCCAATGTTTTCACTACGTTGAGATGTTCGGCAATGGTTCCAAATGCAGCAGCGGCTTCCGGTTGTTGTTCCTTCAGCAGTGCATTGATACTGCTGTACACTTTTTGCAGGGGAAACCGGTATTGATCTGCATAGCGCTTTGCCAGTTCGGTATTTGTTTCAACGATTCCCACAATTGATATTTCCCCTTTCTTTTCACTGTTGAAGATCCAGTGTACATGTGTATGTGTTAACCCGATCACAGCAATGCGTAAGGGAGATTTGTCCTGTGCAACAAGGCCGTACCCTGCACCAAAAAGAAGGAAAAGCAGCAAAAAATATTTCATGATGCAATGTAAAAGATGAGCTGAAATTACAGCATCCTTCTGTATCAACATAAAAGAAGAAGGGTGTTAGGAAAGAAAAAAGATTACAGTTGCTGCTACTCAGGCACAAGTAGCCAACGATCTTTGTATAGGCCTCATTCTTGCGCCAGTAGCTTACATACTTGGTCCAGTTGGGGGAAAACCTGTTTGCCAAGAAGCAGTCATCAACGACGAAGTGTAATGTACAAGTATGTACTATTGAATGCAGTCAACTATTTGCAACACCAACAAGGGCAAGAAAAATTATTTTTGTACATTCAGAAATGGATAAAAGAACTTTTCTAAAAAATATATCCTTGCTTGGCATTACTCCTGCCTTCAAACAATTGGATAAATGGGTAGCAAAGTATGAACACATCCAACCGGAACTACTGGCTGCTGATGAAGATTTCTGGGAAGGAATCCGAAAAGGTTATCGTCTGAAACCGGATTATATCAACCTTGAAAATGGATACTATTGTTTTCTTCCGGAAGAAGTACTGGAAAGTTTTATCAGTCATGTACGGGAAATAAATTACCAGGGTTCGTATTATATGCGCACAAAAAGGTTTGACGACAATAAAGCGATGGCCGAAAAACTGGCAGCACTGGCGGGATGTTCCAATGAAGAATTAGTGATCACAAGAAATACAACGGAATCGCTGGACCTTGTTATAGGTGGCACACATTGGCAGCCGGGTGATGAAGCTGTAATGGCGGAACAGGATTATGGCGCCATGCTCGACATGTTTAAACTGGTAGCTAAAAGACATGGCGTTATCAATAAGATTATTTCCATTCCCAATCATCCTGCTTCGGATGAAGAGATCGTGCAGCTCTATGCCAATGCCATCACTCCAAAAACTAAATTGTTGATGGTATGTCATATCATCAACATTACCGGTCAGATACTTCCTGTGCGAAAGATCTGTGATATGGCGCACAGCAAGGGTGTAAAGGTGCTGGTGGACGGGGCACATGCGTTTGCCCATTTCCGTTATTCCATTCCGGATTTACATTGTGATTATTATGGAACCAGTCTTCACAAATGGATGAGTGTACCACTTGGCTTA
>JBKCJY010000112.1:0-10280 GCA_046301455.1 Chitinophagaceae bacterium | reverse complement strand
GTATAAGCGTTGGTACCATGTTGAACTGAATGCGGATGCTGAAATATTACCATTGATTGGAAGTAAAGAAGGCATTATGCACATCTGCATGACGTATTTGAATGAAGGTGATGAAGCATTGGTGCCCAATCCCGGCTATCCCACTTACATGAGTGCGGTGAAACTGGCAGGCGGTACCGTAAAGCATTATGAATTAAAAGAAGCAAATGAATGGCATCCTTCCTTTGATGATTTGGATGCAATGGATCTGTCCAAAGTGAAGTTGATGTTTGTGAATTATCCGCATATGCCTACAGGAAAATTGCCTGATGAAGTTTTTTTCAAGCAGTTGATTGCTTTTGCAAAGCGAAATGATATTTTAATTGTTCATGATAATCCATACAGTTTTATTTTAAATGAACATCCAACAAGTTTGTTAAGTGTTGAAGGGTCAAAAGATGTTGTTTTAGAATTAAATTCTTTAAGTAAAAGTCAGAACATGGCGGGCTGGAGAGTTGGAATGTTATGTGCTGCCAAAGATCGTATTGATGAAGTGCTTCGCTTTAAAAGCAATATGGACAGCGGTATGTTTTTACCTGTTCAATTAGCTGCAGCCAAAGCACTGAGCCTGGATAAAGATTGGTATGATGCAGTGAATGCCGAGTACAGTAAGCGAAGAGAAAAAGTTTTTGAATTGTTGGATATGTTGGGATGTGTCTATTCAAAAGAGCAGGTAGGGATGTTTGTTTGGGCGAAGATTCCATCAAACTATAAAACAGGATATGAATTGAGTGATGATGTATTGTACAACAGCAATGTGTTTATAACACCCGGAGGTATTTTTGGAAATGCAGGTGATGGATTTGTGAGGGTAAGCTTGTGCAGTACAGAAGAAAAGTTAGCAGAAGCGATTGAAAGAATAAGTAAAAAGTAAAAAATTAAAAATGGAACGTAAACGGATTGCAATTGTTGGTATTGGCCTTATTGGAGGATCACTTGCTATTCAGTTACATGAAAAAAAGATTTCTTCAAAACTGATTGGTGTAGATTCAAATGCAGCACACGAAGCAAAGGCTTTGGAGTTGGAACTGGTTGATGAAGTATTGCCTTTAGATGAGGCCATAGCACAAAGTGATGTGATCGTATTGTCTATCCCTGTTGATACAATGGTTGGGTTATTGCCGCAGATATTGGATAAAGTAACGAATCAAGTTGTTTTGGATTTGGGGTCAACCAAATCACAGGTTGTTGATGCCGTGAAGCAACATCTCAAACGTGGAAGATATGTAGCCACACATCCTATGTGGGGAACAGAGTACAGTGGTCCGGAAGCAGCAGTGCGTGGTGCTTTTGAAGACAAAGCAGTGATTCTTTGCAATGAAGAAGAAAGCGATTCAGATGCAGTGGAATGGGTGAAGTATATGTATAGAAAAATTGGAATGCATTTGTTGAGTATGGAAGCAAAGGCGCATGATTTGCATGCAGCTTATGTAAGTCATATATCACACATTACTTCTTTTGCATTGGCCAATACGGTTTTAGAAAAAGAAAAAGAAGAGCAGGCAATATTTGAACTGGCAAGCGCCGGTTTTGCAAGCACAGTTCGTTTGGCAAAAAGTAATCCAAATATGTGGGTGCCGATTTTTTTGCAAAACAAAATTCATGTACTGGATGTGTTGGATGAACATATTGAGCAGTTAAAGAAATTCAGAAACAGCATTGCAGAAAGTGATGGTGTTCAATTGAAAGGTTTGATTGAGCACGCAAATGAAATAAGGAGAATTTTGAAATGATATTTCGTGAAGCAGTAGTAAAACATATTCCGCAGATACAAATTGTTCGGAATGCAGTGAAAGAAAACATACTCAGTAATCCAGCATTGGTAACGAATGCAGATGTGGAAGATTATATTGTAAGAAGAGGCAAAGGCTGGGTTTGTGAAATGAATGATGAAATTGTTGGTTTTGCAATTGCTGATTTAGTTGATAATAATATATGGGCTTTGTTTGTTCATCCTGATGCGGAAGGAAAAGGAATCGGGAAACAATTGCATGATCAAATGGTAAACTGGTATTTTTCTCAAACAGATGAAACGGTTTGGTTGAGTACCACGCCCGGCACTAGAGCAGAAACTTTTTATAAAATGCAGGGATGGACAGAAGTAGGTGTCTATGGTAAAGGCGAAACAAAATTTGAGATGCGAAAAGTGGATTGGATTGATGAATAGAATTAAAGAAGTACAAGAGTTTGAATCATTCACTAAATAATTCGAAGGTAACTAGAGCTAAATAGTAACAATAACGGTGACAACATAAAACTTAACTTTACAAACAATAACAATGCAAACTCTGGAAACAACAATGAAAAAAAAGGTTCAGGAAGCATGGGGCAAACGGCCGCTCATCATCAGCGGACCATGCAGCGCTGAAACCGAAGAACAATTAATGGCTACCGCACAGCGGTTAGCCGCAACCGGAAAAGTAGATGTACTGCGTGCAGGTATCTGGAAACCACGTACCAAGCCCGGCATGTTTGAAGGCATCGGTGCCAAAGGATTGCCGTGGCTGCAGAAGGCAAAAGCATTAACCGGCCTGCCTACAACAGTGGAAGTTGCAACTGGCAAACAAGTTCAGGATGCATTAACTTTTGATGTAGATGTTTTGTGGATTGGTGCACGTACAACTGTGAATCCGTTTAGTGTGCAGGAGATTGCTGATGCATTGCGTGGTGTTGATGTGCCAGTGCTAATAAAAAACCCCATCAATCCTGATTTGGAATTATGGAGCGGTGCAGTGGAGCGTGTGGCAAGAGCCGGTATTAAAAATATCGGATTGATTCATCGTGGATTTTCATCATATGGAAATACAGAATACCGTAATGCACCCATGTGGCATTTAGCCATTGAAATGAAACGTCGAAATCCTGAGTTACTGTTGATCAATGACCCATCACATATTTGCGGACGCAGAGACATCTTACAGGAAACATCCCAGAAAGCAATTGATTTGGATTTTGATGGTTTGATGATTGAAAGTCACATTGACCCGGATAATGCATGGAGTGATGCCAAGCAACAAATAACACCTGAGCGCTTGGCTGAAATGCTGGGCAGTATTATTTGGCGCAAAGAAGATGTGGCATCTGCAGCGTTTCATGCGGCGTTGGAAAAATTACGTCAGCAGATCAATCAGCTGGATGATGAGTTGATGCAGATTATTAGTCAGCGTATGAAGATTGCTGAACAGATTGGCACGTACAAAAAAGAAAACAACATCACCATTTTGCAAACCAATCGATGGAATGAAATATTAGAGCGTGCACTTAAAGAGGGTGAGCGCAAGGGATTGAGCAAGGAATTTATAACGAAGTATTTTGATGCGGTGCATATGGAGAGTATCAATCATCAGAAGAAAGTGTTGGACAGTTAAAATAAAAATTCAATGACGAAGCGCACATTCCGATTTTCCAATTCATCAGTTGATTATTATTTTGCCGGTGGTATCAGTCACCTCAAAGAAATTGTTGATAGCAATAATACCATTCTTCTTACAGATGAGCATGTTTTTAATGCCCATACCAAACGATTCAAAAACTGGAATGCCATTGTACTTAAGCCCGGCGAAGAATATAAAGTTCAAACTACAGTAGATGCAGTTATTGAACAGTTGATTGAAATGGGTGCCGATCGTAAAACCACATTGGTAGGAGTGGGTGGTGGTGTGATTACTGATATTACAGGCTACATAGCATCTGTGTACATGCGTGGATTGAAGTTTGGTTTTATTCCTACTTCCATTCTGGCAATGGTTGATGCAAGTATTGGTGGTAAAAATGGAATTGATGTAGGTGTGTATAAGAATATGGTAGGGGTAATTCGTCAGCCTGCATTTATTCTGCATGATATGGTGTTGTTAAATTCATTGCCTGAAGCTGAATGGCAGAATGGTTTTGCGGAAATAATAAAACACGCATGTATAAAAGATGCAAAGATGTTTGATGCGCTGGAGAATAATTCATTAAAAAAGTATCAAAGTAAAAATGTTTTGCTTTGCGATTTAATACAACGCAATACTTTGCTGAAAACAAAAGTTGTGCAACAGGATGAATTTGAAAGTGGCGACCGAAAGCTGCTCAACTTTGGTCACACGTTGGGGCATGCTATTGAAAACATGTATGAATTATCGCATGGTCAAGCGATTTCCATTGGTATGACTAATGCCTGTCATATTTCTGAAAAACTCAGTGGTTTCAAACAAACAGAACGTGTTACTGCTTTGCTCAGCAAATACGGCTTACCTACTTATGCATCTTTTGACAAAGCCAAAGCTTTTGAAATTTTGCAAAAAGACAAAAAGAAAGCAAAGAGTGAGATGGGTTATGTGTTGTTGGATAAAATAGGTAAGGGTGTTGTCAAGAGCATTCCGCTTACAGAATTGAAAACCATTATCGAAAGTTTATAACGTGAACGTAACTATATATCCATCCACTTTATCCGGTACCATTCAAAGCAATGCTTCCAAAAGTTCCATGCAAAGAGCATGTGCGGCTGCATTAGTGGCAAAGGGAACAAGTATCATCAAAAATCCGGGCAACAGTAATGATGATCGGGCAGCCATGGATATCATTCAAAAGCTCGGAGCTACCATCGAAATTGAAAATGGAGATTTGAAAGTGGAAAGTAAAGGTGTGCAGCCCGTTTCATCTGCAATCAATTGTGGTGAAAGTGGATTGAGTATTCGCATGTTTACACCATTGGTGGGATTGAGTGAAAAAGAAATTATCATTAACGGCTCCGGTAGTTTAACAACACGTCCCATGGATTTTTTTGATGAGATCTTACCACAACTCGGGGTAAAGATTCAAAGTAATGGGGGGAAGTTGCCATTGAAAGTTCAGGGTCCTGTTATGCCAGCCACGATAGAAATTGATGGCTCACTAAGTTCACAGTTCTTAACAGGTTTGTTGATGGCATATGCGGCAAGTAATGCATCGGGTGTTTCCATTATGGTGAACAATTTAAAAAGTAAACCCTACATTGATTTAACGCTGGATGTAATGAAACAGTTTGGTTTAAAAGTTCCCATTAACAAACAGCATGAAGAATTTTATTTTGAAACTGCAACATCACAATCATCAGCAGTTGTTCATCATTACACTGTTGAAGGAGACTGGAGTGGTGCTGCATTTTTACTCGTGGCAGGTGCTGTTGCAGGTGATATTGTTGTAAAAGGCCTGGATGTCTTTTCAACACAGGCAGATAAAGCAGTATTACATGCATTGATGGATTGCGGTTGTAAGCTTTCCATTCAAACAGCGCAAATTGAAATTGGTAAGGCACCATTAACGCCATTTCATTTTGATGCAACAGAATGCCCTGATCTGTTTCCGCCCTTAGTAGCACTGGCTGCCAATTGCAATGGTAAAACAGTGATTGAAGGAATAAGTCGTTTAACGCATAAAGAAAGTAACAGGGCTGTTACTTTGCAGGAAGAGTTTGGTAAGCTTGGTATTCAAATTGATCTGCAGGATGATTTAATGATCATTCATGGTGGTACAGGCATCAAAGCAGCAAGCGTGCATTCACGTCATGATCATCGCATTGCTATGGCATGTGCAGTGGCAGCATTAAACGCTGATGGTGCAGTATTGATTGAAGAAGCAGAAGCCATCAACAAATCTTATCCTGATTTTTACGAACATTTGCAATTGCTGGGTGCTAACGTATCTTTACCAGTAACTGATTAACTTAATAACTCAATAACTGTTCAAGTGAATTCATTCGGTAAACTTTTTCGTGTACACATTTTTGGTGAATCGCATGGCGAAAGTATTGGTATTGTGATTGATGGTTGTCCTGCGGGTTTATCATTAACAGAAGATGATCTGCTGGCCGACCTCGAAAGAAGAAAAGGTGGCAAACAAAAAGGAACCACGCCCAGACAGGAAGCAGATTATCCCATTTTTAAAAGTGGCATCTTCAATGGTAAAACAACAGGCTTTCCTATCACCATTCTTTTTGAAAACAACAATACACGAAGCGAAGATTATAATAAACAAAGAAGTATACCAAGACCAGGCCATGCTGATTGGGTAGCGCATCAAAAATTTGGCGGTCATGAAGATTACAGAGGTGGTGGCCATTTCAGTGCCAGGTTAACTACCGGTTTAGTTGCAGCCGGAGCTATTGCTAAAAAATTAATGCCTGCGATCAATATTGCTGCTGCAGTAACGGAGATTGGCGGTGAAGCAGATTTAGAAAAAGGATTGCAAAATGCTATTGATGCAAAAGATTCTGTTGGTGGTATCGTGGAATGTCGTGTTACTAGTGTGCCCGTTGGTTTGGGCGAACCATATTTTGATTCAGTAGAATCAGTAATTGCTCATATGATGTTTACCATTCCTGCTGTTCGTGGGGTGGAGTTTGGTACGGGTTTTCCTGCTGCAAAAATGTTTGGCACAGAGCACAACGATGTTATTGAAGATATGAGTGGTAAAACAAAAACCAATCACGCAGGGGGAATTGTAGGTGGTATCACCAATGGAAATGAAATGGTGTTTCGTATTGCTATCAAACCCACATCATCCACACCCAAAGAGCAAACCAGTTTGAATTGGGATACACAGCAAATGGAATATTTTTCTATCAAAGGTCGTCATGATTTATGTGTGGCCCTGCGTGCACCTGTGATTGTGGAAGCGGCAACAGCTCTTGTGTTGGTTGATTTCATGTTGCAGGAACAACATATCAAAAGAGTGTTGTAACCGGCTGTTAATCTTTTTTCAACTTCAGTGGCGTCGCACTCTTATACAAATTATTTCTATTCATCAACAAACTTTACAATGCCCATCATCTATCATATCACTACTTCAGCAGTATGGGACACTGCACTGCAACAAGGTTATTATGAAGCTCCTTCTTTAAAAGAAGAAGGTTTTATCCATTGCTCACAGGAGCATCAGATAGAAGGTGTGCTTCAACGTTATTATGCAAGCCAAATCAATTTGGTAAAACTTGTTATTGATACCGATAAACTAACCAGCAAATTTATTTTTGAATGGAGTCCTTCAACTGCTGATACTTTTCCGCATGTATATGGAGTGATAAATGTGGATGCCGTAATTGATGTTGTAAAAGTTATTTAGTTAAACGGTTCAATTTCTCAAAACTCAAATCCATCACCTCATAATTTTTATCATTCGGCCAGCTGTAATGCCACCACTCTGTTTCAAACATTTTAAAACCATATTTCAGCATTACATCCATCAACAGCTTTCTGTTATCAAAAACAGTTTCAGATAAAGCAGTAAAAGTATGATGGGCTGTATCCGTAAAATTGTCAAAGCCTGTGCCCATATCTAATTCTTTACCCGTTTTCAAATTAATAATCGTTAAATCAACGGCCAGTCCACGATTGTGTCCGCTACCATTTGATGGATTGGCTACATAACGTTCATCTTTCACCAGTTCCCAAAATTTTACAGTAACAGAGTAGGGGCGGTAAGCATCAAAAATTTTCAAACCCAATCCTTTTTGTGCAAGCTCTTTTTGAACACTTGCTAAAGCATTGGCAGCAGGTAAGCGCAAAAAGGTTACACTTGTTAAACGGGGATAAAGTGGTTGCTTTAAAAAATTATCTTCGGTGCTGTATCGTAAATCATAAACAATCGACGGAATGATTGCTTTTAATTCAATCATCTTTTTATTACTGTCGGCTCGGCAATTTTTTTTATGAACCCCGCTATGCATCAATACATTGGCACCATATTTACTTTTTTGTAGTTGCTGGGCAACTGTAAAAAAGGGGAACAATAAAAAAAGCAAAATGCAATATTTTGCCATATGCAGGCAATTATCTACTTTAAATCTCTGAAAAATATCCATTAAGCTTTTCTTTAGTGATGCCAGGATAAATGTAATACAAGCATGCGGTACCGTCAAAATCTCACATATCAGCAAATTTTTGTTTTGGCTATGATTGCTCTGTTTTTTGCAGCTTGCAACGGAAGTGTTGCTGAAAAGCAAAGCGAAATCATTGAAAAGCCTGAACAAATGGATGCAGCCATTACCAGGAATCTGAAATCTTTTATTTCCAATGCGGTTGAAAATAATGGAATGCTTACAGATTCAGTAAAGTTACAGTCTTATGAATCAGTGTATCAGTTTTATAAAAAAAATGAGTTTGCAAATATTTGGAGTAAACAGGAATTGTTATTGCCCGTAGCTGATACTCTCATTCAGTTTATTGGTAATTGTAAACTTTACGGGTTATTTCCAAAGGAGTATCATCAAAATCAGTTGCAGGCACTTCAGCAGCTTTTTAATCTTGATACGCTTGCCCAATCTTCACGCAGGGATGCGGTTTTATGGACAAAGGCTGATATTTTATTAACCGATGCATTTCTTAGCATTGCCAAACACATCCACAAAGGCCGCCTGCAAACAGATAGTATTTATAAAAGCTTTGATTCTAGTTTAGGACAAACTTATTATCATCAGTTTCTGAATGAGGCCGTTCACAAAGGTTCAGTTCATGAAATATTTTCAAAACTGGAACCAAAGCATAAAGCATATCATGAATTAAAAAAAGCTATAAAACCTTTTCTTGACAGTGCCAATTTTTCACAACAGTATACTTATCTCAGCTATCCTTATAAAGACTCGGTTTCATTTGTTAAATCACTTATACAGCGATTAAAAGAAGAAAATTATATTGATTCAGCAGTTTTTAATCTAGACTCAACCGGGTTGAAACAAGCACTTATAAAAGTTCAAAAACAACGAAAACTCACAGTTGATGGGAAATTCGGCAACCAGTTAGTTTCATCACTCAATAGTTCTGATATTGAAAAATTTACAAGAATTGCCATAAATCTGGATCGGTATAAATTGATGCCCGATACGTTGCCTGTTAGATATATTTGGGTAAACCTACCATCATTTTACATGCAGGTAATGGATCATGATAGCTTGGTATTCGAATCAAAAGTAGTAGTGGGTAAAGTAAAAACAAGAACGCCACTGCTTAGCAGTATTATTACTGATATGGTTACATATCCTCAATGGACCATTCCAAACAGTATCATCATCAAAGAAATTCTTCCCGCACTCAAAAAAAATCCGGGTTACCTAGCAAAAAAAGGGTATCATCTTGCAACATGGAAAGGTGAAGAAGTTGATCCCTATTCAGTAAACTGGAGCAAATACACAAAAGGCATTCCATATAAAATTGTGCAGGGAAGTGGTGATGATAATGCACTTGGTATCATGAAGTTCAACTTTCCCAATAAGTATTCAGTATATATGCATGATACCAATCAGCGCTATTTGTTTAAAAATGATAACCGCTCACTCAGTCATGGATGTGTGCGTGTGCAGCAATGGGAGCAATTGGTTTGGTACATCAGCGGTTTAGACAGTGTTGCAGCAGTAGAAAGAAATATGAAGAGTTTGCCCACTGATTCAATGCGTAACTGGTTGCAGCGTAAAGAAAAGCATGTAATTCCCGTAAAAACGAAACTTCCGGTTTATTTCCGTTATTTTACGGCAGTGGGTAAAAATGGGAAACTGGTTTTTTACAATGATATTTATAACGAAGACCGGCTGGCGAGGGAAGGATTTTTTTCAAATAAATAATGCCTAATGGCAGATACTAAAAACATTTTTTTTTCACTTGTTATTTTTTTGCTTTTTGTACAAAAAATTGATGCACAGGACAGTAGCTCATTAAAAAAAATATCCGCAAAATCAAAAGTACAATACGGTATTGCCAGCTTTTACTCGAATAAATTCAATGGCCGCAAAACTGCAAACGGTGAAATCTTCAGCCAGCAAAAATTTACAGCAGCCCACAACTCACTTCCATTGGGCACTTATGTGCGTGTAACCAACCTGCGCAATAAACGAACGGTAATTGTAAAAATTAACGACCGGCTGCATGCCCGAAATAAACGATTAATAGACTTAACTAAAGCGGCTGCTCAAAAATTGGGATTCATTAAATCGGGGCTTGTGCGGGTTAAAATTGAAGTTTTGGGCAAAAAACCACCTTCAGGCAGTAATTAATAATCATATCATCCAAAATTGTGGGTAAATAATTTCATCAGTACGCCACGTAACTTTATTTTTGCCATATCCAAAACATTTCAAATATGAAAAGATTGTCGATTCTTATGTTGTTGCTGGCAGTTATCACTGTTGCTTCAGCACAAAACGATGACCATAAAAAGTTGCCGAACTTCGTGTTTCATTTTACGGCCATCGATTTCACTACTGCTGCTGATTTGAGATCCAAAGCAATTGC
>JBKCJY010000111.1:0-16402 GCA_046301455.1 Chitinophagaceae bacterium | reverse complement strand
GGGATTGAACTGCTGATGGATGTTACCAATAAAAGCAAAGTCATTCAAAGCCTTGAACAAAACGAAGTGGACTTTGCACTTGTAAGTGTGTTGCCGCTTAAACCAAAAGTTGATTCCATTGAAATAGCTGACAATAAATTGTATTTGATTGGAAACAATAATCGGAAGTTTCAAAAGAAACCCTACTCCAAAACTGTGTTTGAAGAATTACCCTTGATCTATCGTGAAGATGGAAGCGGCACACGTGTAGTGATGGAACAATACATTCATAAAAACAACTTACCCGTTCGTAAAAAAATGGAGCTCACCAGCAATGAAGCGGTGAAGCAAGCAGTAATAGCCGGGCTTGGTTATTCAATCATGCCTATCATTGGCATACGAAATGAATTAAAGAACGGCGATTTGCAAATTATTCCTGTGCAAGGCTTTCCCATTGAAAGCAAATGGCATCTCATCTGGCTTAAAAACAAAAAGTTTTCCGCTGCGGCTACTGCGTATCTGAATTTTTTAAAAAAGGAGAAACAACGAATTGTAAAAACGCTTGGCTAAGGTTTTTTACTGCAAACTGATATTCACCTGTAAACCCGCCCTTGTATTTACAACAGGTGGCGGCGTTGCAATATAACCCACTACACGGCTCTGCTCCATAAACAAACGTATACGGATGCGGTTGTTGATTACATAATCAATGGATGGATTAATGTTGAGAATTTTTTGTCCGCCTGTTGGAATGGTATTACGCTGATCAAGGATATTATTGGCAATAGCATTATCTCTGTAAGTAATATCAAAACGGAAACTGATATCGTTTTCCAATGTTTTTGAATCATTCTTAGAAAATGGAACTTTAAACGGCAGTTTCAATCCACGTTTACGCCAACCCATACCAAATGTGATATCCACACTTCTAACTTCACTTACCTGAAAATCAATTAAGCTTAAGCTGATGGTGCGGCTGCGTCCGTAATCCAATTTAAAATTCAATTGGTTGGTCATTTGCACATCAATACCAATCAATGGCTGAAAGCGTTCACTGATGGTTACATTGGGCACAATAAAATACGGAACAAAGTTTTTAGAAATGGTATCCTGGAATGAAGGAAAGCCAAGCCCAAACTGATCCACATACAATAATGCAGATGTAAAATTGTTCATGCTAAGGTTGCTTGCATAACCATGAGTAAGTGTGAAGTTGGTAAATATTTTATCCAAACCAGGAATTCTTGAAAGTCCGTTGTAGGTTAATCTCCAGTTGGGTAAAGGCTTGTAGCGTTTAAACGGATTATCATTTACACGTTTGTTTTCATTGCTAATCAATGCGACTGTTTCAGGATCTTTATTGGTATAGGCAGCAATAAATGCAGGTATCAATACATCCTGTGCATAGCGACCATATCCTTTGTAATAATTATCAGTATTGACCTGGCCTCCTGCATAAGGATTAGCTGTTCCCAATCTGCGAGAAAGAATAATTCTGTTTTGTTCAAACTGTAAAAATGTTTCGCCGGGTGTAGTGGCCGAAAATTTTCTGAACATGGTTTGAAATGAAATAAACGTAATATCAAAACCACCTCCTGCAAAAGGATTGAGGTTGGCAAACTTGCCAAAACCTGTTGTATCCTTAAACATGCTTGATGCGTTTTTACTGAATGAACGGCTCATGTTCATATCAATGGTGAAATCACGGATGGGTTCAATAGTTGCCTCAAGCTTTAATTCCTCACGGTAATTCTGCGTAAAGAGGAAGTTGAAGTTGGTATCTCTTGTCATCCATCCCCTGTTGGCAGCACGGTTGAGCCAATCAACATCGGGCTGACGACCAAAAACAAAATCCAAGCCCGGTGCACGGCTTCTCCAGTTTTGCCCGATAAATTGTGTACTGTCGCTATAGCCCGGCAATCGTGTATTAAATGACTGTGTGTAGTTGATGTTGATTGTTTTAATGGCTGTTAATAATCTACCACCAAACTGTGCCAATGGAGAGTATTGCGGTTGTATGCCCTGATCTTTTTTCGCTTCGAGCCTGTTTAATCTTCTGAAGAGTTTGGCAACATAACGCTTGCTCTTGCCTACTGTATCTTTTGGATTGAATTTAATATTGGGTGATGCCAATACAGGCGGCGCATTCTTATCAGTTGTCGTTTCTAATGAACGCAGGAATTTAGATTTTGAATAGAGCCGCACAAAATCCAACTGACCCGTAAATATTCTTTGCTGTGAATTTTCAACTGTATTACCTAATGTAACTGCAAGACGTGATGCACCAATCCAATTATAAGTTGTTGCATAATTAAAACGAGCAGTAGTCCAGTCAAGCGCCGGAATTTTTTGCAAGGGGAATGTATAGGAAGCGTTTGCTGTTTGTTTATACATGGTATTTCTTCCTCCACGCAAAAAGTTTTTTCTTACACTGTCTTTCTTTTCTGCATTATCAATACGGCCAAAAGGTTCATCAATACGTGCATTATTGGTTGCACTAAAATCAACGTTTATTGAACGTGTCAAATCCCAACGCATATTATACACACGATCAAATACAAAATACTTATCATAAGTTTCAGGTATCTTAAACGGACTTGGTGCCACGCCGGGTATTGTTACTTCTCTTGCACGTGCTGCACCAAACTGTCGGTTTACATCTGCTCTGAAACTTAACAAGCTTGGGCGATAGTTAATATTAAAATCTTTGATGATATTCCACCATGGGCTTCTATACTTAATGAGTTTTTTAAACGGCTCATAGTATTTTGGCTGTGGTGCAAAGTTGTAACCCACGCCTGCATAATACTTTTCAACAACATCACTTTCAATCAAGGGATTGCGGCGTTCTGTTTTTGTATAAGATCCGCTGAAATCAAGATTGGATATATCATATACTTTTGCAGGCTTGTTATTGGTTTTGTTTTTACGCATGTTGGTGATGTTCACCGTTGTTATGCCCACAAAATCCTGTGCCAGTTGTTTAACTGAATCTTTATTGTTTACTGTACGAAGTTTGTCATTGAACTTTACATCCTGATCATACGGATCATACTCAGGATTCATCACTGTTTGCGAATAGCTTGCATAAAAAGGAATATCAACTCCAACTTTTTTGGGTAATAATTTGCCAAGCTGCAAATTGGTGGCAATATCAAACTGATAAAAATCTTCCCGGCTTCTTTCATTTACTCTTTGTTCAATTGTTCCAAAGCCCGCAGTACGCATAGCACCGCTGATACTGATGGTTCCTAAATCAGCTAACTGCAAATCCATACGGCCCACACCAGCCCAACCACCTTTTTCATCGAGACCACTCAGGCGCAATTCATTAATCCAAATTTCAGCACAAACAGATGAGTTGTTATCATTCTTATTATTTTCAACCCCAACGAGGAAACCTTTTACTTCGCCAAGATTTGGATTGCCCATTACACTCCAGCGAATGCCATTACCACGGTTTTCAGAATATAAAGTTGTTACACTTCCACTGCGTCTTAATTTAAAACGAATAAGCTCCTGCAAATCCAGATCAAATTCATTGGCTGTTGGCCAAACGGCTGTATCTTTTAACAAACTTCCCCACTTGGTAACTTTCAGTGGCATCCGTACTTCGTAATAGTTATTAATGAAGTCGGTTCCAAAACGGATAACAGCAATTGCTTCACCATCTTTGAGCACATCTACTTTTCCACTGCTTTCAGCATGCATAAACATGCGCACACGTTTGTACTGGCGCAAATCATGATTCAATGTTTTGAATACAGCACGGCTGTCGCCATCAAGCAGGTTACATACCTGCATGCTTAATGACTGCTCATTTTGCAATAAGTTAATACCGTTGTTACTTAATTGCTGTACACGTTCAATGCCAGGAGGAATTACATAGTTAACAGGAATACGTTTATCATTTTCTTCCACGTTAACTGCAGTTACATTAAAACTGGTAGCACCTTGATTCTGAACCGGCGTATATTTACCTGTTGAATCTAATCCAAAACCAAATGTGCGCCACATATTACGCACCAGTTCCAGTTTACCGAAACGTAATACAAGCGAATCTTCAAAACCCGTCATAAACAAACGCATGAAACGGATGGATTTAAAATCGGGGATATTACCCACTTTCAACTGGTAGCTGCGAATGGGTACACGAAATAAGTACCATGTTTCAACTCTTGTACTTCCATTGGCAAGATTAACAGTTACATCTCTCCTGTCGGCAATAAAATTTTGACCCACCTGCATGGCAGGATCATTTTTTGGTTTTAACTCCAACACATATTGAAAATATTCTTCTACTTCATTTAATGTGTTATCTCTGTTGAGATCTTCATTATCAGGATAAAGTGAAGATGCAGAAGTAAATGTTTCATTATTGGTTGAAACGGGGCTGTTGCCCTGCGGATTATTAAACTGTTTGTAACGGTTTAAGATGCTTACGCCGGGATTATCATAAGAGGCATCACGGAAATGAACATAGTTATCGCTGCCGGGATCAGCACTCAGACGTTGAAATTGTGCACCGCCTCCATAATTAGCCTGAAAGGTATTTAAGAAAGCACTTCTGAATTTGCGTTCATCATCATCACCCATACCATCAAAGCCAATATCCTGCTGCGGACGTTCTTCAACAAGATTGCTGAAGGCCTGTGCAATTTGAATGGGGTTGCGTGGCACACGAGCCCATGTACTTGTATCTTCACGTGCCGGAGTTTGCAATGTGCTCAAACCATTTTCATAAAAACGACGGCCATCTTTTAAAATATCTTCACTGATGTTTCCGAGGTTGATATAGAATTGTCCGCCACTGCTTGTTGGGTTTAAAATGAACGGATCCTGAATCCACATTTCAGTGAACTCAATATTGTTTGTTTCAAAATCAATCTGATCAATGGCACGCATTATACCACCCCATCTTCTTTTTGGGTTGAGCAATTTGCCATTGGCGCCATTTATACTTCCGGGCCTTGCATCAAAGTTGTAAGGACCACGATCAGTTGGGTAAAAGGCCATATCAAAAGTGATCAACTGATTTTGTCCCAAATCAGGAGTTACCTGCGGAAAAACTTCAACACGGTTTACAAAACGCACACGTGGATCACTTAGCTCATTTAAGTTGTTGCTGTAGGGATTGTTGGCACTGCGGCGCTCCTGCAATACCGGCTCAATATTATACCATGCAAGTTTTGCACGGTTATAACCATACTCTAATTGATTAATGAGTGATGCTTCAGGAAATAATGGATTACCAAAACGATCTTGTGAGTTAGATGGAGTGGATGCAAGAGTCCATGCAATAAATGGAAAGCGCAAATCAATACCATTACGTGTTCCTTCAAAATCATCAATATAAATTAAACCACCCTGTCCTTTTTCCGGACGAATTTGTTTTGCCGTGCTTGGGATGATTCTTGCAGCTTCACCATACAGGGTAATGTTAGATGTTTGTCTTGTTGAATAGAAGGGTAATGCATCCAGCCACTTGGTCATGCGTTTCCAATCGCTGCGGAAATTGATATCTGCACCAATCATTGTATTGCGGATGGGATCATCGCCATAATTCATTTTGGTGAAGAAGGGTCTTTCGCCCAAACGCATAACTGCTGCACCCAATGTAAGTTGCTTGGTTTGGCGTTCGATCAATTTATAATCCAAGCGCAACGCCATAAAGTTTCGATTTTGATTACCGAACGTGGCATTGTTTTCAAATCCAACATTAACAGGTAATCCTGAGTTGATGATTGCCTGGTTAATAATTTTTACCGTACCCAAATTATAATCAACTACATAATCTACATTTTCCTGTAAGCGGTTGCCACCTGCTGTTACATTTACACTTCCCGGCGGCACATTAAAAGCACCTAATGAAATTTCGCTGCTGCCACCTGCACTGCGGCTTGCACCACGCATCATAAAACGGTTGAGTTGTGGTGATTGCTGCGCCACCCATTTTATTGAATCATATAAAGGATAGAATAAATATTTATTTCGAAGTGCAATAGAATCAGCGCCACGGAAAATATATTCAAGGTCTTTACCAAAAGGCTCAAGTAATGGAAAGATGATACGGCTTTGAGATGAAATAACAGTAAAGCCTTCTACATAATCAAAAACACCATCCTGCTGCGGATCATTTTGATTGTTAAGACGGTCAAGATTTACAAGTTCAATAATGGGTCTTCCTTTTTCTTCACCTTCAGGAATATATCTTTTTTCACCACCGCCCGGCTCCTGGTACAATACATTCAGTTTAAAATCTTTCCGTTCCAGTTGTCCATAACCAACAGCATACACATTCTTCATCATCAAATCCCAAATAGGAAGTATTGGGCGTTGAGATGTTGCTTTGAGCATTTTTAAAAACAACACTTTTTGTGTACCTGAATTATTTAAAGTTGTATCTGGTGTAACATCATTTGAAAATTCACCCACCTGGTAAACTTTACCATTAACGGTGTATTGAAATGCAACACCCAAGACTTCATCCGGTTGTAATGTGGTGTTGAGTGATATAAATCCTATTTGTGCATTGAAATAATATTCTTCAGGTCTTAATTTTCTCGCAAAGGTTCTTTCAAAATCCTGAACGGGTGCAAGACCAAATGACTGTAAACGGCTTGTTACTAAAGAGCCATCTCTTGTTTGCGGATCGTTTTTAATTCTTGAATACAGATCATTTGCATTATTACTTGGCAAATCAGAACCGGTAAGAGAAAAGATGTTTGAGTTATACGGTTGATTTTCGCCCAAATCCATAAAAGCAACAACGTTCCTGTTTTCAGTTGTAGAACCAGTGCGATTGGTTACCCATACTTCCATACGTAAAATCTGCACGGGTGTAGTTACAGCCGGCAGGTTTTTCATATTCTTGTTATAATTCTTTTTAAAATACTGGCCTAAAAGAAAGTGACGGTTCTCTTCATATTCATCTGCTTTGATTTGAAATTGCTGAAGGCCTGTGCCACCTTGTGCCTGTGTAGTTTGTCTGCTTGAGTTTTGATTTGCGATTAATGCAGTCACATACAGTTTTCCAAACTGCAATTCTGTTTTTAAACCAAATAACGTAGAAGCACCGGGCATTAATGTACCTCTGGCAGGGAAAGAAACGTTACCAGCTTCAATACGTTTAATGATTTGATCATTACCGCCTGTATAATCCAGCTTGAGTTGATTTTCAAACTGGAAATTGGCCATGGTATTGTATGTAACAGGAAAATTAAGTTTGTCACCAATCTTTGCATTCAATCCAAAGTTGGCCTGCATATCAAAATCAAAACCGCCATTTCTTCTTGCACGTTCAGGCAATGTTGGGTTTTTTATGTTTTGACCGATGTAACCTGCGGTTAATGTAATATTTCCTTGCGGACGGATTTCAACTTTTGGTATTCCTGTATTGCTGAACAGTCGGTTGAAATGACTTTCCCGAATCTGCAGTTTGGGATCCAGTATTTTACGGTTGAGGTTGAGTGTTGTGTTGAGCCGGCGTTGAAAATATTCACGTTCCTGCTGGCGGCTTTTGTATTCCACCATTTCTTCAAAAGTTAGAAAGGTGGGCTTGCGGTACCAGCTACGGCCTATTTTTTCATAAATAAAGTAACGTTTGGTAGCCGGGTCGTATACGATTGAATCGCTTATGCTGCCGGGTTTATTTAAATCAAACGGATTATTCCTTTTGGGATAGTTGAATGCATCTCCCCTTCTGTCAACCAACGGAAAACGGAGTGTTTCGCCCGCCGGCACTGTGTCTTTGCTAAACGGAAACGCAAAGACGGTAACCGTTAGAAAAACGAATACAGCAACAGAAAGTGCTCTTTTGCCAGGTATGGTGAATTGCAACGGGGTCAAAGTCTCAGCTAATCAAGGTTTTGGTTTTACAAAGATTTCAATGCTGCTTTGATCAGATCTTCCACCCGTATCAGGTGTGATCCTGATTGAAGGGCTTTTTTGATAGCTGATTCGGCGGCATTTCTGGCAATACCTAAAGCAGTTAAAGCTGTTAACGCTTCCTGCTCTAAAGTATTGTTGTTCAGTGTAGAAATATTAGCATCCGTTGCGGTTTTTGACAGTTTATCTTTGAGTTCCAGCACTAAACGCTGGGCGGTTTTTTTTCCTATCCCTTTAACGCTCTCCAGCAGGTTTTCATTGCCCTGCACAACAGCATTAATGATCTCATGGGGTTGCAATGATGACAGCATCACCCGTGCAGTAGCTGCACCTACTCCTGAAACACTGATCAACTGCTGAAAAACCTCCTTTTCAGTTTTATCAAAAAAGCCATAAAGGATATGTGCATCTTCCCGAATAATAAGATGCGTATGGAGCAATCCCTCAGTTAAATTTTGAATTTTAGAATAGGTATTTAAACTCACCTGTACTTCATAGCCAATTCCATGGCATTCAACGTGTACAACTGTTGGCGTTTTAAGTGTAAAGTTTCCTTTAAGGTATGCGAGCATAGAGCGAAAATAGTTGAAAAACCGATTGATACAAATTCATGTATTTTTGCTGCCTTTAAACTTAGAATTACGCATGAGCAATAAAATAACTGCCGCCATTACTGCTGTTGCAGGATGGGTGCCCGAAGGCCGTCTTACCAACTTTGACCTTGAAAAAATGGTGGATACCAATGATGAATGGATACGCACACGTACTGGTATCAGCGAACGGAGAATTTTAAAAGGTGAAGGCTTAGCCACCTCAGACATGGCGGCACCTGCAGTATTGGAACTTTGCAAAAAAAGAGGAATTACGCCGGCAGATATAGAATGTGTAATTGTTGCAACAGTAACACCTGATATGGTATTTCCATCAACGGCAAATATTCTTTGTGATAAGATTGGCGCAACCAATGCATGGGGATTTGATCTTGCTGCAGCCTGCAGTGGTTTCCTGTTTGCGCTAACAACCGGCGCAACTTATATTGAAAGTGGCCGTTATAAAAATGTAGTAGTGGTTGGTGCTGATAAAATGAGTGCCATAGTTGATTATACTGACCGGAATACCTGTATTTTATTTGGTGACGGTGCAGCTTGTGTGCTGCTTGAACCTGATGCTGAAGGCTATGGTATCAAAGACAGTATTTTAAGAACTGATGGAAGCGGCAAAAATTATTTGAACATGAAAGCAGGTGGTTCTTTAAGGCCGGCCACTATGGAAACAGTTGCCAATCGTGAACATTTCGCTTACCAGGAAGGACAAAGTGTTTTCAAATTTGCTGTAAAAGGTATGGCCGATGTGAGTGCCGAGTTGATAGAGCGAAATAATTTAACCGGTGATGATATTGCATGGCTGGTACCGCACCAGGCAAATTTGCGAATCATTGATGCCACTGCCAACCGCATGGGATTGCCCAAAGAAAAAGTGATGATTAATATTGGTAAATACGGCAATACAACTGCTGCAACAATTCCGCTTTGTTTGTGGGAATGGGAAAGCCAGTTAAAGAAGGGCGATAATATTGTGCTTGCTGCATTTGGTGGCGGTTTTACATGGGGCGCCACATGGGTGAAGTGGGCGTATGATCCTAAGTAAAAAATATAAGATACGAAGTATGAACTTAAAGCGGTTGTGGTAGCAACCGCTTTTTATTTTTAAAACAAACCAACTACCCTTCCTTCTTCATCAATATCGATTTTTTCGGCAGAAGGTTCAGCAGGTAATCCTGGCATACGCATTACATCACCCAGCAATGGAATTACAAAACCTGCACCTGCTGCAAATTCAAATTCACGAACTGTTACAATGAAATTTTGAGGACGGCCACGTTTGTTTTCATCATCACTTAAACTGCGTGGTGTTTTAGCCATGCAAATGGGCATATGCTCAAAACCCAGTGATTTTATTTTCTTTAATTGTGTTTTGGCTTTGGGTGTATATTCAACCGCACCCGCACCATAAATTTTAGAAGCAATGTTTTGAATTTTTTCTTCAATGCCTGTGTTCCATTGATACAACGTGCGGAAATGATTTTCTTTTCTGGCAATTGAACTTGCCACTACTGAAGCAAGTTGGGCACAACCTTTACCACCATCGGCCCACGCATCTGCCACAACAGCTTCAATGCCCATACTTCCGCATTCATGTTGTATAAGTTTTATTTCTTCATCACTATCTGTTGCAAAATGATTGATTGCAATAACAGGGCGCATTCCAAATAACTGTAAATTCTCAATATGCTTTCTTAAGTTGGGCAATCCTTTTTCCACTTTCTCCAATGAAGGTGTGTTCCATTCTTCTTTCAATGCACCACCATGATAACGCAATGCTTTCACTGTTGCAACCAACACTACAGCCTCAGGTTTTAACCCTGCTGATGCACATTTGATGTCGAAAAATTTTTCTGCGCCAAGGTCTGCACCAAAGCCTGCTTCTGTTACAACATATTCACCTAAACTTAATCCCATCTTTGTTGCAAGAATGGTATTGGTACCCTGCGCAATACTTGCAAACGGACCTCCATGTAAAATAGTAGCATTGCCTTCCAAAGTTTGTACAAGGTTTGGCTTGATGGCATCTTTCAATAACACAGCCATCGCTCCTACTGCATTTAAATCTCTTGCAAACACTGGTTCATTATTAAATGTGGAACCGATATAAATATTACCAAGCCGTTGTTTTAAATCGCTCATGCTTTTACTCATGCAGAGTATTGCCATGATTTCTGATGCAGGCGTAATGTTGAAACCATCCTGCCGTGGCATACCATCACCTGTGCCACCCAAACCAACAATGATGTTACGCAAGGAACGGTCATTCATATCAATCACCCGTTTCCAAACAACAGTGCGAGGGTCAATATTGAGTGAACGAGTTTTACTTTGCAGGTTATTATCAATCAACGCAGCTAATAAGTTATTTGCTTTTTCAATGGCAGAAAAATCACCTGTGAAATGAAGATTGATATCTTCCATTGGGATTACCTGTGAGTAACCACCTCCTGCTGCTCCACCTTTCACTCCAAATACAGGGCCCAGTGATGGCTCTCTTAAAACAGCAATTGCTTTTTTACCAATATGATTTAATCCATCTGTTAACCCGATGGAGATGGTTGTTTTTCCTTCGCCTAGTGGCGTGGGCGTGATGGCTGTAACAAGAATGAGATGATGTTGTTTTATTTTTTCTTCATCAATTAAATGCAGGGGAAGTTTGGCTTTATGCTTTCCGTAATACTCCAGATCATCTTCCTTAATATTGATGGAAGCTGCAATTTTTTTGATGTGACGAATAGTTGCCGATTGTGCAATTTCAATATCACTCAGAACTTTGGTTGGCATGTTGATAAATTATAACCATGCAACATAAAACTACAATGCCGTTATAAAAATGACGAACATCAGTACAGTAATTGATATGTTGTGGTTATCGCACCTTCCTGTACCAATGAATAAAATCAGTTGAAGGAATTTCAGTTGCACCCAACTCACGCATCATGGTTACCAACTGCCCACGATGATAGGTGCCATGATTGAACAGATGATGCACCACCTGCCAAACACCTGAAGTAAATACTTCACCTTTTAAGTTTTTATAAGAAAATTCTTTTTGCAATTGTTCTTCTTTTACTTGGCTCATCCAGTTGTTCCATTCCCGGCTTTGATTGAGCAAACCGTTTACTGTCTCTTTCATGGTAGGATTAAATTCTTTGCTTGGTATCAGCAATTGTGCATGTCCTTCCATACGTTGCCACCAAATGCTTTCTGCATCCCACATGTGCAAAACCGTTGCATACAAATTAGGGAAGCTGCTTTTTACAATTTGCTGATGTGTGTTTTCATCCATTTCTAAAACAGCATCTGTGAGTACTTGATTGGCCCATGCATTATAAGCGGCATAGTTTTGTAAAAGCTGTAACATATTCTTTATTTGAAAACCGAAATTAAGAAATCCACCATTTATACAAATTACAAAAGAAAGAGAGAAGCAGGCTGCAAGTTTCCTTACATTTAGGCATCAAATCAAGCACATGGATTTATCAACCCGGCTTATTCACGAAAGCAATGTAAAACACGAAAGCGGAGCTGTGACACCGCCGCTGGTTCTGAGTACCACATTTGAACGAGGTGAAGATGGCTTAAGCTTTCCCCAAGGTTATATCTATTCAAGATATGATAACCCCAACCGACAATCATTGGAACACAAATTGGCGCTGATGGAATATGGTGCAGCATGTATCAGTTTTTCATCAGGATTAGCGGCAGCAACTTCCGTATTTCAAAGTTTGAAAACAGGCGACCACATCATTATGCCTGATGATGCTTATTTCTCTATGTATAATATCATCAACCATTTGTTTGTGAATTTTGGATTAACATTTACCAAGGTTGATTTAACGGATTTGAAACAACTGCAATCAGCTATTAAACCCAATACCAAATTGATTTGGATGGAAACACCCTCCAATCCATTATTGAAAGTAACAGATATTGAAGCAGTGGTGAAAATAGCCAGGCAGCACAATTGTTTTACAGTTGCTGATAATACATGGGCCACTCCTTATTACACACAACCATTGGAACTGGGTATTGATATCGTTTTGCACTCAACAACAAAATATCTCGGAGGCCATAGTGATATACTGGGTGGTGCTTTGATTTTTAAAGAAACAGATGAGCGTTTTGAATTTATAAAAAATGTGCAGAAGTATGGAGGTGCTGTTCCTTCGCCACATGATTGCTGGTTGCTGTGCAGAAGCCTGGCAACTTTTACAGCAAGAATGGATGTGCACTCAAAAAATGCGATGCAACTAGCACAATATTTAGAAACGCATTCAAAAATTGAAACGGTTTTGTATCCGGGTTTGCCATCGCACCCACAACATGCTGTTGCCAAAAAGCAAATGAAGAATGGGTATAGCGGTATGCTTTCCATTCTGGTGAAAGGTGGTAGAGCAGAAGCATTACAACTTGCACACAATCTTAAATTGTTTGCACATGCTACCAGTTTAGGCGGTGTAGAAAGTTTGGTAGAGCACCGCAAATCAGTAGAAGGTGATGCTTCTTTAACGCCTGATAATTTGTTGCGTGTATCTGTGGGTATTGAAAGTATCAAGGATTTGATCAATGATTTTGAGCAGGCGTTCAAGGCTATTTGAAAAAATCATTTAATATAAAATTAAAATAGAAATGAGCATACAAATTAGAAGAGCAGTTAATCAAGATTGTACAAAACTTTTAGAACTTATAAATGAGTTAGCACTTTATGAAAAAGCGCCACAGGAAGTAACCGTTACATTAGAGCATTTCGAGGAAAGTGGTTTTGGAAAAAATCCTGTGTGGTGGGCTTATGTTGCACAAGAGGATGGAATTATACTCGGCTTTGCTTTGTATTACATTCGATACTCTACTTGGAAAGGTCAGCGAATGTATTTAGAAGATATACTTGTAACAGAAAAGGCAAGAGGAAAAGGCATAGGTAAATTGCTGATGGACCAATTAATTGTTGAAGCAAAAGAGCGAAAGTTAAACGGAATTGTGTGGCAGGTTTTGGAATGGAATGAACCTGCAATTAATTTCTACAAAAAGTATAATGCGAGTTTTGATGCAGAATGGGTGAATTGCAGTATCAGTGTTTAAGGAACAGGAAATAGAAAAATAAAAGGCACAAGCAGATTAGCTTGTGCCTTTTATTTTTGTTCCTAAATATTGCCCTTTTTAACTCACTCCTTCTACAGCCATCGTTTTATCAATCTTTTGTACCAATCCTTGCAAAACTTTACCTGGTCCAACCTCTGTAAACTTAGTAGCCCCATCTGCAATCATGGCCTGCACACTTTGTGTCCAGCGCACTGCGCCTGTTAACTGATCAATTAAATTTTGTTTGATGGCATCTTTATTGGAAACTGCTTTGGCTGCTACATTTTGATAAATATAACATTGTGCATCATAAAAATTAGTTGCTTCAATTTTTGCTTTGAGCTCTTCACGTGCAGGTTCCATGAGCGGACTATGAAAAGCCCCCCCCACAGGCAATACCAAGGCACGTTTAGCACCTGCAGCTTTCATACGCTCACAGGCAATATCAATACCTTTTAATGAACCACTGATTACTAATTGACCTGGACAGTTGTAATTGGCAGGAACCACCACTTCACCTGTTTCTTCACTTACCTGTTTGCATACTTCTTCCACTTTATCATCAGCCAGTGCAAGCACAGCAGCCATGGTAGATGGATTGATTTCACATGCTTTTTGCATGGCTTGTGCACGTACACTCACAAGCTGTAATGCATCTTCAAAACTCAACACACCATTTGCAACCAGTGCACTAAACTCACCCAGCGAATGCCCCGCCACCATATCAGGTTTTGCACCTTCAATACTTTTATAAGCAATAACTGAATGTAAAAAGACAGCAGGCTGTGTGACATTTGTTTGCCGCAAATCTTCATCTGTTCCTTCAAACATAATGTCAGAAATTCGAAAGCCGAGAATTTCATTAGCCTGTTCAAATAATCGTTTAGCGCTAGCATTGTTCTCATATAACTCTTTACCCATTCCTTTAAACTGCGAACCTTGACCGGGGAATACAAATGCGTGTTTCATTATTTTAAATTTTGAAGTGCCAAAAATAAAGAAAAAGACCTCACGGGTTTTTTTAACCTGCAAGGTCACGTTTTAGAAATGATTCTGTTCTAAATCTTATTGTAAAAGCAGCACTTAACTTAGGTGCGAACCAATCAATTTTAAGAACTCACTACGGGTAGAATTTTTCTGAAATTCTCCGCTAAATGCTGAAGTGGTAGTAACACTGTTTTGTTTTTGCACACCACGCATCATCATACAAAGATGTTTGGCCTCAACGACTACTGCTACACCAACGGGGTTTAATGATTCTTTAATGGCATCCAGTATTTGTGTTGTTAACCGTTCCTGCACCTGCAACCTACGGGCATATACATCCACAACACGTGCAAGCTTGCTCAATCCTGTAATCCATCCGTTAGGAATATATGCAATATGTGCTTTCCCAAAGAATGGAAGCATATGGTGCTCACACATACTATACAATTCAATATCTTTAACAATAATCATTTCACTGACATCTTCATGAAACTTGGCGCTTTCAATAATTGCTCTGGCATCCTGGTTATATCCCTGGGTTAAATATTGCATCGCTTTTGCTACACGTTCAGGTGTCTTGAGTAAACCTTCACGTTCAGGATCTTCTCCAATATGTTTCAATACTTCATGATAGCTGGTGATTAATCCTTTGGATGATGCTTCGTCATAATGTTCTGTTTTTTTATATGCCATGGCTTAAATTGAAGGTTAGAGAATTTGAAAGTTAAAACATCCTTTAAATTTTCAGTTATCAATTATTAAGTTATCAATTAAACCGGATACTCCACAAAATTTCTAGGTGTTTCATACAAACGCACCTGTAAATCTTTATCGGTGTCAATATGCGGACGCAGCAAATTGAATATTACAATAGCAATATTCTCAGCAGTAGGATTCAGTTGTTTAAACTCCGATGTATCTAAATTTAGATTTTTATGGTCAAAGCGTGCATGCACTTCACGTTTGATTAAATCGCTTAGCCATTTTAAATCTACCACGTAACCTGTTTGCAGATTAGGTACGCCTACCACTTTTACCACCAGCTCATAATTATGTCCATGAAAGGATGGGTTGTTGCATTTGCCAAACACTTCATCATTCTTCTCCATTGTCCATTCAGGATTATAAAGACGATGCGCTGCATTAAAATGTTCGTGACGATATACGGCTACTTTGTTACTCATGATTACAAACAAATAAACTATTTCTTAAAGTTATGAAATGTAAAGCGTATTACAATTGAAAAAGAAAGTTGAACGATTTCTCATGGTTCAATAGAACTAATCATCGAAAAAAGACGCCCTATGAACTAAACTTATAAGAGTGCGAAACAAAACTACTGCCATCGAGGACCGTTGTTGATATAACAACACATAATAAAAATAGTTTATTCGCCAAAGTACTCCACATAAATACGTGGTGTTTCATAAAGCTTTACACAATGCAGTTGTACACCCTGCGGCAAATGCGGCGAAAGTTGTTTCCAGATTTCAACAGCGAGATTCTCAGTGCTGCACATTTTGCCACGCATAAAATCAACATCGATGTTTAGGTTTTTATGGTCGAGTTTATCCACCACATGTTCTTTCATGAGCCTGCTGAGTTTTTTAACATCGAAGAGAAACCCTGTGTTGGGATTTACAGCACCTTTAATTGTAACAAAAAGTTCAAAGTTGTGGCCATGCCAGTTTTCATTGGCGCAAATGCCAAACACTTCTTCATTCTTTTCCTTACTCCAGTTGGGATTAAAAAGTTTGTGGGCTGCGTTGAAATGTTCCAATCTTGTTAAGTAAACCATGCTTTACTTTTTTGTACCTCACAGCAAAATTGGGCGGAGGCAAATGAGGCGCAAATGTAGCTAA
>JBKCJY010000110.1:0-1544 GCA_046301455.1 Chitinophagaceae bacterium | reverse complement strand
TTTGGCTTTGTTAGATGCATTAAAGAACAGTTCACTGTACAGACCTGATCAAAACAGTTACATCTTATATCCCAATAAACAACTGCCATCTTTTCTTCAAAAAAACAATATACCAATTGCTGATGCAGAAAAGATACCATTGTTAAAGCAATTAATAAGTGAAGGCGGCAATGGTATTATAGAAAAAGATATACACGGAGCATTACATTTTAACGGAAGCTTTAAAAATGCAAATGATTTAGATTCAGCTTTAAATAATCTGGAAAGTAAATATCAACCAGCTGTCCATGAACAAAGAGCAGCTATACTTGCTTTATTTGAACAGGTGTTTAATCATAAAGCATTTACAGGAAGGTCAGGTACTTTTTATGGGTATGAAGGATTAGGATCTATTTACTGGCACATGGTTTCAAAATTATTGCTTGCCGCAGAAGAAGCTTTTAATAACGCTGTTGAACAGAAAGCTGATCAGAAAATTATAAATGGATTAGCAGCTCATTTCCACGATATTAAAGAAGGGATAGGTGTACATAAATCACCAAAAGTATATGGAGCTTTCCCTACTGATCCTTATTCTCACACACCTTTTAGTAAAGGCGCACAACAACCCGGAATGACTGGGCAGGTTAAAGAAGATATTTTAACAAGAATGGGAGAGTTGGGTGTAAAGATGAATGATGGACAACTTGTTTTTAAACCTTTACTTCTGAATAAAACAGAATTTCTGAAAGAAGAAACAACTGCCAGTTGTGTTTTGCTCAATGGAAATATAAAAACTGTGACGTTGGAAAAAGAAAGTTTGGCATTTACAGTTTGCCAGGTGCCTGTTATTTATAAAAAAGCACAGTCAGATAGCATTGAGGTCGTTTATAAAAACAACAAAGCAGAAAAGTTAGACACAGCAGCATTAAGTAAAGAATTAACAGATAAAATAATTCACAGAACAGACGAAATCGAACAGATTAATGTATTTGTAAATGAAAATGATTTAAGAAAGTGAAACGGCTCATCACCATATTGCTGTTTTTTATAGGTTTTTCCTGTAATGAAAAAAATGCAGAAGCTGTTCAAATAACCGCTGAAAAGATTTTGGGTAATCCTGATTACCAGGCCATTTCTTATGGCGGGTACCGAACAACCTCAAGAGATACAGTTCCCACAGTTGCAGAAATAAAAGAGGATATGAAAATCCTTGCAGCGATGAAAATTAAACTCATCAGAACGTATAATGTACATTTTAAAGAAGTGCACAACTTGCTGCAGGCTGTAACGGAATTAAAAAAGGAACAACCCGGTTTTGAAATGTATGTAATGCTGGGTGCATGGATTGATTGTAAAAATTCATGGACAGCCAATCCGCCAATTCATACGGAAGAAAGCGAACGCAATGCAGTAGAGATAGCAGAAGCTGTAAAACTTGCGAATCAATATCCGGAAATAATCAAAATCATTGCTGTTGGTAATGAAGCGATGGTGAAATGGGCGGCAGCGTATTACGTTACTCCCAACATTATTTTAAAATGGGTGAATCATTTACAGGGCTT
>JBKCJY010000109.1:0-5764 GCA_046301455.1 Chitinophagaceae bacterium | reverse complement strand
ATTGTGGCGGAAGCCTGCGGGAAACTGTTGAGCTTGGGTACCTGTGCTTTTACTTCAAGAACAGAGAAAAGCAGTATACTCAGGCTTAAAGCAGAGATATAGAGTTTCATGGGATTGGATTTTAGTTTTTAGTTTACGGTTATATTTTCTTTAGGGTATACGGATTCAAAAACGGGCTAATCGGCAATCATTTGTGATAAATTTTTACGAGTCCATTGGTAATTTCCTGTAATAATATCTTTCTCAAGCATAATCATATCGCTGAATTCACGGCTGGTAATTACCCCCATGTAATCAACGGTACCATCAGGCCTGGTATATTTTGATACTGATAGCACAAGTCCTTTGCGCTGGTTGCTTTCAAGAGTTATAACTTCAAGGCCGTTACTTTCAACTGTTTTTGAAATCACTTTACCATTAAAAACAAAACCTTCAGAAACTGTAACGATTACAGTTTCGTCCTTTTTGAAGCTGAACATGTTTTCAATGAAACCTGTTTTTAAAGCAAATTTTTGAGAAAGGTTGGCAAAGAATTGTGGTTTGCCATCATGTTTATCCCTGCCGGAAGTAAAGCTAATTTCTTCTTGTGCAACTGCAGCTGATACGGATAAACTTAAAAGAAGTGCAAATAAAAGCTTCTTCATAGTTCTTGGTTTTTATTGGATACTGGAATTAAATCTCACGACAAACATAAAGTGAAAAATTAAAAAAGAAAACAGGAGAAAACACTTAAAAATGGAAGACCCCGCTGAAAAGCGGGGTCGTTTACCCAAAATCTACATTGTAAAACCATCATCGTTTTCCGGCATTGATTTTTAAGAAATCCTTAGACGGATAATATTTTATTGAATTGATTATCAGCTTTTTAGGAAGGAAAATTTCACTCCTTGAATTCAGTATGTTTAGTATCAAGTATTATTCCAAAAATTAAAATGCACTCAAATTTTTGTGTAAAATTATCAAGCACATCAAATTTTCATCATTAAGAGTTACCGCTTACGCTAAATATAAGTATTCCTATTCCGGTTATTGCTTATCATAAAGCTAAGGTTTCTGTTTCTGATCTACAATCGTAGTTACAATGATTTTATGCTAGGGAAAAATAACTGCAACGATTCAGAAATTACGATTCCTGCAGGCATTATAACGCCGCATTACTTATTCATCTCTCTTACATTTGCTTTTTGTAATTATAATGAAACTGCTGCTTGATATTGCTGTTGATAAAAAAAATGGCTTCACACCTTCATTGTTCAACAATAAATTAATTCATTCTATTTCGGCAAGCGGCGAGCTTCATGAATGGTGGATGATTGCAGATGAAAACCAGGCAAAAGAACTTGTTCATAGCAAGATAAAAATGATTTCAAAGCCGGGTAAAGCAAAAGATAATATTTTAATAAAGGCGCTTTCAAAAAGAGCCCTGAGGAAAGCTGTTACAAAACTAAACCCTCAACTTGTAATTTCTTCTGAACTTATTCATACGAATGCTATCAACTGCTACTTACTTCAATCTCACAAACAATTAAAACAATTAAAAATAGGGAAATTAGATCCTTATCAATATGTTTTGGCCTCCTCTTTTGAACTCAAGCAGTTGTTACATCAACACTCTTTGTTTCCATCAGAAAAAATTCATGTAACCTGTGTTGATCCTGAACATCAGTTTATACCCTATAACATGGAGGAGCAACAAACAATCAGAAATAATTGGAGCGCCGGGTATCAGTATTTTCTCGTAAACAATGAAGAACTGTCAGTAAGTCAATTGATGCCTTTACTAAAAGCATTTTCAATATTTAAGAAACGGCTGCAAACGGGCATGAAACTAGTAATTAACAGCTCTTCAAAATTTGAAGATGATTTTTTAGCTGTGTTGTCATCTTATAAATATAAACAGGATGTGTTACTCATTAACCAAACTGCAGAGCATATGCTTAATGCTTTAACCGCATCTGCATACGCAGCCATTCATTTTGCTCAAAACGACAGCATGGTTTTGCCTCAACAGTTAATTGCAGTAAAAACGCCCGTAATTATGATGCAGCCACAGAGCTTTGAACAGCAGGAAGGTTTATTTATTTATGCTGATGAAAGTAACGCAGATGATATTGCATGGATAATGATGCTTCTTTACAAAGATGAAACGTACCGAAACAAAATAATTTTAAATTCTCAACAATCGGTTTCAACTTATTCTTCCAATACACTAATCTCGTTTATTCAGAAATTGTCGGCTAGGCAGTTTCAACAAAATCAATAACAGCTTTACGAAAAGATTCTGTGCAACTGCAGGTATTGCTATTTCTCTTTATAGAAAACATAAATTGTCTGCAATTGTAATTTCATTGAAATTACCCTGCTAAACTTAACTTTGCAGCTCAATATTAAATATGACACATAAGAGTACAATTTCAATTGATGTATTGCTGGATGAGAACAAGGTGCCTGAAGATATTTCATGGAAGGCATCAGACAGTACCGCTGATATGGAACAGCGTGCAAAAGCCATGATGATTTCGTTTTGGGATGGGGCCGATAAAAGCGCCCTGCGGATTGATTTATGGACCAAAGAAATGATGGTAGATGAAATGGCTGATTTCTATTATCAAACATTAATGACCATGGCAGATACCTTTGAACGTGCAACCCAAAACAAGGAAATAACTGCAGATATGAAAGAATTTGCAAAAAGCATGATGAAAAAGTTTAAAGCCGATCAACTCAAACACAACCATTAAATTTTTAACTATGAGTCTTGAAACAAATGTTATGGCAGAAATGAAAGATGCCATGAAAGCAAAAGATGAGGGTAAACTCCGGGGGCTACGTGCCATTAAAGCGGCATTGCTCCTGCTCAAAACAAGTGGCGAAGCAGTAACCGAAGAGGCAGAGTTGAAAGCACTTCAAAAAATGGTGAAACAACGTAAAGATTCTCTGGAAATATTTAAACAGCAAAACAGAACGGATCTTGCTCAAAAAGAAGAGGAAGAAATTGCTGTAATTGAAAAGTTCTTACCACAACCGATGAGTGAAGAAGATCTAAAACTGGCAGTACAAAAAATAATTATTGAAACGGGAGCATCATCACCTGCCGATATGGGAAAAGTAATAGGAGTTGCTACCAAACAACTGGCCGGCAAAGCAGATGGCAAAGCTATCAGTGCTGCAGTAAAAGAACTGCTTAAATAATAAATAACCACATGATTATTGATATACTGATAGCTGTTGTGTTGGTTATAGCAGTAATCAAAGGAATTCAAAATGGATTTATTGTAGCTGTTTTTTCAGTACTTGCTTTTATAGTGGGTATTGCTGCGGCGCTTAAACTCAGTGCAACTGTAGCAAACTGGCTGGGTGATGCTACAAATATTGGTGCCAAGTGGCTGCCTTTTTTAAGTTTTTTACTGGTATTTATTGCTGTGATTTTACTGGTTCGTATGGGTGCAAAGTTTATTGAAAGCGCCATACAGCTTGCATTAATGGGATGGCTGAATAAATTGCTCGGCGTTGTTTTATATGCTGTTTTGTATATGATCATTGCAAGTGTATTTTTATTTTATGCACAACAAATGCATTTGTTTGCTGATGCTACCATCAATCAATCTGTAACATGGCTTTATATTCGGCCATGGGCTCCCGTTGTTATTGAAAAAATTGGAGCAGTTATTCCTTTGTTTAAAGATTTGTTTGAACAGTTAGTCAATTTTTTTGAAAAAATAAATCAGCAAGCGCCAACTTTATAGTTGCATTTGAAATCAATAGGATGTATAATAAAAAAACAGTAAACTGTAAGGCAGTTTTCAACCAATTTTTATTCGCTCATTTGGAACAAATCAATTACTTTAGCACATAACAATTGCTTATCACAGCTACATGAACTACGAAATTAAACAGCTCGACAAATTCAAGTACATTGAAGAAGGAAGTGGAGAACCACTCATCCTTCTGCATGGGCTTTTTGGTGCATTAAGCAATTTTAAAGATCTCATTGAATATTTTAAAAAGCATAATACAGTTATTGTGCCTATGCTCCCGTTGTTTGAACTGGATTTACTGCATACAACAGTGGGCGGGCTCGAAAAATTTGTACATAGGTTTATTGAAGTAAAAGGATATAACAATATTCACCTGCTTGGTAATTCACTCGGCGGGCATGTGGCACTCGTACATGCACTTAAACATCCGCAACGCATCAAATCTTTGATACTAACAGGAAGCAGTGGTTTGTTTGAAAACGGCATGGGGGATACTTATCCCAAGCGAGGCGATTACGAGTATATTAAACGTAAAACGCAACTTACTTTTTACGATCCGGCTACTGCCACCAAAGAACTGGTTGATGAAGTGTATGATATTGTAAACCAGCGTACCAAAGTAATTAAGATCATTGCATTGGCTAAAAGTGCAATCAGAAATAATCTTGGTGAAGAACTCAATGAAATAAAAATTCCTACGTTATTAATCTGGGGCAATAACGATACCATTACCCCTCCATTTGTTGGAAAGGAGTTTAACAAACTCATTCCCAACTCTGAACTTCATTTTATTGATTTGTGCGGGCATGCGCCAATGATGGAGCAGCCGCAGCAGTTTAATGAAATATTGCACGGCTTTCTTACCAAACTAAGCAGACCAGTGCCGGTTTGAACGAAACCCCAACATACACTATGACAGCCGCCGAACTCATAAAAAATAACATACCGCATTTAAAACCTACAGACACAGTTCAGCAGGCTTTGGAACTAATGCATGAGTTTCATGTTTCAGAATTACCGGTTGTTGATAATCAAAAATCAATCGGGTTGCTTCATGAAGATGATTTGATGGATGCAAATGAAAATGCAACTGTTGAAACGCAAATTCCATTGGCAGAGCAGGTGGTGGTAAAGGCCAATGACTTTTTTTTAGCTCCGTTAAAACTTATGCATCAGCGCAAACTGGGATTACTACCTGTGATAAAAGAAGATGGCGAATACCTGGGTGTAATAACTGCTGAAGATTTACTCAATGCAGCAGCACATTATAATGCTGCAACAGAACCCGGCGGCATCATCATTCTGCAAATGCCGCATAACAATTTTACCATTTCAGAACTGGGTCGCATTGTAGAGTCAAATGATGCACGCATTATTCATCTCAACACATGGACTGATGCTACCAGCGGTCAGCTGATGGTTGCTGTTAAGATCAATAAAAATGACTTGCAGGATATTCTTGCATCGTTGGAACGATATGAATACAATGTGGTGCAGTATTTTGGCGAAAACCTTTCAGAAGAAGAACTACGCCTCAACTTTGACCATCTTATGAACTATTTAAACATTTAACTTTCACCCTTCGTCTCTTTCACTTTTTCAGGCTACATTTACCCTTCGCTTACTACCACGTATTATGAGAATTTGGAGCATGAAATATTGTTTGCTTTTTGTTGTTGCTTTTCTTTTCACTGAAACTCTTTTAGGCCAGGCTTCTGTTTCTTTTGATTCTGTAAAAACTGAAATCAAAAAAATGATTGCGCAGCTGCCTGCCAATGCACAGGTTAAAGTAATCAACATTCAAATTAAGGGAAATAAAGTAACCAAAGACTATATCATTCGCCGTGAAATCAGTTTTAAGGAAGGAACGGTAATTGCATCATCACAGTTGTTTGATGCTATTGTAAAAGCAAGACAGGATGTAGTGAACACTCAATTGTTTCTTGAAGTAATTCCAATTATTAAAACTTTAACGGCGCAGGAAATGGAAATTGAGTTTACAGTGA
>JBKCJY010000108.1:0-4648 GCA_046301455.1 Chitinophagaceae bacterium | reverse complement strand
AATATCTCTTGCATTGGCGCCTAAGGACCAGTTTTTGCCACGCATTTGAATACCGGCATCCAATCCAAATCCCCATGAGTTGGCAAAGCTGCCAACCACACGGCGAATAACTTTTGCATTTACACCAACGCTAATGGTTTTATTTTCAGTTTGCTTTACTGTTTGTGCCACAGAAAGCAGGAATGCCCAATCGGCACTGCTAAAACTTCTGATGTTAGCATAGTTAACACTTCCATCTGGCTCAATTAAATATAGTGTATTGGGAATATCATCAACCGCAAAACGTAATACAGAAATTCCGATAGTACGTTTGTTATTTGATGTAGGGATGGCCAGACTACCAAAGTCATATTTTCCAATTCCTGCAAAATACTCGGCGTGCATTAGAGAAAGTGAAGGATTCTCTTTTACATGAGCCAATCCTGCCGGGTTCCAGTAACCTGCCGTTGCATCGTTAACAGATGCAACCTGGGCGCCTCCCATGCCCAATCCACGTGCACCGGCACCAATATTTAAAAACTCATTGGAATAAATACGTATCTGGGAAGATGCGGTAAGGCATACCAGTAATAGGGTGGCGGAAAGAATAATGGATCGGGTAATCATCCGGTCAGTTTTCAGATAAACAATTAGTTGTTTAGATGCCGCTTTCATTAAGATTGCTGTTTAAAGCCAAACAAATGTAAACATTAAAGCAGGCAATTTCAAGTTTTGTTGAAGCATCTTACCAACCCGAAACGCTGATTTTCAATGTTTATTGCCCTTATTAAACGAACAATAAAGCCACTGCCCTACTTTTGCCAAAATTTGACTTGATCATCATGAATTTAATAGAAGAATTACGCTGGAGGGGTATGATTCAGGATATTATGCCCGGAACCGAAGAACAACTGAACAAAGAAATGACCTCAGCCTATATTGGTTTTGACCCAACAGCTGACAGCCTGCATATTGGCAGCCTTGTACCTATTCTGCTTTTGGTGCATCTGCAAAAAGCAGGTCATAAACCCTATGCCTTAGTTGGAGGAGCAACGGGCATGGTAGGTGATCCCAGCGGCAAAAGTGAAGAACGGAATTTATTGAGTGAAGAAGTTTTGCAGAAGAATTTAGCTGGAGTAAAAGCACAACTTGAAAAATACCTGGATTTTGATGCTTTAAAGCCCAATGCAGCCTTGATGGTGAACAACTACGACTGGTTTAAGGATATGAGCTTTCTCAGTTTTATACGTGATGTGGGAAAACATATAACTGTGAATTACATGATGGCGAAAGACAGTGTAAAGAAAAGACTGGAAGGTGAAACAGGAATGAGCTTTACCGAATTTACCTATCAACTTGTACAGGGTTATGATTTTTACTGGCTCTATCAAAATAAAAACTGCAGACTTCAAATGGGCGGTAGCGATCAATGGGGCAATATTGTAACCGGTACAGAATTAATACGTCGCAAAACAGGTGGTGAAGCATTTGCATTTACTTGTCCACTTATTACAAAAGTTGATGGTGGCAAGTTTGGCAAAACAGAAAAAGGCAATGTGTGGCTGGATGCAGAAAAAACAACACCTTATCAATTTTACCAGTTTTGGCTGAATGCTGGTGATGAAGATGCTGAGAAATGGATTAAGATTTTTACACTCTTACCAAAAGAAGAAATTTTTAATTTGATTAATTTGCATAAAGCTGACGCATCAAAACGTGTACTGCAGAAAAAATTAGCAGAAGAAGTAACACGTTTTATTCATGGTGAAGATGAATTGAAGGATGCCATACTAACCACAGAAAAATTATTCGCCAACCAAAGTGCGCCTGCTGAAAGTTTAAGCGTGGAAGATTTGGAAAGCATGGAAGGTGTAATGAAGATTGAATATGAAGCTGCAAAAATAAATGAAGGTGTTGATGTTGTTTCGTTTCTTGCTGAAACAGGAATTTTTCCAAGTAAAGGTGAGGCAAGAAAAATGATACAGGGTGGTGGCGTGAGCATCAACCGCAAAAAAGCAGAAGGTGTTGACATGCAAATCAATTCTTCATTTTTACTTCATAACAGGTACTTACTGGTGCAAAGAGGCAAGAAGAATTATTTTTTAATAACTACGTTATAGCCTACTTTATTCAAGTTCTTGGATTTAAACAAAGTAAAAATCAAAATGTTTAACTCCTACAGTTCAATCAGAAGTGCTAAAAAAAATAATAATAAAATCAAAGTATCATCCCGCAATAAAACCAATTACTTATTCAAGTATCGAAGACTGCTTAAGTGATGATCAATGTTGATCATATTTTCTACCACTTAGTAATACAAAAGGTGCTACTAATATCCCAAATGAAGAGAGTTTATGAATACAAATGTTTAATATTCTTATAGCTACCCTTATAGCAAAGCTATATTTATACTCATCATAAAAGCCATTTGATATATCTAGAACAAAACCATACTTAGTGTACAAATCTTCAAACTCATTTATTTCCATTAAACGCTCACACCAACTCCCTGTTTCAGGGTCACAAGTATTTGTAGGATGATTTATAAGTGAAGGTAAAACTCCCGAATCAACATAATGGTTCACAACTTTCAGTATATCATCCTTTCGAAGCCCCCGTGTTAAGCGAGCCAATAATTCTACTTCTTCAGCTTTTAAAGACGTCTTATAAGTCTTAATTATATTTTTCCGAATCGACAAAAAAGAAGGATGTTTATCACCAAATAAAGGCCGATCGTGGTCATCACTTCCATACAGTTCTTCTTTTATATGAAATTGCTTTAACCGTTTCGCTAACCGAATATTTTTAGGATTAGAAGCAGTAGTAAAAACTGTAACTTCTAAAGTTGGCAATTGAGATAAGATGGAAAAAAAAACTTCAAGATCATAAATATGTTCAATTACATCTGTCCCGGCAATAGCTACAAACTTATCCTTAATTTTAATTTCTTTCAATTTCTCTTCTGTCCCATGAACAAATTCAATATCATCAATATTTATTTCTTTTGCAGTAATTTTTGCCGCCTTTGTAAAGGCAAAATCTGCATCAATGGCCACAACTTTATGAAATCCTATTAGCGATGCGAACATTGCCATTAGTCCATTTCCAGATCCATAATCAACAAATACCATTTCGGATGGCAGGTATTGGGTTTTACTAAAAATACTTGTAAATACAAATCGGTAAATTTCTAAATAATACCTTTTATGTTTAAGGAGATGTTTAAGATAAGTTTTTGGGTAAGAGTCATGAAGTTTTGAATTTACATCAAACATCTCCAATTTTTCATACAATTTCAGAGCAGAAGATTCAATATTTTGTGTAAGCAAGTCCCGCATTAATCCATTTTTAATTCAATAAAACCAGTCTATATAAATCAAAGAAACTATCATTTTTCCCAAATACAATCTTCACAAAAAAAATTAACAATTTTACCCTCATTCATTTTTACATATTTCGCTTTTTTAAGTAAAGCATCCAAATAAAGATTACTACATGCGAAGCTACTACTCCATATCCACACGTTTCGGAATCAAATTGATACTTCCTTATTACTTCATGGCAAATACTTATTGGTTCAGAAGGAAAAAAAGAATTATTATTTGATAAGCATTACTGAATAAATTTGAGTTTACTCCATATTTCCTGTGCCACTAACAAATTTCCTTTTGCATTAAGATGCACACGGTCTGTTGTTAGAATCCCTTTTTCAACATTCGCTCTGTTGTTTACAAAGTTATAGTCAAGAAACGCTTTGCGGAGGTCAACAAGAGTAAGATTATTTGTGTTTACAATTTTATGGACACTGTTACTGTAAGCATTTAAGTCTCCATCTTGCGGATTGCTGAAATCTGTTTTTTCGCCAATAACCGCTGGCGTGCAAAGAATCAATTTAATACCTGCTGCTTTGAGTTTATCAATAATGGCTTGGTAAAATTTCTCAAATTTGTCCGGGTCAGAACCTGTTCCGAACATAGACTTATGCCACACATCATTTACACCAATATAAACCACCACTATATCCGGTTTTTTATCCAGCACATCTTTTTGCAACCGCAGATACAAGTCATAGATTTTATCACCCCCAATACCCGCACCTTCAAATTCAAATGCACCAGCTTTATTTTCTGATTTACACAAGCTGCCAATCAAATTAATATAACCACCCTTCTCAACACCTGCCTGTGTTATAGAATCGCCGAAGAATATAACTTTTGATTTTTTAGATTGAATCATACTGAGAAACAAAAAGCATATAAAGATGTAAAATAAACTTTTCATAAAGTATGGTCCTAATTGAAAATGAAAGATTTTTACTCCACATCCACACGTTTCGGAATCAAAGCTCCTTCACTTGCTTCCATTAAAAATTTGCGTTCGTTTACAATATAGCCATTCCCTTTTTCACAAAAATGAACTTGTAAATTTTCAACGCTTACAGGATTACCTTCCGGTATATCACCAATATTTGAATGAAGAATATCATGTCCATCAATAATAATTACCAGCCCGCTGCCGATGGCTTCCATCTTATTGTCTTCTGTAATCAACATGCCGGTATCTTCACCCAAACCAATGCCAATTAAACTTGGGTTGCTTGCTACAGCCTGTGCTAAACGAACAAACCGCCCACGCTTTTCAAAATGAGAATCAATAATTACTGTATTAA
>JBKCJY010000107.1:0-17486 GCA_046301455.1 Chitinophagaceae bacterium | reverse complement strand
CCTTCTTTTATTCCCAATGATCCCATTTGCATTCCGCACCTGTTCAGCCAAAAGCAGGATATTGAAATTGCTGCTTTCTTCGCCGCCATCTTTGCATGGGGCAACAGAACCACCATTATCAACAAAAGCAAAGAGCTGATGAAGTTGATGCATATGCAACCGCATCAATTTGTATTGCACCACTCCACTGCAGATTTAAAAAAAATAAAAACATTTAAGCACCGCACATTTACTGCTGAGGATTTATATCACTTCATCGAGTTCTTTCATCAACATTACAGCAAATATGATTATTTAGAAACAGCATTCTTTCCCAAAAAGAAAATGACCGTTGAAGAAGGATTGAATCATTTTAAAAACTACTGCTTCTCTATTGAGCATTTAAAGCGAACAGAAAAGCATGTTTCCTCACCCCTGCAAAAATCAAGCTGCAAGAGGTTGAATATGTTTCTTCGCTGGATGGTTCGGAAAGATGAGAAGGGAGTTGATTTCGGAATTTGGAAGAATTGTTCGGCCAAAGATTTAGTTTGCCCGTTGGATGTACATGTGTCAAGAGTGGCACGACAGCTTGGGTTATTAAAACGAAAACAAGATGATTGGGAAGCAGCCGTTGAGCTCACACAAAACCTTCGTAGCTTTGATAAGAATGATCCCGTGAAATATGATTTTGCTTTGTTCAGTATGGGAGTTATTGAAAACAAATTGAGCTGATGGTAAGTAATGAACTTATACAGTCTGTTAACAATGAGCTGGCGCTTGAACTCCCTGAGAATATTTCATTAGCACTACTTAAAGAACAACTGGCAGCTCACATCAATCACCTCATCAATCATGATTTTGAAAAACTTGTTTATTATCTCTACCGTATTGATGTGAACGAGAAAAAAATGAAAGCCTTATTACAATCACCACATGAAAATTCCGGTGAACTGATCGCACAACTCATCATTGACCGTCAATTGGAAAAACAAAAAACGAAAGAAGAGTTTCGGAAAAAAGATGAGGAGATAAATGATAATGAAAAATGGTGACAGAAAAGGCGACACCTTTTTGGAAAGGTATCGCCTTTTCGTTTAAGCCTCTACAATTAGACTGCTCTTTGTTTCGCCCTGCATCAGCCCCACACTTCTGTTGATGAATTCAGTCAAATTATTTCCTTTCAACATTCCTTGTGAAAGCAATGCAAGATCAGCCAGATTGTGAATCATCTCTTTAGCTTTCACTTCATTGTTTTCTTTTAAGATTTGCTGATAGAGCTTGTGATTCCCATTCACTGTTAATTCCACCTCATCGGGCATTTGAGCATAAAAGCTGCCCATGGGCCCGCTCATGTGTGCCATCTCTTTCATGCGGCGCATCATCTCAGGTCTAGTGGCAATTACAGGTGGAGCATCGGGACTCAACCCTTTCACCTCTACATTCAAGTGCAAATCAGTAAGCTGAATATTGAAATACTCTTTCAACTTTTTTGTTTCATCTTCACTCAGCACAGATTTCAACTCATCCTGCTTGTCAATCAAATTATCAGCAATATCAGCATCTACACGTCTGAACACAACATTCTCCCATTTCATTTCCATATGGCTGATGAAGGATGGGTCAATCATCGTATTCAGTTCAACAACTTTATAACCTCTGCTTTGTGCTTCTTTAATAAATAAATTCTGTTCCACTGCATTTGTGGTGTATAGCAGCACATGCTTGCCTTCTTTATTTTTCTGGATAGCTTCTGTTGCGGTTTTATACTCTTCAATAGTGTAATACTTATCAGATCCGGTTTCTTTTACAATGTGAAACTTATTCGCTTTCTCCAGAAACTTATCATCCGTCATCATTCCATACTTCACAAACAAACCGAGGCTTTCCCATTTTTCTTCAAACGCCGCACGTTCATTGCGGAAGAGTTCATCCAGTTTATCAGCCACTTTTTTGGTAATATGGCTGTTGATTTTTTTCACATTGGGGTCGCCCTGCAAATAACTGCGGCTCACATTCAAAGGAATATCAGGACTATCAATTACACCATGCAGCAGCATTAAAAATTCAGGAACAATATCTTTCACTTCATCTGTTACAAACACCTGGTTACAGTATAACTGAATTTTATCCTTTTGTATTTCATAACTCTGTTTGATTTTTGGGAAATACAAAACACCTGTTAAGTTAAACGGATAATCAACATTTAAATGAATCCAGAAAAGCGGCGCATCACTAAACGGATACAATTCTTTATAAAAATCCTGGTAGTCTTGTGAAGTAAGCTCACTTGGTTTCTTTACCCACAAAGGTTGTGTGTTATTAATCTGATCATCAGCATAAAAAATAGCAACAGGTAAAAATTTACAAAAGCGTGTAAGAATTCCTTTCAAACGGCCTTCATCCAAAAACTCTTTACTGTCATCATCCACATGCAGTACAATATCAGTACCACGTTCAGTGCGTAGTGTTGTTTCTTCCAAATAATATTCAGGGCTTCCATCACATTCCCAATGCACAACAGGTGCGTCTTTAAAGCTTTTGGTAAACACTTCAACTTTTTTACTCACCATAAATGCACTGTAAAAACCCAAACCAAATTTGCCGATGATTGCATTTTCATTTTGTCCTTTGTACTTCTGTACAAATTCTTCAGCACCGCTAAACGCTACCTGGTTAATGTATTTCTCCACTTCATCAGCCGTCATGCCCACTCCATTATCGCTGATAGTGATGGTACCGGCATCTTTATCCAGCTTTACCTGCACTTTTAAATCACCCAGCTCACCCTTCACTTCACCAATAGAGGAAAGTGTTTTCAATTTTTGGGTGGCATCCACCGCATTGCTCACCAGTTCACGAAGAAAAATTTCGTGATCACTGTACAAAAACTTTTTAATGATGGGAAAAATGTTTTCCGTTTGTACACGAATACTTCCTGTTTGCATATCAAAGTTGTTTTTTATTATTTGGTTACCGGCTTCGGGTTTTCATGGCATCACCTGTTGTCTTCGCTTCTTCCAGTGGAAGAAGGGCTCACTTGTACGCTCCGTTTTCATGGCAACATTCTCTTCAAGCCCGCTCACCGGTTTTAATTTCATTCAGGTCGCAAAAATCAAGAAAAATGCCATACAAACCACAAAAGACAATTTGTCTTTATAAAGAAATTATGTCGTTGTTTAATTGAAGAAAAACGATTGTGATAATAGCTGTCACATGACAAGGTGCTGTTTAAACCGCCTGCATACCACCTGTAAAAAACAATTGCATTTCTGAAAAAGAACTTTTACATTAACAATAAATACAATTTTATGAAACATGCAATCAGTTGGTTTGAAATTCCAACAAACGATATTGGCCGTGCGCAACAATTTTATGAAACTATTTTCCAGTTTACAATGATACCAATGGACAATCCTGCACTGAAAATGCGTTTGTTTCCACTAGATAATCCGATGGAGGGAGTTGGTGGAAGTATCGTAAAAACAAATGGATTTCATGTGCCATCAGGAACAGATGGTCCCCTGATTTATCTCAATGGCAACCCGGATGTAAATATTGTATTGAGCCGTGTAGAGGCGGCAGGAGGAAAAATTTTAGTGCCCAAAACACAGATTAGTGAAGATTATGGCTACATGGCTGTGTTTTTAGATACAGAAGGCAATCGTATTGCATTACACAGTGTGCCTGAAAAATATTTATAAAGCAAGAAAGCAAAAATTAATTTTCATTCATAAAATGATCCCTTATGCAATCCAAAGCAACCACCGTTGATGCTTATTTGGCTGAATTACCCGAAGAACGACAAAAGCCTATGGAGAAACTTCGAAAAGTCATCAAAAAAAATCTGCCAAAAGGATTTAAAGAATCAATGGGCCATGGAATGATGGGCTGGAGTGTGCCGCACAGCATTTATCCCGCAGGTTATCATTGCAATCCCAAGGATCCATTGCCATTTATGGGACTTGCTTCTCAGAAAAATTCCATTAATCTTTATCACATGGGAATTTATGCTGACCCTAAACTGCTCAAGTGGTTTCAGGAAGCACATGCAAAAGCTTCAGCTAAAAAATTAGATATGGGCAAAAGTTGTATTCGCTACAAAAAAGCTGAAGATATCCCCTATGATCTCATTGGTGAGCTTGCATCAAAAATTACAGTTGATGAATGGATTAAAATGTATGAATCGGCATTCAATCGTAAGAAAAAATAATCAAGATTGTCATTGATGATGAGGGCTTTTGAACATCAGACCGCCGAACGAAAATTATTATAGTTGAGGGTCTGAAGAATTGTTTCAACCTGTTATGATACTTGATTATTACTGATGGTTTCAAACAACCGTTCTGCATCTTCTTTCTTAAATAATTGCGTACCATCGTTCATAGTAGCAGCACTACCGCAGGCAACACCAAAGCGAATGGCTTCACGTAAAGGTCTTTCCTTTTGCAGCATGTAGGTAATACCCGCCACCATGCTATCGCCTGCACCTACAGTACTTCTTGTTATCACTTTTGGTGCAGCGCAAAAATATTTTTTGTCTTTGCTCACCAGCCATGCACCATTGCCGCCCATACTTACCACCATCATTTCTGCATAACCATCAAAGATGGCTTGCTGTGCTGCATCATCCACTTCATTTTTTCCCAACCGATCTATATTGAGCATTTTGCAAAGTTCACTGATGTTGGGCTTAATCATGTAAGCATGTTTACCTTTTAATGCCTGTAATGCAGGGCCACTGGTATCAACAATGCATTTAGCGCCAACAGCATGAGCTTGTTTTACAATCAAGCCGTAAAAATAATCTGGAAGGCCAGGAGGTAAACTACCGCTTGCAACTACAAATGTGGGTGAGAAAGAACGGATATGATCGACCAGTGTAACAATGGTTTCCTCCTGCACCGCACGACCTGGAAACGTAAAACGATATTGATTCACTGTTGAGTTTTCCAGTACGATCCAGTTTTCCCTTGTTTCCACTTTTGTATCCACTGCATGAAATAAAATTTCTTCTTCTTTGAGTAAAGAAAAAAGCATGTTTCCATTATGTCCACCCGCAGGAAAGAGTGCAACAGAAGATGTATCTAATTTCTTTAATGCTTTGCTTACATTAATACCGCCACCACCGGGTTCATTCACTACTTCTGTACAGCGAAGTTTGCTTTCAGGTTTTAATTTTTCTACAGTAGAGCTTTTATCGATACAGGGATTGAGTGTGATGGTGAGAATCATCTTTTAAACTTTGAGTTGTAAAAGTATTATTTCTGCAATGGATGATCTGTTAATAGTTGATGATATTGATCAACCCCTGTAAAAACATTGAACAGTTCTTAATTAAATGAATGTGTTTCCATTTCAGTAAGCACCAGGTCAATTCGTTTTTGGAGGGTTTCATAATCTGTGTACCCACGTGCCAGGAAATGAAATTTATTTTCAGTGGCCTGCATCAGCACCTGCGGGAAACCGGTTACCTGTAATTGCTTACACAATTGAAAATCGTACCAGGCTTTTTCTTTGTACGTTTCGGTTTTGAGCTTGGTATAGAAATCGTCAGGATTGATTTGATATTTCTCAAGAAGATGACGATAGGCTTCATTATCGGTTAAGTCTCTGCCTTCATAATACAAACTGTATTGCATATCAGCAATGAAGTTTACCTGTTGTTCAGGATTGATTTCTTTAAAGATACTTAGAGCTATAGCAGGTTTTTCTGATGAAGGAAACCAATCACTTTGATCAGAATTGTTGATATGCCACAAATAATCTTCGCCAAATTTAATTCCCGTTAATTCTTCCACACGCTGATAAGCGGCTTTAATGTAGCCAGCCGTAGCGCTGATGTGTACAGGTTCATTGGGCAACACCATTCCGCCGCTTAATACTTCTGTATGAAATTTGCTTTTGTAGTCTTCAGCAATTTGTTTGATCACGGGGCTGAATCCATAACACCATCCACAATATGCATCGTAACAATAAATAAGAAGAGGTTGCATGGAGCAAAGATAAAGAAACTAAGACCTATAAGGTTTGCCGGGCAGGATAGCATCGCTGCAAACCTTATAGATCTCTGAGAATTTATCAATGTGCTTCTAACCAATTATCACCTGTTCCTGCTTCAGCAATTACGGGTACGTTATTAGGCAATGGCATCGCCGTTTGCATACTTTCTAAAATCAATGCTTTCATCTCCTCCACTTCTTCTTTCAACACATCAAACACCAGTTCGTCATGTACCTGCAAAATCATTTTACTTTTAAGTTTGCTTTTCTTTAATGCAGCATGTGTTTTAATCATTGCCAGTTTAATCATATCTGCTGCTGTACCCTGTATGGGTGAGTTAATGGCGTTGCGTTCTGCAAAACCACGAACGGTGAAGTTGGAAGAGTTAATATCTCTCAGCCAGCGTTTCCTTCCCATCAACGTTTGCACATAGCCATGCTCTCTTGCAAAGTTGATGGTATCATCCATATACTTTTGAATACCTGCAAATTCCCGCTTGTAATTTTCAATAATTTCTTTGGCTTCTGTGCGACTGATGCCAAGATTATCAGCCAAACCAAATGCACCCTGGCCATAAATGATTCCGAAGTTGACACTCTTGGCTTTGTAACGCATTTCTTTGGTTACATCTTTCTCTTCAATTTTATACACTTTAGCAGCAGTAGCTGTATGAATATCTTTTCCTTTGATAAACGCATCGCACATAGCAGGATCGCCGCTGATGGCCGCAACAATACGCAACTCAATTTGTGAGTAATCAGCACTCACCAAAACATGATTATTATCTCCGGGGACAAATGCTTTCCGAATTTCTTTGCCACGATCTGTACGCACAGGAATGTTTTGCAGGTTGGGATTGTTGCTGCTCAATCTTCCTGTTACTGCAACTGCCTGCGCATATGTAGTATGCACCCTTCCGGTTTTTCTGTTGATCAAAAGTGGCAATGCATCAACATATGTTGATTTGAGTTTGGTTAATTCACGAAAAGCTAAAATATCTGCAACAATAGGTGATGTATGTGCAAGTTTCAATAAAACATCTTCACCTGTAGCATATTGTCCTGTTTTTGTTTTCTTGGCTTTGGGATCCAGTTTCAAATGATCAAACAACACTTCACCCAATTGCTTGGGTGATGCTAAATTAAATTTTAATCCAGAGCTGGTGTATACTTTTTGTTCTGCTTCTTTTGCTTCTTTTTCTAATTGCCTGCTGTAGTCATTCAAAAAATCAACATCTACTTTAATGCCTTCAAACTCCATATCTGTTAACACTTTAACCAATGGATTTTCCACTTCATAAAAAACCTTCTCCACTTCTTTTTCTTTGAGCAAGGGAAAGAGTGCGTTCTTTAATTGCAGGGTAATGTCTGCATCTTCAGCCGCATACTCTTTAATTTTCTCAAGCTCCACGTCACGCATTGATCCCTGGTTCTTTCCTTTTTTACCAATGAGTTCATCAATTGGCACCGGTTCATAACCGAGAAACTGTGCACTCAAAACATCCATACTTCGTTTTCCATCAGGCTCCACTACATAATGTGCAAGCATTGTATCAAATAAATTTCCTTTCAGTTCTACACCGTACCACTTCAAAACCAGCAAATCGTACTTGGTATTTTGGCCAATCCAGATTTTACTTTCATCAGCAAACAACTCGTTGAAATAAGAAAGAATTTTTTTTGTCTCCTCCTGGTCTGCAGGGCATGGGATATAATAACCCTTATGCGGCTCATACGAAAAACTCATGCCCACCAGTTCGCAATCATTAGCATCAATGCCTGTGGTTTCAGTATCAAAACAAATTTCTTTTTGATTTGATAATTCAGAGATTAGCTTTTTTATTTCCGCTTCAGTTGAGACAGCAAAGTATTCATGCGGAGTATTGTTGATGTTTTGTGATGCGCCAAAACTGTTATCAGTTAATTCTTCTCCTGCATCGCCCTCTTCGTTTTCAGTTTCATCAGTTTTTACCAGAACTTTCTTTTCTTTCCGCACTTCACCCATCGTAGTATCAATCACGTTCCCAAACAAATCTGTTTGTACGCCTGTTGGAATTTCTTTTTCAATGATTGTTTTCTTGGCAGGTGTTGCAATAGCTTCCCCTAAAATTCGCTGACCAATGGTTTTAAACTCCAGCTCTGTAAACACTTCACGCAACAAATCTTTATTCATTTCTTTCAAACGAAAATCTTCTTCATGAAATTGAACTGGAACATCTGTAATAATGGTGGCGAGTTTTTTACTCATGATAGCAAGTTCTTTTCCTGCTTCAATTTTTTCGCCCATCTTGCCTTTGATGTTTTTTGCATTGGCCAAAACATTTTCCATCGTACCATATTCTGCTAACAGTTTAGCCGCTGTTTTTTCACCTACACCGGGAATACCGGGAATATTATCAACGCTATCACCCATCATTCCTAAAATATCAATTACCTGGCTCACATCTTTAATACCCCATTTGGCGCACACTTCTTCCGGACCCATAATTTCTACATCACCGCCCTGGTAACCGGGTTTATAAATTTTTATTTTATCTGTTACAAGTTGCCCATAATCTTTATCGGGTGTTACCATATAAACATCATAACCTGCAGCAGCAGCCTGCTGGCTCAATGTACCCACCACATCATCAGCTTCATAACCATCCAGTTCCATTACAGGAATATTAAAACCACGGATAATTTTTTTGATATCGGGTACAGATGCCAGTAAATCTTCAGGTGCATCCTGCCGGTTGGCTTTGTACTCTGCAAAATCTGTATGACGTTCGGTTGGGGCAGCTGTATCAAAACAAACTGCCATATGCGTAGGCTTTTGATTGTTGATGAGATCAATCAATGTATTGGTAAATCCAAACTGTGCATTTGTATTTTTACCTTTTGATGTATTGCGTGGATTGCGGATTAGAGCATAGTATGCACGAAAGATGAGTGCAAATGCATCGAGCAGGAATAGCTTTTTTTCTGACATGCTGCTAAGGTAAGTTCCTCTTTAACCATTAGCAAACCATTGAAGTATTTTTTGAATTAGCACAAACAAATACAGGGGATGGTAGAAACCACCCCCGCAAAACTTACATTATGAGAAAAATTCAGTACAGGCAAAAAAATATAGGGTACGGACTAGCCTGTAATAGTCAAACTATAATTATAATAATCTTACGTAACGGGATTACTATTTTACCTCAGCTACTGCTATCTCAGAAGGCTTAACCTGGCTTGTTTCAGCAACTTGCTCTTTTGTTACATTGGCTTTGCCTGAAGCAATACGTGCAAGAAAAGAATCTTCCTTGTAAAGAACATTTAAATAAATGGCAAAGAGGAAAAATACGAACGAGAAGAAGCGTAATGGCTTTTTCATTGTAATTGGATTTAGTTTTTCTTAAATAATGGACATTTCAAAAATACAATGCTCTATTGAAAAAACAAAACACAAAATGGACATTTTTAAAAAATAGGTGTTACTACTTTGAGCACCGTAATATTACGCAAATCGGGAAACTGTCAAATGAGTAATAAGAATTGCGTCTGTCGATTTATGTGTTCATTATTTTTTAGCAAGACTAGAAGAGTGCGCCTGCACAAAGAAGTAATAACGATTTCATTACTATCAAAAAACAGGAATGATATTAAATAACTATGAAATGAGTTGAAAGTAAACCTGCAATTGTAATTTCTAAATCAAAATACTTATAACACTCCTTCTTTAATTTCTTCCCACAAGTTTCTGTAGCATTGTGCTGCATAGCTGCTACGTGCAAATTCTTCCAATGGTGCTTTGTGTACACCCATCTTTTCTACATCACTTAGATAAGGAATATAATTTTCGAAAAAGCGTTTGTCTTTGTAGAGTTCTTCCATCACTTCATTGTGCATATTGCGGCGCAAGTCTGTCATGGTAAAGAAGCAGGCCATCTTTTTGATATCAATTGCTTTTTCTTTGAAAAAATCCTTAACCATTTGATAGGTACGAATAGAAAGTGTGGTAGGTATAACCGGCATCAATACAATATCTGATGCATTGAAAATATTTTCAGCCAGTGAACTTAATCCGGGTGGGCAATCAATAAATACAAAATCATATTCATCTTTCAACTGCTTTAAAATGGTTTGGAGCCTTTTTTTAGAGCCCTGCATTTCATCAATCATCACATCATGTGCTTTGGCCGTAACATCTGCTGGAATAATATCCAGGTTCTCGTATTGAGTTGCCATGATGCTTTCTGCAATATCTGCATCCTTACCAACCAAATCTTTCATCAACACTTTCTGTTTGGGCTTGACGTTGTAGTAAAAAGAAGTAGCGCCCTGCGGATCAATATCCCACAACAACGTTTTATATCCATCTTTTGCAGCTAAGTATGCAAAGTTGACACAGGAAGCGGTTTTACCAACGCCGCCTTTCAAATTGAATAATGCAAATGTGAACATGATTGATATTTTGAGGAAGATGAAGATAATAAAATAAAGGAGTCTGCGATGCATTTCTAATAATTACCTTAATTACCGGATTCATTTTAGCCGAAAAAAGCACCCCCTCAACTTACCCGATTTCACCAGTTACGTAAACACGAAACGACTTTTATGACTCAGAAGCTCAACGGGGAACATTGGGAAAAAGCCGATTTCCGTTATTCACTCCCAAAAAAGTATGCCATCAGCAACAAAGAGCGCCTGGCAAGTTTTACAACAAACCTTTTTAAAGATGGTAATTTGTTAAAGAATAGCATAAAACAGACATATAAGATAATGCGGTATTCTGTTAGAAGCCGTGAAAAGAAGCACTTTGAATTTACTTTTTTTCATAGACTCGTTGCCATTCACTGCTGCAAACAGAAATCACCAGCCTATAATAAAGTGATATTCAAAGATTATAACCGGAAGAATGTAGATGTCACTAAGTTAAAATGGGTAATGATAAATGAACTGTACCATCATAGTATAGAAAGCCCGGTATATTAAAGCAGCCAAACAAACGGGTGAGCAAATTAAAAGACCAAGCTTAGATTAAGAAAAAGTTAGAAAAAAAAACCGGAATTATAAAACGGGAAGTCACTAAAAGAATTGGGCTTAAAATACAAAGTGAGTGATATGCAGAAGCACCGGATTAAAAAGGGGGGGGAACTGGGGGCGTGTGAAAATTTGGTTTACCACACTTCCCAATCAAAATCTTTCAACTCGTTTCTTGTTGTTGGTTTTTGTAATCCTTTTGTGAGCTGCTCCACCCGTTCGCCAACATATTTTTTTAGCTCAGATACTTTGATGGTTTTATTTTTATTTAATGCCTCCAATAAACTAAAAGTAAAAACGCCATTCTCTAAGTCATCCCTTTCTTGAGCAAACTGTACGCCACCAGCTGCAGATATAATAGTGGTGCCCGTTCCCTTACCCACATTTACAAAAAGTGATTGCATGAGTTCAAAACTGTTTTGCAGACCAACGGTTTTGATTTCCACCGTTTCATCTTCTGAACCACGGTTCATGCTAAGTCCTTTATTACCTGTTTGATTTTTTGCTTTTTGAATTGCAATCATTTCATCTTTATCTACTTCGCCGCTATGGCAGGCATCCAATAACAGTAGTTTTTTTCTTGCCGGAATACTATCTAAGAGACTTTCTATTTCTTCATAAGCAATGCCATTTATTTCAGGATTGCTAAAGTTTACATTATAAGATGATAAGAAGTAATCATATTGTTTTGATAGCAATCCATGACCTGAGTAGGCAATGATTACTTTGTCGTTGATATTTGTTTTGAGCAGCTTTTGTTTGATGGCCTGTACTTTACTGAGTGTAACGTTTTCATCAAACAGTGTATCAATCATGATATTGTTGCCATACTTTTCTTTAAACTTCAATGCAAGATCACGGATATCTTTTACGCACCATTGCAGATTTCTTCGGCTGTCGGCAAACTCATTAATACCAATGCCAATGAAGTGTACCGTTTCTTTTACCGGTTCTGCTGCTGTGTATTTTACATACAATGGCATGCGGTAACTTTCGGTTCCGTTTACGTTGGTAACGGATGCTTCAATTCTGTTCTCTCCTTGTGATAAGCTGATAGAAATAGTTGTATCAAATTTGTTGCTATTATGTTTTCGAATGCTGGCACCCTTCATCCCAAATAAAGGTACTTCGTTGATCCAGATGTTGAAATGATTGAGCTGATAACCTGTATCAATTGCTTTAAACTTTACGCTAAGCCTTTCTGCTTTTTGATCATAAGCAACTGCATCAACATTTTCGAAGCCCGCTTCGGGTACAATGTAACCGTCCTTAAACTTTGTAGTATCAATGCCTATTTTTTTGATTCGTTTGTAATAGGCCCGTTTATATAAACTGATCAATGTAGTGTCTGTATTATTCATTTCCTCCAGTACTTTATCAGGACGATTGTACTTACTATCTAATTGTTCAAATGGATAAATAGAAACATCTCTTTTAAATGCGATATAGTTGAGTGCATTTTTGGTTGAGTAATAATACCCGCTGGGGCTGATAAATATATGATCTTCATTTTTAATGAAGTCAATATTCAGTTCTCTGTTAAATGCATTGTTCAGTTTAAACAAAGAAGTAAATGCATTATTTCCTTTTATCAACAACCTGTTGCCAGCAACCTGCATATAGGAGATGCCACTTTCATTTGCCCTGAAACGATTTATCTGAAACAAACCAATTGCCGATTCGCCATACTTGAAAGATTTACCTTGTCTTGATAAGTCGTACACTTCTGTATAACCATCATCCATACCAATGATATAATACTTTTTATCAGGAGTAAAGAACCCGGTTACAATATTACCTGATACCGGATTGTCCCGGTTAAAAATCGTATCGCCTGTGCTGATTTCAATGATATATAATTCCAGGTTTTTCATATAGCTGAAATATTTACCATCAGGAGAAACATCAAATATTTTAGCGTCTCTTTCAAACACCAGTTTTTCAAAACCATCTCCTTCTCTCAGAAATGTAATTTCTGGCGACAACTTTTTATAACTCATATGATCATTTACTTCAAGGCTGATATATGTTAGCCCGCTTTGTTTGCCATATGTTTTAATTCCAGCTCCAAGTAATTGATACTTGCCATCTTTAAAAACCATTTGTCTTATTACAAAACCATCCCATTCTTTTATCTTAAACTTATTCATTGACCAGAACTGTTTCTTGCTTTCAATGTGAAAAAAAATAATCTCATTTGTAACTGTACTGAAATAGAGTATCTTTCCATCGTTGGAGATATACATACTTTGAATATCGTCTTCATTAACAGTAGTTGTAAAAATCGAATCGATAAGACCGGATGCAAGGTCCTTAGCATAAAACGTATCACCTTTGCGGAAATAAAGTTTATCTGATGCCGGAGAAAAAACACCTGATAAAGGATAATTTTCTGCAGGTATTGCTTCTCTTTTCAGGTTCTTCAAATCAACGGTGTACAAGCCCCAGCGGTTATTGAATAAGATATATTTCCCATCAGCAGAAAGTATTGAATTGTATGTGTATTGATCCCAGCGGCTGATTTCAGAAATCATATTACCTGAACGCCCTTCAAGTATTTTTATATTTCCCCAGGTATCGCTAACAGCAAAAACATCTGCCTGATTATTATAGACCATGTTGTTGATGCTGCCATCAAATGTGTAATTGAGTATACTTGTTGAATCACTGTTTACATTTTTTAAAACAACCCTGTTAGCTCCCTCAGTATAAATGTATTTTCCGTTTTTCCCAAATGCTCCAATACCACCCTGATGTTCTTTTAATATGGCTCCTGTTTTTAAATCTGCAATTTTCACAACCGATACATCTGTAAAATCAACATAAAGCAAATATTTCCCATCCGGACTTATATTCATGAAGTCAATATAATTACGGTTGGTTTTTCCTTTTGCAGCAAGTGAAATGGTGAATCTTTTTTTTGGGTTGCCAGCATCTTCAAACACTTTAATATAATCAGAGCCGTATGTGATAAGCAGCGATCCGTTGGGTGTGCATTTAAAGTCTTTCAACTGTTTGTCTATCTTATCGCCTGTGTTATACCATATTTCATTCAATTTCAATCCTGAATTTTTATGAAGGACCAAAGGGTTATGCCAGCCATGTGTATTCATTGCAACAATGGCATTATTATATGCTTCAACATCGTGTATAGAGCGGTTTCGCTTATCGAGATCGATTGCTCTGATCAGTTTGCCGGTATAAGGATCAAAACATTCTACAGCATCACCCGCAGCAACTGCAATCATTTTTCCATCTGTTGTAAACGTGATTCCATTCACCGTTTTGTTTTCAGTAGAAAATTCGCTAATCAGAAAGCCGCTTTTCAAATCTCTTACTTTAACTGTATTATTATCTACCGATGCAAGCAGGTTCCCTTCGTTATTAACTGCCATTTTCAGCGGAGCATTGTTGTTAGGCGATTGTACAATGATTTCACTGAGTGGGTTCATAAACTTATTGACTGACACTGTATCAGTTATTGCTCCCATCAAATAACCAGAACCAAAAAAGAAAAAACCCTGACTGTCAAATATCTGCAATCGGTCTGCGCTGATAGAGTCTAGGCTGTATGATTGTAATAACCGATTTTTTTTAAGATCCCAAAGCTTAACCATTTTATCGTTAGCAGTGGAAATAAAAAATCGTTTATCGGGCGAGATAAATATATCTCTTATGAATCCATTATGTCCGATAAACAACGTTGTGTTTACAGAATCACTCAGATTGTTCTGTAAATAACCTATCCGACCATAAGAAGCAACCATTAATTTATTTTCCAAAGCAAGAATTTTAGAAATGCCATTACCAAATAAGGAGGCTTTATGTTTTAAGACCGCATTACCCGGTTGCATCTGCACAACCTTTGCCTCACCTAAAATATTCCCTAAGAATAAAAGGTCGTTTTGAAATGCAAGGGCACTAACAGGTGCATTGTCTCTAAAAATTATAGCTTTGTTTCCGGTTGTAAGATCTAATCTGCAAACAGCATTATCGCTGAAGCCTGAAAGATAAAGACATTGATTTTTTTGATTGGGTATAATTAAATAGGGAATATGATCATACTTCACTTCGTACAACTGTTTTTCCGTTTTAATATCCCATACAGAAATACGGCCATCTGTATACGGCACTATCATCCAGTTATCTTTCTCAATTGCTTTGCCGGCATAAGCTCCATTTAATTTAAATTTATTTACGTTTCTCCCTGATGCGGAAAACACAATTTGACTATCGAGCAAGAGAATATTTTTTTTTGTTGTAAGATCAAAATACATATCAGCAGGGAAAAGCTGTTCTGTTGAAACATTTGAATAAGCTGCGCCTTCAAAATCAATCATTTTAATATAATCAAATCCAAATGTTACGATCATACCTTGCGCTATATTAAAGCGAACCCCTTTATAAAAGTCATCTGTTTTTAAGATTGTTTGATAGCCTTCCGAATCAATAAACACAAGCCGTTTGTATGATTCCAAACAAAAACCATATTCCAGAACAGTGATTCTTGGATTTGCCGTTTCCGTAATTCCAATAAATTCCTTTGCTGAAGTTTTTACAGATCCATCAAAACGATAGTACTGATATGCAAATGCATCTGCTTTAATAGTGATTAGAAAATCAGATGCGGCTTTAAACGTCTTTATTGTTGTGGCATCCATACTTCCTTTCAACTCCAGGTTATCAGATCTCCAGCAAAAAACCCTGTTATCTCTTAACCCTGCCAACACACTTCCATCTGGTGATAATGATAAATTATACACAGGCTTTGATGACTGACTTGCTATCAGTTTAGTTTGGTAGTTACTGCAATTGAATGTGATGATGTTTCTTACTGTTGAAATAACAAGTACTTTATTTTTGAAATTAAAATCTGAAGTAAAAACCGCATCATCTATTTGTATTTCTGAAATACTTACATTCGAACGCAAATCGATCACATTCACAGAAAAAGGATAAACAACCAGCAGGTGCTGCTCATCGAGGAAGTAAAAATTATTGGCTTCCCATTGTGCTTTTATTCTGTTGAGTTCTTTTCCTGAAAAAGATTCAAATATGGAAATGCTTTTGCCTCCAAGAATAGTTGCAGCAATATATAAACCCGAAGGGCTCAGGTTTATATTCTTAAAATGAGCATCAGCTTTGCCTTTGGGAGCTACTTTTATTTCCTGGGCATAACTTGCGCTTATTTGAAATAAAAAAAACAGGCACATCATTATACCTGCAGATTTTCGAATCGTATTACCGGTTGTGACTATCATGTTATACACTATTCAGCTATTTTAAAAATTAAACTCATTTCACCATACATTCCAATCCACATCCTTCAGTTCTTCCCGGTTGGTTGGTTTCTGTAGTCCGTCTGTAAGTTCTTCCACCCTTTGCCTCACTTGCTTCTGAAGCCGGGTAACAGTCATATTTTTATTCTGCCACATTGCCTCGAGAATACTGTAGGTAAACACTCCATTTTTCAAATCGCCCCGTTCCAGGGCAAATTGCACACCACCTGCAGCCGAGATGATAGTGGTGCCTGTACCTTTACCTACATTGACAAACAAGGATTGCATGAGCTCAAAACTGTTTTGAAGTCCCACTGTTTTTGTCTGGTAGGTTTCTTCTTCTGATCCTTTGGTAAGTATCATCCCTTCTACTGATTGCTGATTCTTTGTTTGAATGGTCATCATTTCCTCTTTATCCACTTCTCCGCTATGACAGGCATCTAATAACAAGAGCTTTTTGCGTGCCGGTATACCATCCAGAAGGTTTTCAATTTCTTCATATGGAATTCCGTTTTCATCTGGTTTGCTGAAGTTAGTATTGTAAGTAGATAAATAATAATCATATTCTTTACTAAGGAGTCCGTGGCCGGAATAAGCGATGATTACTTTATCATGAATGGTTGTTTGCTGGAGTTTTTGCTTTAGTTGTTGTACATGCTGTAACGTCACCTGTTCATCGAATAAGGTATCAATCTGGATACCGGGGTACTTTCGCCTGAACTGCAGAGCCAGATCACGGATGTCTTTTACACACCATTTGAGATTGTGTTTTTTATCAGCAAACTGATTGATGCCAATACCAATAAAAAATACTTTTTCTGCAATAGGTTGTACGGGAGTATATTTTACAAACAGAGGCATGTGATAGCTTTCTGTACCACTGGCATTAACAACAGCTGCCACAATTTTATTTTCGCCGGCAGTTAAAGCAACTGAAATGGAAGTGTCAAAGGATCTGCTTCTCCGTCTATTGACAGATAACCCTTTCATTCCAAACAAAGGGACATCATTCACCCAGAGATTGAATGAAGAAAGATGAAACAAACTATCAATTGCGTTAATTTTCAAAAGAACACTGCCATTCTTTTGTTCATACTTAATACTGTCCTTATTAATAATAAATGTTTCCGGAGCACTTATTTTAGTGGTAAACCGGGATGTATCAATACCTGCTTTTTTAATTCGTTTATAATAGGCACGGCGGTAAGATTGAACAAGA
>JBKCJY010000106.1:0-4190 GCA_046301455.1 Chitinophagaceae bacterium | reverse complement strand
CAGTTCAAACCGACAGTTTCAAAGTGAGGGTAACCCCAATTTGAAACCATCCGTAAATCATACCATTAATTTTAATTACAACAACTTTAATTTTAGTAAGGGTACTGTGTTCTTTACCAATTTAGCCTTAACGACCATCAGAAATATGATTGTGAACAATACAACAGCCATTCCTTTTGGCCAGCGTACCAAACCCGAAAATGTGGATGGTTTTTACAATGCCAATTTCTTTTACACATACAGTAAGCCCTGGAAAAACAGAAAATATGTACTCTCTTTAAATGGTACAGCCAATTTTACAAACTCACCTGTATTGCTTAATAGTGTAAAAGGCAAAAGTGAAAACTGGTTAATTATGCAGGGATTTGATTTTACGTTCAACGCAAAAGAGTGGCTGGAATTAAGTGCAGGTGCCAGGTACAATTTAAACAAAGCAAACTTTAGCCAAAATCCTGCACAGAATTTAAATCAAACAAGCTGGACCATCAGTAATGATGTGCGAATTGATATTCCCAAAGGATGGATTATGCGATGGGAATTTGATTATACGATTAACCAGGGATTGGCTGCTGGTGTTACCAGAAATATTGCATTACTCAATGGCTCATTAGAAAAGGAATTATTTAAAAAGAAGAATGCTACACTGCGTTTACAGGCGTTTGACATCTTCAATCAAAATATAAATGTGAACCGCAGCGTAAGCGCCAACTTTATTACAGATTCAAGGGTAAACCGGCTGGCGCAATACTTTATGGTGGGCTTTGTTTACAGACTCAACCGTTTTAAAGGGCAGCAACCACCACAAAATAATTTTAGAAGAGGCGGTATGATGATGAATAACTGATGTAAATGTTTCTGTAATTAAAAAAGCTGTTGCAATTTGCAACAGCTTTTTTAATTATTAAGTAAGTATAGCTTTAAATCTTATTTACCTAAGTCAAAGCTTATACGTCCAAAAAAGTAGCGACCATTAAAGCCCATTTGTTGTACACGGCGGCTGTAAATAAATCTGCCGGTTGACATGTTGTTTGAATGATTGTGAATATCCTGATACACATCAAACAAATTATTAGCACCCACAGTAAATGTAAACTGCTTTGCAAATGTATAACTAAGAGATAAATCTGTAACGGCTTTTGATGAAAACGTTTGATCTAATGTTTCTCTTTGACCAGTAAATGCATTAATTGGCCAACTTGCAGGATTGCTTACATTCAAAGTTGGGTCAAGATAAGTAACCTCGCCAAAGTAAGCTACTCTTGCCATTGCAGAAAATTTCTTGAAACGATAGTTAACCATAAAGCTTGCTTTTGATGCGGGGTTGGCCACTTCTATTCTGCTTTGATCTTCACGATTAAAATAATTACCAAGTTGTCCGCTGTTAACTAATGTTTGCGAAGCCTTAATAATCGGTTGGCCATTGCTTCCCTTCTTCACTTCATTTTTAATAAATGTTGCTGCTGCTGTAAAACGAAACTTATGTTCTTTAGAAATTGAAAAACTATAATTTACTACAGTTTCTAATCCTTTGCTTTTTGTATCAATGGCATTGGTAAAAAAGTTTGCTTGAGAAGCACCAGCTGCACTTAACAAAGCTGTAAGATTTGCATCTGAGCCACCAGTGAAATTATTGGTAAGTACAATTCTGTTTTTGATATCAATAAAATATCCATCAACAGTAATTTCCAAACCTTTAACCGGGTTGGCGGTAATACCAACACTGTAATTTTTTGAAGTTTCCTGCTTTAATTCAGGAATGCCTAAAATTTTAGCAGGTTGGCTGTTATTGGGGAAAGTGCCGCTTTCTACAGGTTGCAATCCACCAGGTGTAGAAACAAACAATGTATTTGTTTTAGCATAAAAACGTTGTTGCATACTGGGGGCTCTAAAACCTGATGAGGTTGATCCACGAACAGTTAAGCCTTTTACTAAAATATATCGGGCGGCAAGTTTATAGTTTAAGGTGCTTCCAAAATCGCTGTAGTTTTCAAAACGCAGAGCGCCTGTTACGAGTAAATTTTTTGTAAAGTCCTGTTCAAGATCAACATACAATCCAATGCTGTTTCTTTTAAATGTGCCTGCATAAGGAGGCGTAAATCCAGCAAATACCTGTGCTCCGGAAGCTGCACCCGAAGCGGTATTATAATTTCTATAAGAAGCTTCTTCACCGGCAGTTTGCTTGTATTGATCTATTCGGAACTCAGCACCATAAGCAACATTCAATCCTTGCAGTACATTAAACTTTCTTGTTAGATCAGCATTAATGGTATTTTGCAAAAATGCAATTTTACCTGCATCAAATTTTGTTTGCGGGTTTGTGGTAACTGCAAATTGTGTATAGTTGATGGAATTATTAACTGTATATCCAAAATTGTTTACACCAAATGTATTACTGATGCTTGCATCCCATAAACCAAGTTTGCCTATAGCACCCGCAGAAAAAGAAACATCACTGATATTTGATTGTATCAAAGGCAAAAACCCTTCAGGATATTTTGCTAATGCTTGTGTCCTGTATGTTGCTGCCGCTCCGCTAAACACAGAATTTGGGTAGCGGTAAAAACCTGCGGCTTCGCCATTTTTTTTACTAAAGCCTCCAAATAATTGAAGTTTCCAGGAACTGCCAATGTCGTATTGGCTATTGATCATTACAGACCCTCCTGTAATTTTAGAGTTGCCGATACGCATATCAAACGTATTTCTATTGGTTCCTCTTGCAGCCATAATGCTATCGTCTTTATTCGCTCCATTTACAGAAGGATAAATTTGACCTGTGTATGTTCCCGTTCTGTTTGAGAAATCACGGCTTACATACTCGCCATTGATATTTAAAAACCCTTTTTTATTTAAAGAAATTCCGTAATTCAGACCTGCTTGAAAACTTCCTCCGTCTGTTACATTTGTTTTGGCAAAAGGATCTTTGCCTGTAAGCTTATTTTGCGCATAATTTTTTACATAAGAACTTGAGTTGGCGCCATAAGAAATCATACCAGAAAGACCATTGGTGCTTTTTTTCAACACGATATTAATAACACCGGCAATAGCATCACTGCCATATTGTGCAGCTGCACCATCCCTTAAAACTTCAATACGCTCAACTGCTGTTGCAGGAATTGCACCAAGATCTGTTCCTACCTGGCCCCTGTTTACAGTGCCGTTTACATTTACCAACGCACTTTGATGGCGGCGCTTGCCATTAATCAATACCAAAACCTGGTCACTTCCCAAACCTCTCATTTGAGCCGGGTCAATATGATCGGTTCCATCAGCAACTGTTTGTCTGCTACTCTGAAACGAAGGAGCCACATAAGTCAGTAACTGGTTTATATCTATTTGCCCAACCTGGTTGGTAATTTGAGAAACCGGAATAATGTCGATGGCTGCTGGGGTTTCAACCTTGGTTCTTGTAAGATTACGGCTACCAACTACAGAAATTTCCGTGAGGATCCCCGATTTTTCCATGCGGATTTCCAGATTTTCAGCCCCTCCGGAAATAGAAACTTCCTTTGTTTCATAACTTACAAAGCTGATAATAAGCGATTTTGTAGTTTCAGAAACTTTTATAGAAAAAGAGCCTGTCGCATCTGTTTGTGTTCGGGTATTGCTGCCTTTAGCGCTTACTGTAGCTCCCTGGAGAGGTTGATTATTAGTTGCATCCAACACCTTACCATTAATTGTTTTTTGTGCATTCGTTAGTAATGCACCGCTGGCGAAAAAGAAAAAGAATAATAATTTTCTCATAATTAGTTTGGTTTAAATAAAAAATCTTGTTTTGGCTTAATATGAAGATAGCTTTTTTCAACATCATTTTTCAGTTTATCAATGCGCTTGATTGATTTTAGCATTAAATGCAGCATCCTAATGTAAAAAACGATTGTTTTCAAGCAATTACTAAACATTTTTAATTTTGGTTTTGCTTTTCCACAATTTCTTGCTGGGCTCTTCTTTTTAACCCTGTTTCCTTTACCTTTGCCGCCTGAAAAATGGATGCAAATCCAATCTTCAAAAACCTTCAAATTAAGTTATGCCAGGTCAATTAAAAGAAGTTCGGAACCGAATTAAGAGTGTACAGAGCACCCAGCAAATTACCAAGGCCATGAAAATGGTGAGCGCTGCCAAACTGCGTAAAGCACAGGATGCCATTATTCAAATGCGCCCCTATGCTCAAAAACTGCAGGAGATGCTGAGCA
>JBKCJY010000105.1:0-16880 GCA_046301455.1 Chitinophagaceae bacterium | reverse complement strand
TGGGTAATAATATCCTTACGTACAGAGTCAGTTTGTTGTTTCAGATAAGACAGATTCATTCTTTTTTTTTGAAAGCAACAAAACTTTTTCAAAGAAGTTGTAATTCACAGTGAAATTTTACATGATACAAACAGTTCTTATAAACAATTGTTTTTTTGTTACAGCAAATAGAAATCAACCGGGTTCAAAAGCTAAACATGAGAATGGTATTTACTTTTCCGCCATTGTTGGTGATAACACCAACAAATAATTTTATTCTCTTTTGCTTAATGCCTCTCTTCTTCTTAGTCTGAAAGATTCAACCCGATCATTACACCTATCCATGGCTTTTCCTGGTAAATCCAGTGCTTTCTGTTTCTGTCCATCAGCCCGTCTGTACCAATGCCCAAACCTATTGTTACATTGCTGCTGCCTGCAAAAAAAGCAACTCCTTTCTGAAAAACGATACCATCATATTCAACCGATATGCGGTCATTCGTTACCGATGGATTCATGGGAGTAGAACCCAGTCCAGCAAATACACCCATATCAAATTCAAAATGGCGGATCTGCCGCTTGTAATTCATCAGCGGATCTTTCACCACACGAAACTTAAAGTAATCACTACGGTAACCACAATAAAATGCAAAATTGAGATTGCTGCTTAATTGATTGGGTAATGTACTGTTGTTAAAACGGTATTTAAAAAGTACAGTTGTCAAATCAAGATCAATTGACGTTTTAATAAGCGAAAACGGTTCGGGCTTCGCATCAAGCTGCAACACGTCCATTCCTGTTGATAAAACAGGAACAGGATTTATTGCCTCTGTATGATTGATACGTGTATATAAAATCAAACTGTCTTCACTAACTGTTGCATATACTCGAACAGGGGGACTGTGTTGTGTTTTTAAAACATAAGAACCATCCTGTAAACCATGCGTATTGGCATGTTTAATTGCTGTACATGAAGTACACATGGCAACAATGCCGCAAACAATCAACGTAATACCTGCTTTCAAAAGGCTCCTTATTTGTTTCCCCGAAAGCTAATGCCTGCAAGCCATTTCAAACAACAACAACCATCAGCCGTATACTTGTTATTCATCAGAAAATGATACTGGTGTTTCTCTGTGCCCTCCGTAAGAGAACCTTTTCTTCCTTTCTGCGTCTTTGCCCGCCACAACTCTGTTCGCAAACAAGCTGTTTTCTGATAAACATCATTGTACATCCCTCCTTATGATATTAGCTTTATCAACACACATTTCTGTTACTAAAATCATATTGTATGAATCCCTATACTATTTCCCGAAAGCTGCCGGGGATTTTACTCCTCATCCTTGTTCTCGCTGCCTGCCAGCGGTTTTTTATGCCGGTAAAATCTACAGCAAACACGTCCTCCGAAAAAGGAGCCTATATCTCCGGAAATCAAATGGACAAATATTTTATCCTCAGACAAGGGTCCAGTGCTTATGCCATGAAGCAGATCGTTGTTGATAAGGAAAAGAATACACTTACCTGTGTACTTGAAACGGTTCCGCCTCAGCATCGTCTCTACCTCAATTCACGAAGCGCAAAATATGTTTACAACTATGAAAAAGATGATGAGTACGGTAATGTAAACACGAAAGTAAAAGCACCTGTACTCAGGGAAGTACACATTTATGTAAAAAACGAAGTGCCTGCTTTGCTTAATCAACAGGTCACAATACAACTCGATCAGATTGATATGATCGAAATATTAGAGCATGACAGCTCACGTACCACATCAAGTTATGTTTTAGGTGGTATCGGTATCGGAGTTGGCGCAATCGTTCTTGCAGGTGTAATCATAGCCCTTACCAAAGAGTCTTGTCCTTATGTAAGTATTTATGATGGCAATCAATACCAACTGCAGGGCGAGTTGTTTGGTGGTGCAGTCAACCGTCAACTGGAACGAACAGATTATGTGCCGCTATCGGCACCCCTCATAAACGATCAGTACCGCATCCGCATCAGTAACCAGTTAAAAGAACGTCAGTACACGAACAGTGCTGCACTCCGTATCGTTGAACACCCGTTGAATGTAAAAGCATTTATAGATGGAGGCGGTAATGTGTACACCGTTGGTCAACCCGTTGCGCCTTCTGAAGCATGGCTCAATACAACAGACATCAGAAAACAATTACAATCACCCGATGGCAACGCCTGCACCTTGAATGATACTACACATAAAAACGGTTTAAATAATCTGCGGCTTGTATTTCCGGTTAATGATGAAGCAAAACAAGCCAAGCTCATTCTCAGACTTAAAAATTCTTATTGGCTCGATTATCTGTATGGTGAGTTTGCCCGGAGATTCGGCAGTAATTATGTGAAATGGCAGCAGCAGCAACAACAGCGTCCTGCAGAAGATATGATGCGCTGGATCAACGATCAACGCATACCTCTGCAAATAAGCATCCATACTTCAACCGGCTGGCAACAGCTCGCTTCCATCAAAACCACAGGACCGCTTCTTAATAGAGAGATCGTGGTTCCTGTACAACTGAGCAATGTAAAGGGTAACAATATTGAAGTCAAACTCAGCAGCGGCTTTATGTTTTGGGAACTGGATTATGCAGCATTGGATCAAAGCACCGATCAATGTAAAGTAATAACAGATTTATATCCTTTAACTGCCACAGATGAGCAGGGTCAGTCCGTTCGGGAAGCATTGCTTAATAATGATACTGCTTACCTCACACAGTTGCAGGCAGGCAATGCAGCAGAACTGGTGTACGAATGGAAACAACAACCACAGCAAGAACATGCCTATTCTGTTTTTCTGGTAACACGTGGTTATTATGAACCCATCAGAGAGTTTACAGGAAAACCCGATATCGCTTTTCTGAAACAATTCCGGAAACCGGAAGCTTTATCTGCATTCAGTATGAACAACTGGAAACAATTTGTAAAAGAAAGCAACACGCTTGCAAACAAACAAAACAGATAACCTCATGTTGCAATCATCACAAACAAACGGTAAACCGTTACAGGATCAAATGCCGCTTCATGTCATCACTGGCTGGAAAAGGTGGCTGCTCATGTTAAGGGTAAGAGCACACCTGTTTCGCCTTGCTGTTGGTGCATGTGGCTCTGTTGTAAGAGCAATTAAAACATTGAGAAAAGTACAGCAGATAAAACAAACCATCAATGGCAGTAAACAATTAAGACGCTCCATTGAAATAAACAATCGGTCTTACTTTGGTTTGTATATTCCTTCCTTTCCATCTGCTGCTTTTGATTCGTTTATTCATAAAGAACTCAACAGAATACAACCGTTTCACCAATACAAAAGCACATTGCAGATAGTACAGTTAGCCGTCACCTCTGCTTGCCCGCTTCATTGTGAACATTGTTTTGAATGGAACAACCTGCGCAAAAAAGATCCCTTCAATGCAGGTGAATTAAAAAAGCTCATGTATCAGTTCATTGACGATGGTTGTTCCATTATTCATTTTACTGGAGGCGAGCCTATGGTAAAACTTCCTTTGCTCATGGAGTTATTGAAAAACGCACCCGCTGCCTGTGAATACTGGATACTTACTTCAGGATGGGGATTGAATGAAGAATCAGCAACGGCTTTAAAAAAAGCAGGTCTCACCGGTGCTGTTATAAGCCTGGATCATTACAACAGAGAAAAGCATAATCAATTCAGGGGAAGTGAGCATGCGTTTGACGATGCCATCAATGCGGCTATTGCAGCCCGTAAGGCAGGATTGGTTACTGCTTTTTCTGTTTGTGTAACAAAAACAATGGCCAACACATATGATCTGATGAATTATGCAGAGCTGGCCAAACAATGTGGTGTTGCCTTTGTACAACTGCTGGAGCCGAAAGCTGTGGGTCACTATCAGGATCAGCCCGTTCAGTTATTACCTAAACAGCTGCAGTTACTGGAACAGTTTTATCTCAAAATGAATTTTGATCCGCAATACAAAACATATCCATTGTTTATGTACCACGGTTTTCATCAGAGACGTATTGGTTGTCAATCGGCTGGCAAACGCATCTTGTATATTGATTCCGCAGGATTTATTGATGCATGTCCGTTCTGCCAGACACGTACAGTTCATGCGGGCAATATTCTTAACGGTACGCTTGCAATCGAACAAATTTCAATTGAAGGATGTCCTGCATACTCTAAACAAAACAACAAGGAAGCTTATAAGGAAAGATCATTTAAAAAGAATCACTACGAAAAAGAGATACATGTATAATTAATTGAATCGGTGCTTCCTCATTCTTTCTCATAAATCCCAAATACCCGCTTCACTACAGATACAATCGTTGTAGCCAGTATCGCTCCGCTAAAAGCCAGAAAAATATCTTTCTGTGCATCCCATATATCACCTTGTGTGCCCAGGTAAGCATCACCCTGTGCTTTAAAAAATATATCCGCTACGGCCCACTCAATCAACTCATAAAACGCACTGATGCTGAGCGTTATTTCTATCGGCAAAATCCATGAAACCAATTTTGGATATTGAAACCATTTTAAAAATACTTCCCGCATGGGATACGCCAGCAAAAAACCGAAGCTGAAATGCACAATACGGTCGTAATGATTGCGCTCTGAATCAAACACATCTTTCAGCCAGTAACCAAAAGGATTTTCGGCATACGTGTACTTGCTGCCATACACATGTAAACACAGGTACACACATACAAGCAAATAACTCAGATCGCTGAACTGAAATTTTTTCAACGTGAATACTAAAAACAACACAAACAAAAACGTAAGTGTATTTTCCAGCAGCCAGTTGTTCATATCAGTCGTACCAACAACTGTACTGATCCACACTCCGGTAAATACTGTTATAAATATCCAGAGCCAATAATTCCTTTGTAAAGGAGTTCGGCTTTTTGAAATAGCAAGTGTAAACGGCATAGTAAGTGAGTTGAAACAACAAGATAAGCAGTGTAAGAGAAATAAAGGTCGGCATTACTCATTTTATTACCTGCATAACAGCACGTATTCAAAAGAGTCCTTGTTCCGCTCACTTCAACACTGCTTCCAATAACGGACCCAAACGCTCTGCCCACTTTTTATATTCCAAAGCTGAAGGATGTAATCCATCCGTAGCAATTAGTGCCCTGTTTGTTCTTCCTTCTCTTGTTGAAGGTGTAATATCAAGATACTTGATGTTGTAAGAAAGGGTAACACTTTTATTGATGGCGTTAAACCAATCAAGCTCCAGCCTTATCCGTGCTGTATCACTTGATGATGCAAAAGGAGTTACACTGTAATCAGGGATGGATAGTGCTACTACATTTTCTTTTTTTCCTCTTGCCAGCTCAATGACTTTTTGAAGTAGAATAGTAAACCGTTGACGGTATCCGGTTGTGTCCCTTGTTTGATATTGATCATTCACGCCAATCAGCAATGTAACCACATCGTGCGGGACAGGGTTTTGTGTATTAATGGCGGCTTGCAGGTTGCTGGTAGTCCAACCCGTTGTAGCAATATAGGTGAGCGCAGAAATAGTAATGCCTTTTTGTTGTAGCCATGCAGCTGTTTGTGCAGGAAACCGTTCGGTTGCAGAAACTCCCTGACCAATAGTATAAGAATCGCCCAGCGCCAGATATGTTTTTGGTGCAGCAATTGGTGTGTTATTTGTACCCGTTACCACCGATGATTTTTTTACGCAGCCCGTCAACCATACCATTATAATTAAAAAGCGAAGCATACTTGTATTACAGGTAAAGCAAAAGAAGGTTCAAAAACACAACATCATCTTCAATACGGATTTCCTAATTAGAATTGTTTTTGAATTTCTCTGTTACACGAAGCCTTCCCTTAATTTCTGTATAGCTCCTCCCACCTTGGCCCCTAGATGCTTCATAGTTGCCTCTACCCAAAGCCATACTTACGCCCCCCGTTAATGCAGTTCCGTTCCCTTTTGTTCCCTTTTGCTCCGTTCTGTTCCCTTTTGTTCCTTTTTGTTCCCTTCTGTGCCGTTTTGTGCCCTAATGAAACCTTACACCTCTGCCCTTGTGTAACTTGCGCTTTCAATAAAAAACCATGCACAACACCATCTTTGTTATCAAACCCATCAACCATAAAAAACTGGCACAGGAAATGGGCGTAAGCCCGTATGTCCTGCACACCTGGCTTTCGCCCATCAAACAACAACTCGGTAAAAAACCAGGGAAAAAATATTCGCTGGAGCAAATGCTTCTTATTTACAATCATATCGGCCTGCCATCAATAAGTGATGCCGATGGCAATGCATATAATATCAAACAACAATTGGAATGGCAGCGGCAACTTTATATATCGGTACGCTGAATACCACTTTTCGTGAGTTCAATTTTCTTTTCCTTATACAACTTACCAATCGTCATCTTAAATACTTTCTTACTCATGCCAAAGAAATTATAAATCGCTTCGGGCTCACTTTTATCATGATAAGGTAAGTAACCGTCGTTTTCTTCCAGCAGCCTTAAAATTTTACCCGCTTCGTCTTCTACTTTATTATATCCAACTTTTCCAATAGCCACATCAATCTTACCATCTTCACGTATCTGTTTAATAAAGCCTTTTACTTTATCGCCCACCTGCAGCGGTTGAAACACTTCGTTGGCATACAACAACCCAAGGTGTTTATTGTTGATGATAACAGACCAGCCCAGCTCTGTTTCACGGTATATGATCAAATCCACTTCTTCTTTATCTTTTACAGTCAGCACTTCATTGCTCAGCAAATGTTCAATGTATTGGCTGGCGGCAATACGTCCTGTTTGTGCATCAATGTACAAATGCACTAAATATTCGCCACCAAGACGCATAGGCGAAATCTGTTTGCTGCGGGGCACAAACAAATCTTTCATCAACCCCCAGTCCAAAAAACTGCCATGACTGCTGTTGCCCACTACTTTCAAATAAGCAAAATCGCCCACCACAGCATAAGGGTGTTGTGTAGTGGCAATTAAACGGTCTTCGCTGTCGTGATAAACAAACACAGTCAGCTCATCACCGGCCCTTGTTCCTCTGGGCACAAAACGTTTGGGTAAAAGAATACCTTCTTTGCTATCATCTAAATAAGCCCCTGCTTCTTTAAGTCGTTGAACAGTAAGGCGGTTATAATTTCCAACTTCAATCATGTATAACGAAGATAGGTTAAGCGTTTGAAGTAGGAAAGAAGAGCAGATCACAGCACTTCTTTCCTGTCTTGCTTTTCTCCTTAGTAAAATGTTTTAATGTGTTTTTAGAAGGCTTTTTTCTTTAACAAAACAATCCCTTGTTTTCTCGTCTTCTTTTCAGAAATTTACCAATACAAAAACAAGAACCATGTCCCTATTCAACACAGGAAAAAACAAGAAAGACAAAAAGAAAGGAACGTTACCACAAAGCAAATCTACTTTTATTGCACCCAAAGGCGGTGGTGGAGCAAAGGCCAATACAAAAGGTGGCAACAATGCAGGTAAGCATGTAGGTGGAGCGCAAAGGGGAGCATAAAAAATCATCACCCATAACTTTCTCACACAAAATATTTTACGGGCCGCATCCAGTAACTTGCACCCATGATTGATTACTTAAAAGGCCTCAACGAGCGGCAGAAAGAAGCGGTGCTGCATATTGAAGGGGCGCTCATGATTGTGGCCGGTGCTGGCAGTGGAAAAACAAAAGTGCTCACTACACGTATTGCCCATTTAATGGCGCAGGGCGTGGATGCATTCAACATACTGGCGCTTACATTTACCAACAAAGCAGCCAAAGAAATGAAAGAGCGTGTGGAGCATATCCTCGGCAATCATGAAGCACGCAATTTATACATCGGTACCTTTCACAGTGTTTTTGCAAGAATATTAAGAGGCGAGGCTAATAAGATTGGATATCCCAACAACTTTACGATTTATGATACGGATGATGCCAAGAGCGTTATCAAAACCGTTATCAATGAAATGAACCTGGATGATAAGCATTACAAACCATCCACGGTGTACAACCGCATTTCATCAGCTAAAAACTCATTGGTAAATGCTGAAGAATATAAGAACGACTGGCATATTCAGCAGGAAGATATGCGTGCAAACCGCCCGGCCATTGCACAGATTTATGATGCGTATGTAAAACGCTGTTTTAAAAATGGTGCTATGGATTTTGATGATTTGCTGCTCAAGTTTTATGAGTTGCTCAAAAATGTTCCTGAAAGCTTAAGCAAGTACCAGCGCCGTTTTAAATACATTATGATTGATGAGTACCAGGATACCAATCCTGCACAGTATGAAATCATCAAACTGCTGGGGGCCATGCACGAGAATGTATGTGTGGTGGGCGATGATGCTCAAAGCATTTACAGTTTCCGTGGTGCTACCATTGAAAATATTTTACAGTTTCAAAAAGATTATGACAACGTGCACGTGGTTAAGCTGGAACAGAATTACCGCAGTACCAAAAATATTCTCAATGTAGCCAATGAAGTAATTGCTAATAACAAAGGACAAATTGAGAAAACATTATTTACTGAAAATAGTGATGGTGAAAAAATACGCCTCGTAAGAACCATTACAGATAATGATGAAGGAAAGTTTGTAGCCGATACCATCCAGGAACAAAAACTCCGCAATCATTACCGTAATAAAGATTTTGCTATTCTTTACCGCACCAATGCACAGAGCCGTGCTTTTGAAGAAAGCCTGCGCCGTATGGGAATTGCTTACATCATTTATGGTGGCATCAGTTTTTATCAGCGTAAAGAAATCAAAGACTTTCTTGCTTATTTACGGTTGATTGTAAACCCACGTGATGAAGAGGCTTTAAAACGCATCATCAACTTTCCTGCACGTGGCATTGGTAAAACCACCGTTGATAAATGTGTGCTGTTTGCCAATGAAAAAAACATCAGCATGTGGGAGGTTTTATTAAATGCACAGCAGTTTGGGTTTAAAGCAGGCACACTCGAAGCGATTGATGGCTTTGTTACAATGATACGGAGCTTTAACAGTATGCTGCAGAAAAACAATGCATATGAAGTGGCGGTGCATGTGGGTAAGCAAACCAATATTGTAAAGGAGCTGTTTAATGATAAGAGTACAGAAGGGTTACAGCGTTATGAAAACATACAGGAGTTGCTCAACTCCATTAAAGAGTGGGTGGATGATACAGCCAATCGTCAGCAGATTGATGAAGATGGAGTTGTGATTGCTGAAGAAAAACTCTTTGAAGAAACAAATAACAATCAAAAAGAACTAACATTTGAAGCGCCCCCATCACAGGAACAAATTAAACAAGGACCCGTTACACTTGGAGCATACTTACAACAAATCACACTCCTCACGGATGCAGATGAAAAAGATCCTGATGCTGACAGTGTAAAACTCATGACCATTCATGCTGCCAAGGGACTGGAGTTTGAATGCGTGTTTGCTGCCGGGTTGGAAGAAATGCTTTTCCCCAATGCCATGAGCATTAATACAAGAGAAGAGCTGGAGGAAGAACGTAGATTATTTTATGTAGTAATTACAAGAGCTAAGAAAAAACTCTGGATTACCTATGCCAATACACGTTATAAGTTCGGGCAGATCGTTCAAAACGAACCCAGCCGTTTCCTTGATGAATTACCCGAAGCGTTTATTGATAAGAGTTATGCAGGTGGTGGCATGCGCAACCAGGGTTCATCCATTGGTGGCGGTTCAGCATTTGAACGTATGAAAGGCTGGGGTAATAAAGGCAATGATTATGATGATGTGGCACGTGCCGAAAAAATGTATGGCCCCGCTCCTTCAAAAAACAAAACCACTACATCTTCTTTAATAACTCCTGCCCGCAATCAAACCATAGAACATAAACCTGCTGCAGATTTTGTTGCAAGTGATACCAGCAATTTACAGGAGGGCCAGAAAGTGGAGCACCAGAAATTTGGTTTTGGAACAGTTACTAAAATGGAAGGCAGCGCACACAATCCTATTGCAACAGTTAAATTTGAATTGAATGGTGAAAAGAAAATAATGTTGAATTATGCGAAGCTTCGTATAATCGAATAGAAGCAACAGTTTTATCTGCCCATATACACCATCAATATCTGCACATCGCTGGGATTTACTCCGCTGATGCGTGATGCCTGACCTAATGTTCTGGGTTTTATTTTTTTAAACTTCTGCAGGGCTTCATTACTCAGAGATGATATTTTGTTATAGTCAAATGAAGACGGAATTTCCAAATCTTCTAATTGGCTCATACGTTGCACCAGGTCTTTTTCTTTTTCAATATACACATCATACTTCACCTGTATTTCTGCTTGCTCAAGTATTTCACGACTATAGCTACCCGTTAGTTCCTGCAAAGTTGATGATGCATTAATAAAGTCTTCTAACGAAATACCCGGTCGCAATAATATCTGTTGGGCTTTTTGCTTTTGTGTAAGCGATGCGCTGTTCTTTGCTATTAGGAACGGATTCATTTCTTCAGGGGTTAATGAGGTTTCAGCAAGTACTTTCTTCAGGTGCTCAACAGCATCTAATTTGGTTCTTGTTTTTTCCATACGTTCCTGTGTGGCCAGGCCCATTCTGTAGCTGATTTCTGTAAGACGCAAATCCGCATTGTCCTGACGAAGCAGAGTTCTGTACTCAGCCCGGCTTGTAAACATCCGGTAAGGCTCATCTGTTCCCTTGCTAATGAGGTCATCAATCAACACGCCAATATAGGCATCGCTTCTTTTCAGTATAAATGGATCTTGCTCATTTGCTTTGAGATGGGCGTTAATTCCCGCCATCAAACCCTGACAGGCAGCTTCCTCATAACCCGTAGTTCCATTAATCTGACCTGCAAAGAATAAATTCTGTATCTGCTTGGTTTCCAATGAGTATTGAAGTTGTGTAGGCGGAAAGTAATCATACTCAATAGCATAACCCGGACGAAACATTCTGCAATTTTCAAAACCAGGAACAGTACGAAGCGCATCGTATTGAACTTGTTCTGGCAATGAGGTTGAAAATCCATTTACATATATTTCAACTGTATTCCATCCTTCTGGTTCAACAAACAATTGATGTCTGTCTCTGTCAGCAAAACGGTTGATTTTATCTTCAATGCTGGGGCAATATCTTGGACCAGTTCCCTGGATTCTTCCCTGATACATAGGGCTTCGGTCAAACCCGGTTTTAAGAATCTCATGAACCGTTGAATTTGTATAAGTGATAAAACAGCTTCTTTGCTGTTCTGGCTTTATGCGCTCAACATCCATGTAAGAGAAGCCGCTTATTTCTTCATCGCCTTTCTGCTCTTCCATTTTTGAATAGTCAAGACTTCGTCCATCAATACGAGGTGGGGTTCCCGTTTTTAGTCGGTCGCTTTCAAAACCCAACTCTACCAATTGTTCTGTAATGCCTGTTGCCGCCTTCTCTGAAATTCGGCCACCCCCCAATTGTTTTTCGCCAATATGAATGATACCGTTTAAAAAAGTACCGCTTGTTACTACTACTGATTTCGCTTTTATCTCATGTCCCAAACCTGTAACAACTCCATAACAACGGCCATCTTTTACCAAAAGCTCTCGAACCATATCCTGGTAAAAATCAACATTAGGTGTATTCTCCAGCATTTCTCTCCAGGTAGCGGCAAAGAGCATCCGGTCGTTTTGTGTTCTGGGGCTCCACATAGCTGGTCCCTTGCTGCGATTAAGCATGCGGAACTGAATCATACTTTTATCGCTCACAATACCGCTATAGCCACCAAGCGCATCAATCTCTCTCACAATCTGGCCTTTAGCAATACCGCCCATGGCTGGGTTGCAGCTCATTTGAGCAATGGTTTGCATATTCATGGTCACAAGCAGCACCTTGCTGCCCATATTGGCAGCAGCGGCAGCGGCTTCGCAACCGGCGTGACCTGCGCCCACAACTATCACATCGTATTCTGGAAACATTTTTAAAAAGTCTGCAAAGATAACTTGATTGCTTGCTAAACATTGTTTCACGTGCAACGTTTCGCCCAGAAACATTTTTCGTTTTCCACGTGAAACGTGCTATTTGCAGCCAAATACCTGGACGATGATTGTTTTATCCTTTGAGATTTTGGAGAAAGATGCCCCCATTAATTTGAAGCTTGGGTCCATTAAATTCACCCTGTGTCCTTTATCAGCAACTCCGTAATCAATCAAAAGCAAGATTAGTGCTTCTAAGGGATTGTCATTTCCCAGAAAGATATTTTCAGCACCGCACCTGTATGCACCCGCCTCTTTTATGCGCTGTACAAAGTCTTTTCCTGACGCTGATTTGTGAGATATAACCCCACCTCTTTTGCTCAAATCAAGGCTGTGCGTGTTACTCATTTTTAAAAGACCTGCGTCGGGAATAAATAAAGGCAATGATGTTTTGATCTTATCTATATCCTTTTCAAGGCTTTTTACCTCTGGTTTGTTCGCCTCAGGAAATTGACGCAGAAACTCTTGAATAACATCTTTATAAAACCGCTTGGGATCCTTTCTGAACACATTTGCCCAATAAAACATCTTCTGCTCATTCTCCGAGAGAATCTTAAAACCAGGCTCTCTGCCAAGCGCATTTTGAACGGAAGTATCAATAAGGGCGTTAAACACAAAGGGCTTATCCTGTAAAATGATACTGCCTTGCGAGTAGATATTTAAAAACAGAAAAGATAAGAGAGCGCTGAGAATTAACTTCATTTAGATTACTATTTGCCAAAGTACAAACGCAAATAGTAGTCCTCCCGTTCACGCATCTTCATAATTTGTTGTGAAGACTTATCACCGTAACCGCACAAATGCAGGCAGCCATGAAAGATAACTCTATGGAGCTCATTCTTGGTGGATACATTGAGGGCTTTGGCATTAGCGGCTATTCTATCTACACTTATGTAAAGCTCTGCTTCAACAGCTTCCTTGGGAGCAGAATAGTAAAAGGTAACGATATCAGTATAGTAGTTATGAGAAAGAAACTCATTGTTGATGTTCAAAAGATGTTCATCTGTACAAAAGATAACATTCAAGCTTTTTAAAGCCTTCTTTTCCTTTTTGAACAGCCGTTCAATAGTACCCTTTAACTCTGTGCGATGGTTAAGCGAAACCTGTACCTCATTAAAAAAGAAACGAACCTTTTGCATATTTTCAAAAATCGGAAATCCTGAAGGTTTTGCTCAATACTTTTGTGCTGAATTATGAATACAAAACTTTCTGACTTGCAGCCTGGCGAAAAAGGTCTTATTCTTTCCTTCCAAAATGAAGAACTTTATCTCAAGCTGATGGAAATGGGTTGTGTGCCCGGTGAGCTCATAACCATTGAACGAATTGCACCGCTAGGCGACCCTATCAGTATACAAGTGGCGGGTTATAACTTAAGCCTGAGGCAAGAAGAAGCGGAAACTATATTGGTAGAAAGAGTATAAAAAACTGATAATCAATTGTTTAATGAAAGTAGGTCTCTATTTTGGCTCCTTCAACCCCATTCATAACGGGCATTTAATAATAGCCCAGCATTTACTAAATGAGACCGATTTGGAGAAGGTTTGGTTTGTTGTATCGCCTCAGAATCCGTTTAAACAACAAAAAACACTGCTTAATGAATATGACAGACTTCACCTCATCAATATTGCAATTGAGGGAAGCCCATCCTTAAAGGCCACAGATATAGAATTTAAGTTGCCCCGGCCCTCCTATACCATCAACACCATGACCTATTTGTCTGAAAAATATCCAGAACATAATTTTTCAATCATAATGGGTAGTGACAGTTATCAAAACATTGATGATTGGAAAAATGCAGAATCACTTAAAGCGAACTATACCATCTATGTTTATGAACGCCCCGAACATCCGGTTCAAAACACATCCAACAAGAAAACAATTTTGGTAAAAGCACCCTTACTTCAAATTTCAGCCACACATATCCGTGAGTTAATACAGCAAAATAAATCTATTCGTTTTTTAGTGCCCGATATTGTGAAGGAAGAAATTGAACGAAATAATTATTATAAACTAAAAGACCCATCCAAGCAGTAAGCAAACCATTGGTATAAACGGCGCAGGAATTTTTGTAAACTGCAAAATGAGAGCGGTGCAAATGATGATAATAATATTGATATAACTCACCGCATTCAACTCCAATACAATTATATCTTTTGATACATAAAATGCTGAAGCAATCATCAACCCCACCACAGCAGCATTAATTCCTTCTAATGAACGATATATAACAGCATACTTTTTAAGGTTATGCCAAATGGGATAGAAAAAAAGAACCAATAATAAACTGGGCAGAAAAATAGCAATCGTGCCGATCACAGCTCCCGTGAACTGCATACCCTTTCCATCCTTTCGTAAAGCCATTGCACCTGCGTAGGTGGCCATTGAAAACACAGGCCCGGGTACACCTTGTACAAAGCCAGCACCGGTAAGCAATTCCTCTTTGGTTACATATTGTGTTTTTTCACGAACCACAAATTGCTCATACATCATGGGCATAAGTACTTGTCCGCCACCAAAAACAAGACTTCCAAACCGATAAAAATTTTCAAAAAGGTTAAATGCTTTTCGGTTTTCCCATTGTTGTTTATTAGCAATGGTACTTAAAGCGCCTGCCGCTATAAAAACAAACGCAAACAGCCAGATATTGGTCCATTTTACATTTTTACGGGGTACTTCTTTTTGAGGAATACGTTTCTCACTAAAATTAGTAACCACTCCGGCTGAAACAAGAATGATTGGAAATATCCAGGGCGATTTAAAAAAAATATAAACCAGGATTGCCACAAGCACCATAATTACTCTTGTGATGGTGTTATGAACAGAGATGTTATAAGCTTTCCATGCAGCATATACTAAAAACCCTACCGCCATTGGTTGCAGAAACTTAAAGATGTCAGTATGCAGGGCTTTTTTATCAATGAAATGCACAAGAAATGAAAAGCCCGTCATTATAGCACAAGCCGGTATTATCCAAATAAGAAAGGTGATAATGGCCAATGGGATTCCTCCTCTTTTATATCCTATCAGTGTAATGGTTTGTGTAGAGGAAGCACCCGGCAGCAACTGGCAAAACGAAATCAGTTCTGTAAGTTCGGCTTCGTTAAGATGTCTTTGCTTTTGAACAAAGGTTTTCATCATCATACCAAAATGACCTTGTGGTCCTCCAAACGCAGTAAGCGTATAAAGAAAAACAGATTTGAGAAAAGGTATGTGACGCTTAAGAATCAGAGCAAATGATTTACTTTTTTAATCCAATTTCACGAAGGCGCTCATCAAGGTATTCCCCAGCAGTGATATCTTCATACTGTTTGGGTTCGTTTTCAGTAATGCAACTTTCCAAACAGGCCAAAGGCATTTCAGCTTTGGGATGTAAAAAGAAAGGTATGGAAAAACGGGAGGTGTGCCAAAGTTCTCTTGGGGGATTTACTACACGATGTGTAGTAGAACAAAGTTTGTTATTGGTAAGGCGCTGCAACATGTCTCCCACATTCACTACGATTTGTTCTGGCAACGATGTTACGCCCACCCATTGTTCCTGTTTAGTAAGAATTTCCAATCCATCAGCACTGGCACCCACAAGCAATGTAATGAGATTAATATCTTCATGCTGCTCTGCACGTATTGCGCTTTTTGGTTCGTGTGTAATGGGCGGGTAATGAATAGCTCTTAAAATAGAATTCCCATCATTTACCCAGTTATCAAAATAAAACTCATCCAAACCCAAATAAATAGCAATGGCCTGCAATAACTTCTTTCCTGAATTTTCAAACGAACGAAATGCTGCTGTGAAGGTGGGGTTGAATGCTGCAATTTCAGCAACAGCAACATTCGGAGCATATTCAATATCGCCAGATACTTCCTGTCCATATTGAAAAAATTCTTTTAAATCAGGGGCGTCGCTACCCTTTGCATGTTCTTGTCCAAATGAGGTATAACCACGTTGACCTGCCATTCCCGGAATCTCATACTGCTTTTTCTTCTCAAGCGGCAAAGAAAAAAACTGTTGCACATATTTATACAAATCGGCAATCAATACATCAGGAATACCATGATTCTTTACAGCTACAAATCCCACTTCTTCATAAGCTTTGCCCAATTCACTTACAAATTTTTGCTTATCTGATTCGTTGTCGCTTGTAAACTGAGCTAAATCAACTACAGGAATTGTCATAATTAAATTTTTAAATCAAATTATAAAGATTACAATTAAGTTTGAGTTGCAAAAATTACAACATTGAACTTATTGAAGAAATTATTTTTTGGTTCGATTTTCCTTTTCTTATTGTCTTGCAGCCCTGCTTACAAATCATTTAAGCAAGACTATGAAATAGAATTTATGCAAAAAGAAAACACCACTCCTGATTACAGCAATCTTAAATACTGGGCTGCACATCCCTGGAAAAAAGACCCGAGCGACAGTATTCCCAAACAATTGTTGAATGAGCCAAGAGACAGCAGCGTGGATGTATTTTTTCTTCACCCCACAACATTGACTGACAAAAAATTGAATGGTGTAGTATGGAATGCTGATATTAATGATGCAGAGCTCAACGCTAAAACAGATTACTCTTCCATTCTTTATCAGGCCAGCGTGTTTAACGGAAGTTGCAGAGTTTTTGCGCCAAGGTATAGGCAAGCACATCTCTATTCTTTCTTTGCAAAAGACACTACAATTGGAAAGCAGGCTTTGCATGATGCGTATAAGGATGTTCGCTCAGCGTTTATCTATTATCTGCAAAACTATAATAATGGCAGACCCATCATATTAGCTTCTCACAGTCAAGGTACTGTACATGCAGCAACAATACTCAAGGAGTTTTTTGAAGATAAGCCACTAATGAAACAATTGGTGTGCGCCTATATTGTTGGAATGGTGTTGCCTAAAAACAATTTTAAATCCATTGGCCCTTGTGCCGATTCTTCATCAACGGGATGTTTTACTGGATGGAGAAC
>JBKCJY010000104.1:0-23632 GCA_046301455.1 Chitinophagaceae bacterium | reverse complement strand
ATTGCGTCCTTTTTTAGAATACCATCCACGAAAAATTCAAACACTGGCACTGGTAGAACGTACGCACAAAACTTTTCCTATTAATATTGATTATGTGGGCATGAGTGTAGCAACCACACTGGAAGAGCATATTTATGTGGATTTTGAAAAAGGGGAGATAAGCGGGGCGTATATGTATTAATCAAAATCCAAAAAATCACTCAAAAACGATTTCTTCTTTTTTGGATAGTAGCCTTCTTTGTGATGTTTGTAATAATCGTCTTTGTAATGCTCCTGTTTGTAGGACGGCGGTTGTTGAAAGTTCGGTTGTTGTGGTTTCTGCTGAAAGTTGGGTTGTGCTTTTTCAGTTTCCTGTGCTGCAATATCAAGGAGTTTGTCCAGTTCGCCTTTATCCAGCCACACACCACGGCATTTGGGACAGTAATCAATTTCAACTTTAAGACGTTCCGCCATTAAAAGTGTTTCGCCGCAATTAGGACAAGTCATAGAGAGTTTTTTTTATCAACAAAAAATGAAAAAAATGGTTCAAATTGATTTGTTAATTCAACCGCACTTCAAACAATTTACTCCAATATTTTCCCGTAACAAAAAGTCGATTGCCTGTGCTGTCCCATGCAATACCATTAAAGTAATCTGATGGTGGAGATTTTAATTCAGGATAGTCATTCTTCAATGCGCTGAAATCAATTTTGCCCACTACATGCCCATTGCTCGGGTCAATCTTCAGCACTTCATCGGTAGTATAAACATTGGCATAAATAAAACCATTGATGTACTCCATTTCATTGATGTTATTTCTGAGGCCTGTATTATCCTGAACACTTATATGAGTTATTTCCTGAAAGGTATTGGGGTCACGGAAATAAATTTTATCAGAGCCATCGCTCATAATTAAATACTTACCGTCATTGGTTAAACCCCAGCCATTGGTATTGTAAGAAAACTCTTTCACCAGTTTAAAATCAGAAAGATTATACACAAATGCTTTTTTATCTTCCCATGTAATCTGGTAAATTTTATCACCCATCACGGTAATGCCTTCACCAAACAATTCACCTTTGATAGATGTTTCTTTTAAAACCTTCCCGGTTTTGTAATCTACTTTCCGCAACTTGGAACGGTTGTTTTCCCTGCGTGGGTTGCCCGAACCTTCATACAAAAAACCATTTACATATTGCAAACCCTGAATGTATGAGCTTGTATCATGCGGATAAACATTCAGCAGCGTATAATTCAATTGAACAGGAGCGGGGAGTGCTTCAACGGTTGAAGTATTTGTTTTTGTTGAATCTGGCACATCATTGTTACAGTTATAAGAACAGGCGGAAAACAAAATCAAAGCGAATGCCGTGGTAAAATTCTTCATATATGCCTTTTATAAAGATTCAAAAATAGCAAAAGCCAAACAGCCTTTTTACAAATAAATGTGAATAAGAAGGTAAATGGCATGAAATTTTATACCATAATAGTTACAAGCTTCGTTTAAGAATACACATATATCCAAAAAGACCATGAAGATTCTTTTCGCCCTTGCTGCCTTTTTTACCATCACTAATATATCTGCTCAAAAAATGGAGCAGGACAAAGAGCGATTCTTTCGCTTTGGTGTAATTGGAGGCATCAACCTCAACAGTGTGGATGGTCGCAGTTTTAAAAGTGAATACAATTTTAATTATCAATTAGGCGGTTTTATACTCATCAACCCTCTTACCAAGATTGGTTTTCAGCCCGAAGTTCATTTTGCCCAGCAAACGGCTACATATTCGAAAGACTTAACAGAAATCTATGACGACCTTTCACTTGGTGGTGATCAGGCCAAAGCCAAGCTCAATACTCTTAAGTTTACCGGGCTGGTGAATTTTGATATTGGTCCCAGCCAGCGGGTAAAACTCCAGCTTGGCCCTCAATATGCTATTGTTATAAATGAGACAACCGGTGTGCAGGGTGCCGCAAAAGATATATTTAAAAAAGGTGATTTTTCGGCCGTTGGAGGAATTTGGCTGCAATTGCCTGTAGTTTTCATCGGAGCCCGCTATGCTCATGGTTTTTCTAATTTAAATGATATTGACAACCGAGACACCTGGAATAGCCGTAGTTTTCAGGTCATTACAGGAATTACTTTCTAACAAGTAAGCCCTAACACAATCGAATTATTCAGCAAAATCTTCCAAAACTCGTTTAAAACAGAACTTTTCTTCAAATTCTTCAAAAAAACTTTCTCAAACGTTTTGCCCGAATAGCTCTATCCCATACCTTTGCGCTCCCAAATAAATCTTTGGGGTAGATCTTATGGCTCAACGTATCAGAATAAAATTGCAGTCTTACGACCATAACCTGGTTGATAAATCGGCTGAAAAAATTGTGAAAACCGTACGCAGTACTGGTGCAGTAGTAACAGGTCCTATTCCTTTGCCCACACGCAAAAGAATTTTTACCGTGTTGCGTTCACCACACGTAAATAAGAAGAGCCGTGAGCAGTTCCAGTTGTGCACACATAAGCGCTTGCTGGATATTTATACAAGCAGCAGCCGCACAGTAGATGCTTTGAGTAAGTTGGACTTACCAAGCGGTGTGGATGTAGAAATTAAAGCATGATGAATCGCTGCATAGCGGCCAATCGTCTCAAGTTCTTATAAATAGCGTCACCTCTCAATTTCCCGCAAGCGGGAGAAAAAAGAGCTCTGATTTAAAAAATTCTCAGCAAAAGCTGAGGTAACATATAAACTAGCCCTTCGTGGTTAGTTTACCAACGGTACTTCCGATCCATAGTGGAACAAAGGAAAAGGTCGCTGGTAAACGGGGATTGAAGATTCCGACTTTCATCGGTTCTGTCTCTACAACCTTACAGGGCATAAACTGTAAAACAAATGAAAGGTATTATTGGAAAGAAAATCGGTATGACCAGCATCTTCACCACCGATGGTAAGCAGCAAAGCTGTACCATTATTGAAGCTGGTCCCTGTGTAGTTACGCAGGTTAAAACACAAGACACTGATGGTTACAGCGCATTACAATTAGCTTTTGGCGAAAAGAAAGAAAAGAACACCACTGCTGCTGAAAAAAACCACTTCGCTAAAGCAAGCACTTCTCCTAAAAGATTCGTTAAGGAATTCCGCAATTATTCTCTCGAAAAAAATATTGGCGAAACAATTACTACAGACATTTTCGCTGAAGGCGATAAAGTTGAAGTAGTTGGTACCACTAAAGGAAAAGGTTTCCAGGGCGTTGTAAAACGTCATGGTTTCCATGGTGTGGGTGGTCAGTCACATGGCCAACACGATCGTCAGCGTGCACCCGGTTCACTCGGTAACTCATCTGATGCTTCACGTGTAATGAAAGGTATGCGTATGGCTGGTCGTATGGGTGCAGATAGAGTGAAAGTAAAGGGATTGAAAGTGCTGAAAATTTTCCCAGAAAAAAATTACATCCTTGTGAGCGGTTCAGTACCGGGTCATAACGGTTCAATCGTATACATTCAGAAGTAAACAATCTAATTTAAGAAGTCATGCAAGTAGATGTTTTAAATAAATCAGGAAAAGCAACAGGCCGCAAGGTGGAGTTACCCGAAGATATTTTTGGTATTGAGCCGAACGACCATGTTATTTACCTCGCTGTAAAGCAATACCGTGGTGCACAGCGCCTTGGTACACACAAAGTAAAGACCCGTGCTGAAGTAAAAGGTGCCAGCCGCAAGCTCCACCGTCAAAAAGGTACCGGTGGTTCACGTAAAGGTAATATCCGCAACCCTTTGTACAAGGGTGGAGGTACCATCTTTGGACCTAAGCCTCATGCTTATGATATCAAATTGAACCGTAAGGTGAAAGATTTGGCTAAGATGAGTGCACTTGCTTATAAAGCAAAAGAAAACGCTATTGTGGTTGTTGAAGATTTCAACATGGAATCTCCAAAAACCAAAGAATTCATGAGCGTTCTCAGCAATTTGAATCTAGCTGGTAAAAAAACATTGTTTGTATTGCCTGAGTATAACGATAACGTATACCTCAGCTTGCGCAATGTGCCTGCAGTAACAGGTTCACAGTTGGCTGATATTAATACATATGACATCATTAACAGCGATGTACTGGTATTTACAGAGAATGTTGCTAAACTTTTCACTGAAGAAGAAGTAGCAGCTTAATTAAAAGACTAATTAAAACAACGTCCGGATGAGACAGAGTGAAATATTAATCAAACCGATTGTTTCTGAAAAAAGCAATCGCTTAACAGAGAAAAAGAACACATACGCTTTTCGTGTTGGTCGCCAGGCAAATAAACTGGAAATCAAGAAAGCTGTAGAAGATTTCTACAACGTAAAAGTAGATGATGTGCATACAATCGTTGTGCCCCGCAAATCAAAAAACCGCATGACCAAAGCCGGTTATGTGCAGGGCAGCAAGCCTGCGTATAAAAAAGCATATGTAACAGTTGCTTCAGGCGAAACAATTGATTTGTACGGAACAGTATAATTACACAAATGAATGGCAGTTCAACTGCCGCAAAAGTTGAAACTATAAAACGAATTTAAAATGGCATTAAAGAAATACAAACCGGTTACAGCAGGTACCAGATGGAGAATTGGTAATGCGTATGCTGAGATTACAACTGATACTCCTGAAAAGTCTTTGCTTGAAAACGTAAAGAGCACAGGTGGCCGAAACGCACAGGGCCGTCGTTCCATGCGCTACATTGGCGGTGGTAACAAAAAGAAATACCGTGTAATTGATTTTAAGCGCAACAAAAAAGAAGTTCCTGCAAAAGTTGCTTCTATTGAATATGATCCTAACCGTACAGCATTCATCGCATTGTTGAATTATGTTGATGGTGAAAAGCGTTACATCCTTGCTCCACAGGGTTTGCAAGTGGGTGCAACAATTGTAGCGGGTGATGCAGTAGCTCCTGAATTAGGTAATGCACTGCAAATGAAGAACATGCCTTTGGGTACCAACATTCATAACATTGAGATGCAGCCAGGCCAGGGTGGTAAGTTGGTACGCAGTGCAGGTACAAGTGCACAGCTTACGAACAAAGAAGATAAATATGCAGTGTTGAAAATGCCAAGTGGTGAGTTGCGTAAAGTATTAATTAACTGTTATGCAACAGTAGGTGTTGTTAGCAACAGTGATCATAACCTCGAAACAGCAGGTAAAGCTGGTGTTAACAGATGGAAAGGTATTCGTCCACGTAACCGTGGTGTTGCGATGAACCCTGTAGATCACCCAATGGGTGGTGGTGAAGGCCGCAGCAGTGGTGGTCATCCACGCAGCAGAACCGGTAAATATGCAAAAGGCGAAAAAACACGCTCTAAGCATAAGGGTTCAAACAAATTGATCATTCAGCGTAAGGATGGTAAAAAATTAGCGAAGTAAAATTGAAATCGTAAATCGTAAATCGAAAATAATATTATGGCTCGTTCGATTAAAAAAGGTCCTTATGTAGCTTCTCATCTTGAAAACAAGGTGCTGGCTATTAACGAAGGCAAAAGCAAGAAAGGTGTAATAAAAACGTGGAGCCGCCGCTCTACAATTACTCCTGATTTTGTAGGTCACACATTTGCGGTGCATAACGGAAACAAATTTATTCCAGTTTATGTAACTGAATTTATGGTAGGCCACAAACTCGGTGAGTTTGCACCCACAAGAAACTTTAAAGGACACTCAAGCAAGAAGATTGCATAAAAAGTTAAAAGTGATAGGTTATAAGTTTTGTTACTTATAACGTACTACTTAAGACTTAAAACATAATAAGAAATGGAAGCAGTAGCAAAACTCAGAAATTATCCCACATCGCCACGCAGAATGCGTTTGCTGGCTGATGAAATCCGTGGTATGGGCGTTGAAAAGGCATTGGCTCTTTTGGAGTTCCATCCGCAGCATTCATCAACTCCTTTGGGAAAGTTATTATTAAGCGCCATCAGCAACTGGAAACAAAAAAATGCAGGTGTTGAAGAGAGCGATTTGTTTGTAAAAACAATTTTTGTGGATGGTGCAAGAATGGTAAAGCGCCTTCGTCCTGCACCGCAGGGTCGTGCTTACCGTGTTCGCAAGCGCAGCAACCATGTAACCATTATTGTAGATAAGAAAAATTAATTAGTAATAATATTTAAACCATTCTATGGGTCAGAAAGCAAATCCAATTGGTAACAGGTTAGGTATCATCCGTGGCTGGGACAGTAACTGGTACGGCAGCAAAAAAGATTTTGCCGGCAAGTTAATTGAGGATAACAAAATAAGAACATACCTCAATGCCCGTATCAACAAAGGTGGTATCTCTAAAATTGTTATTGAGCGCACACTCAACAAACTCATTGTTACTATTCATACATCAAAACCCGGTATCATCATTGGTAAAGGTGGTGGCGAAGTAGATCGTATTAAAGAGGAGTTGAAGAAACTCACCAGCAACGAAGATGTACAAATCAACATTCTGGAGATTCGTCGCCCGGAAATCGATGCCAACATTGTGGCTGATACAATTGCACGTCAAATTGAAAACCGTATCAACTACAAGCGTGCTATTAAAATGGCTATCGCTTCTGCGTTGCGTATGGGTGCAGAAGGTATTAAAGTAAAAGTTGCAGGCCGTTTGGGTGGTGCTGAAATTGCACGTACTGAAGAAATCAAACAGGGCCGTACACCGCTGCATACTTTCCGTATGGATATTGATTATGCCAACGTGTTTGCATTAACCGTTTATGGCAAGATTGGTATTAAAGTATGGATTTGTAAGGGTGAAGTATTAGCCAAGCGTGATTTGAACCCCAACTTTATTGGTGGTGGCAAAGAAGGCGGCGGAGAGAGAAGAGAAGAACGTCGTGATGACAGACGTGGAGGCGACAGAAGAGATGACCGCAGAGGTGGCGGTGGTGGCGGACAACGCCGTGGTGAAAGAAAAGGACAATAAGATGTGCAGGTAATGAAATAACAAGCACAAAAGAAAACAACAAACAAGTAACAAGAAATATTAACAGCAATGTTACAGCCGAAAAGAACAAAACACAGAAAATCGCAGAAAGGACGCATTCGTGAAGTGGCCAAGCGTGGTTCAAGCATTTCCTTTGGTTCCTATGCATTAAAAGCATTGGAGCCAGTGTGGTTAACCAACCGCCAGATTGAAAGTGCCCGCCAGGCAATGACACGTGCCATGAAGCGTGAAGGAAATGTTTGGATCAGAGTATTTCCAGATAAAGTAATTACACGTAAGCCTGCTGAGGTACGTATGGGTAAAGGTAAAGGTAACCCTGAAGGCTGGGCTGCTATTGTAGAACCGGGACGTATTTTGTTTGAAGCTGATGGTGTTCCAGAAACTGTTGCAAAAGAAGCAATGGCACTCGCTGCACAAAAGCTTCCTATTAAAACAAAGTTCATTGTGCGCAGGGATTTAGTAGCGTAATAAAAATAGTACAACCGATAAACTGATTATCATGGCTAAGACAAATGATTTTTTAAAGAGCATTCAGGATTTAAACGTAACCGACCTTGCGGCACGTATTAAAGAAGATGAGCTCCGTCTCAAAAAGCTGGAGTTTGCACATGCTATCTCTCCATTGGAGAATCCCATGAGCATCCGCAGCCTGAGAAAAGATATTGCCCGCTTAAAAACAGTGCTTCAGCAAAAGCAGATGGTGGGTATTTAATAAAGCTGAAAACTAAAAGTGAAAGCTTAAAAAAGTAAAGTAATGGAAGAAAGAAATTTGCGTAAAACGAAAACAGGTGTTGTTACAAGCAGCAAAATGGATAAAACCATCACAGTAGCTGTTGAACGTAAAGTAAAACACCCCATCTACGGAAAGTTTGTAAAGAAAACAACCAAGTTCCATGCGCATGATGAAAAAAATGAGTGTGGTGTAGGTGATACAGTGAAGATTATGGAAAGCCGTCCCCTCAGCAAAACAAAACGCTGGAGACTGGTTGAAGTGGTAGAGAAAGCTAAGTAAGCAAACAAGCCGAAAGTCGGTAGTAATTAATACCGGGCGGTGAAAAATCAAAATGTTTAAATACTAAAGGCTAGGCCAATAGTAAAAAGCTTAAAGATATGATTCAGCAAGAAAGCAGATTAAACGTAGCCGATAACAGTGGTGCTAAAGAAGTACTCTGCATTAAAGTATTGGGCAACAGCGGTCAGGATTATGCAAAGATTGGTGACAAGATTGTTGTTACTGTTAAAGATGCATTACCAGGCGGCGGTATTAAAAAAGGTACAGTTGCTAAAGCAGTAATTGTTCGCACTAAAAATAAGTTGCGCCGTAAAGATGGTTCTTATATCCGTTTTGATGATAACGCTGTTGTTATCCTCAATGCAAGTGATGAACCACGTGGTACACGTATTTTCGGGCCAGTAGCTAGAGAGTTGCGTGATAAGGGCTATATGAAAATTATTTCATTGGCACCTGAAGTATTGTAACAAGTAAATGGTGAATAGAATTACTCACTGTACAAGAGAACGAATAATTCAGTGGGTGGTTTGAAGGCAACAGACGATAAAAAGTAGTACAAAAGCAGACTACAAAAAATAAAAAAACATTCCGGCAAAATCCGGGATAAACATAAGAACATGAAGACAAGATTTCAACCAAAGTTCAACATCAAGAAAGGCGACTCAGTAGTAGTAATTGCCGGCGATGATAAAGATGTGAAGAAACCAAGAACGGTTTTGGAAGTATTTCCTGACAAGAGCCGTGTATTGGTTGAAGGTGTAAACGTTGTAACAAAGCATACCAAACCTAGTGCACAAAACACAAAGGGCGGTATTGTAAAAAAGGAAGCTCCTATTCACATTAGCAATGTAATGATGTGGGATGGCAAGCAGGCTACCAAAGTACAACGCACACGTGGCGAAAATGGTAAGCTGGTTCGTGTATCAAAAAAGAGCGGACAAGCTATTAAGTAATAAAGAACAAGTGTAAAAAAGATAACAATGAGCACAACAAAATATACTCCCCGTTTGGCCAGCAAATACAAAGCAGAAGTTGTTCCTTCTTTGATGAAGCGCTTTGGTTACAAAAGCATTATGCAGGTGCCTAAACTTGAAAAAATCTGTTTAAACCGTGGTGTAAACGGTGCGGTGAATGATAAGAAGCTGATTGATATTGCTTTGGACGAATTGACCACAATTACCGGACAGAAGGCAGTAGCAACAATGAGTAAAAAGGATATCTCCAACTTTAAGTTGCGTAAAAACATGCCAATTGGTGCACGTGTAACATTACGTGGTGTAAACATGTATGAATTCTTAGACCGTTTGATTTCAAGTGCGCTCCCACGTGTACGTGACTTTAAAGGTGTAAATGATAAATCATTTGATGGCCGTGGTAACTACACAATGGGTGTAACCGAGCAAATCATTTTCCCTGAAATTGATATTGATAAAGTGAATAAAATCACCGGTCTTGATATCACGTTCGTAACTACTGCTTCTACTAACGAAGAGGCCTATGAGTTGCTTAAGGAAATGGGAATGCCTTTTAAAAACGCTAAGAAAGATTAATTAAAATAACAAGAACCAAATAGCAAGAACCAATTGGAACTTGTATTTGAAATTGGAACTTAAATAAACAAAAATGGCTAAAACATCAGTAAAAGCCCGTCAGAAAAAAAGAGAAAAGTTAGCAGCCCAGTATGCTGAGAAGCGTGCTGCTTTAAAAGCTGCAGGTGATTATGCTGCTTTGGATAAACTTCCAAAAAATGCATCTCCTGTACGTTTAAAGAACAGGTGCCAGCTTACCGGTCGCCCTAAGGGTTACATGCGTTACTTTGGTATATCACGTGTTATTTTCCGTGATATGGCTTTGAACGGACAGATACCCGGCGTTAAAAAAGCAAGCTGGTAATTTTTTTTGACACAAAACAAGTTGTGCAGGTTTTGAATATGATGCACACAAGAGCAAACAATTATTAAAATCATTCAATTAAAGAATTAAAATGGTAACAGATCCTATTGCAGATTATTTAACCCGTGTTCGTAACGCACAGATGGCTGGTCACAGGATTGTAGAAATTCCTGCTTCTAACCTCAAAAAGCGTATCACTGAAATTTTATACGATCAGGGATATATTTTAAAATATAAGTTTGAAGATGACAAAACTCAAGGCGTTATTAAAATCGCTTTGAAGTACGATCCCACAACACGTCAGCCTGCTATTCAATCTCTGGAAAGAATCAGCCGCCCGGGTTTGCGTCAGTATGCAAAGCCTGATGAATTCCGCCGTGTTAAGAATGGTTTGGGTATTGCTATCGTAAGTACATCAAAAGGTGTAATGACTGATAAGCAAGCCAAAGCTAGCAATGTTGGTGGTGAAGTTCTGTGCTACGTTTATTAAGAAGATTTGACAATTTGAATATTTGAAAATTGATTCAGATTGTCGTTAAATATAAAGTGACACGATAATATAAAGTTCTCTATACGGCAACTGAAAACGTGAAACTCAATTTTCAAAATTTATAATATCTAATTCAAAATTATTATGTCTCGTATAGGTAAAAAGCCGGTAACAATTCCTCAGGGTGTAACTGTTACATTGGGTAAAGACAACTCTATTACTGTAAAAGGACCAAAAGGTGAATTGAAGCAGGAAGTAGATCGTGATATTACAGTTGAAGTAAAAGACGGTGAAGTAACATTCGGCCGTCCTACTGACCAGGGCCGTCACCGTGCATTGCATGGTTTGTATCGTTCATTGGTGAGCAATATGGTAAAAGGTGTAACAGAAGGTTATACCCGTAAGCTTGAATTGGTGGGTGTGGGTTACAAAGCAGCTAACCAAGGTAATATTCTTGATTTGGCTTTGGGTTATTCTCACAACATTATTATTGAAGTGCCTAAAGAATTAAAAGTTGCTACAGCACAGGAAAAAGGTCAGAACCCAACTATTATGCTGGAAGGTATTGACAAGCAATTGCTTGGTGCAGTTGCTGCAAAGATCCGCAGCTTGCGCAAACCTGAGCCATACAAAGGAAAGGGTGTGAAGTACGAAGGTGAGTTCATCCGTCGTAAAGCAGGTAAAGCAGCTGGTAAGTAAGATTTGAAAATTTGAAGATGTAAGTATTGGAAATTTTAATCTTCAAATGTCAAATAATAAATTTTCAAATAATCTTCTGGCAGAATCAGAAGGTATAAATAAAGAAAGATGAAAACAGGAAGTAAATTAGTACGGAGACAAAAAATCCGTCACAGCATCCGCAAAAAAGTTGTCGGTACATCTGCAAGACCACGTTTAAGTGTTTATCGCAGCAATGCTGATATCTATGTGCAGTTGATTGATGATGTAAACGGTGCAACACTTGCATCTGCATCAAGCGCTGACAAAGACATCAAAGCACAAAAGGGAACTAAAATTGAAAAGAGCAAAATGGTAGGTGCTGCCATTGCACAAAAAGCAACTTCACTTGGTTTGGAAGCAGTAGTGTTTGACCGTGGTGGTAATTTGTACCATGGCCGTGTGAAAGCTGTTGCAGATGGTGCACGTGAAGCAGGATTAAAATTCTAATCAATCGTAAACATTTAATACATTATAAATGTCGAAAGTAATTACAAACAAAGTAAAAGCCGGTGACCTTGAACTGAAAGAAAAAGTAGTTGCCATCAACCGTGTTGTAAAAACAACAAAAGGTGGTCGTGCTTTCAGTTTCTCTGCTCTGGTAGTTGTAGGAAATGAAAATGGCGTGGTAGGTCATGGCTTGGGTAAAGCAAAAGAAGTACAGGAAGCTATTTCAAAAGGTATTGAAGATGCAAAAAAGAATTTGATTAAAGTTCCGGTAATGCATGGTACCATTCCTCATGACCAACTGGCTAAAGAAGGTGCCGCTAAAGTATTGATTAAGCCTGCTGCACATGGTACAGGTGTAATTGCCGGAGGCAGCATGCGTGCTGTACTTGAAAGCGCCGGTGTTACTGACGTACTTGCAAAGTCTTTGGGATCTGCCAATCCGCATAACGTGGTAAAAGCAACCTTCAAAGCATTAGCGATGTTGCGTGAACCCATCAGTGTTTCAAGAACAAGAAATCTTGGGTTGAAGAGAGTATTTAACGGATAATTGAAGAAAGCCGATAGCCGGTAGCCGGCAGTTGGCAGCAAAATACTAAGTCATGAAAAAAGTAAAGATTACATTAGTAAAGAGCCCAATTGACAGACCAGAGCGTCAAAAGTCAACATTAAAGGCTCTTGGTTTAAATAAAACCAATTCTTCTAAAGAAGTAGAAGCAACTCCACAAGTGTTGGGCATGATTTCAAAAGTGAATCATTTGCTCAAAGTGGAAGAGCTTGCATAAGAAGTATGAAGTAAGATGTGCAAAGTACAAATTGAACTTAGTGCTTAATCTTACTTCTTACCGCATATATCATTATTTAAAATGCGAGGGGTGATTCCCCGTAAGTTCAAAATCAAATAAAAAATGAAACTGCACACGTTAAAACCTGCAAAAGGTTCAGTAAAAAAAGAAAAACGTATTGGTCGTGGTGAAGCATCCGGTAAGGGTGGTACTTCTACAAAAGGTAACAAAGGTGGTCAAAGCCGTGCCGGTTACAAAAGTAAAATGGCTCATGAAGGTGGACAGATGCCTATTCAACGTCGTGTTCCAAAGCGTGGGTTTAAAAATCCTGACCGTGTAGAATACAAAGTATTTAACCTCGGTCAAATTGAAACGATTGCTGAGAAATATGGTTTCAGCGAGTTTTCTCTTGAAAATCTTTACACCAACGGATTGATCAGCCGCACTGATAAAGTAAAAGTATTGGGCAATGGCGATATCAAAACCAAACTCACATTCAAAGTAAATGCAGTAAGTGCAAAAGCAAAAACTGCAATTGAAGGTGCTGGCGGAAGCGTTGAAACTGTAAAGTAATTTTCACGATATTTGCCCGACCCACGTTAAAATGGGGTCGTTTTTTTGTTTCGTGTAAAAACTTAAAAAGAAATTTTCCAGTGAAGAAACTCATACAAACCCTTAAGAATATCTGGAGCATTGAAGAGTTAAAAGATAAAATCCTTTATACTCTTTTGCTGTTATTGGTATATCGTATCGGTTCACATATTGTTTTGCCAGGTGTAGATCCTAATGGTTTAACACAGCTGGGTGAAAAAGCAAAAGGCGGATTGCTTGGTATTTTTGATTCATTTGCAGGTGGAGCATTTTCAAGTGCATCTATTTTTGCATTGGGCATTATGCCATACATCTCTGCATCAATCTTTATGCAGCTGATGACGATTCTTGTTCCGCAGTTGCAAAAGATGCAGAAAGAAGGCGACAGCGGAAGAAAGAAAATCAATCAATGGACAAGATACCTTACTGTAATTGTAACCTTGTTCCAGGCAAGCGCTTATGTAACTTATTTGCGTGATCCCAATGTTGCAGGTAATGCCATTTCACAAAGCATCTCTGCTACAACATTTTGGGCTTTAACTACCATCATCTTAACTGCAGGTACTTTATTTGTAATGTGGTTGGGTGAGCGTATTACTGATAAGGGTTTGGGCAATGGTACTTCACTTATTATCATGATTGGTATCCTTGCACGTTTCCCTGCTTCTGTTGCTGCTGAATTTGATTCTAAGATGAATCGTGGTGGTGGTGGACTCTTAATCTTTATGATTGAGATTGCCGTACTCATTGCCATCATCATGGGATTGATTGTATTGGTACAGGGTGTAAGAAAGATTGCGATCAACTATGCAAAACAGATTGTTGGCAACCGTCAGTTTGGTGGGGCACGTCAGTTTTTACCAATTAAAGTAAATAGCTCTGGTGTAATGCCCATCATTTTTGCACAGGCAATTATGTTCCTTCCTACATTACTCGTTGGTTTCAATGCTACAAAAGGTTTTGCAGCAACGTTAAGTGATCATGGAAATATCTGGTACATGGTTATCTATTCTATTCTTGTAATTGGATTTACATTCTTATACACAGCGTTAATCTTCAATCCAAAGCAAATTGCAGATAACCTGAAGCAGAACAATGGATTTATCCCAGGTGTAAAACCCGGACAGCCCACTGCTGATTATATTGGAAGTGTAATGGATAAGATTACATTACCCGGCGCCATCTTCCTTGCATTTGTTGGTATATTACCAGGTATTGCAAAGAATTTGAATGTAACAAGTGGTTTCTCTACATTCTTTGGAGGTACATCATTGTTAATTATGGTGGGTGTAATACTTGACACATTGCAGCAAATTGAAACACATTTACTGATGCGTCAATATGATGGTTTAATGAAAGGCGGAAGAATACAGGGACGCCAGACTGCATCAACAACAAGTATTTAAAAATAATTTTTGATAAACAAAACCCTGGCAACATCAGTCAGGGTTTTTTTAATAAATTGTTTTCCGGTTTGCTTTCAAAGTAGAATGACTGGAAACAAAGAAGACGAAACGTTATGATTCATTTACGTTCTCCATTGGAAATTGAGCTCATCCGCAAAAGTGCATTGCTGGTAGGTGATGCAATTGCTGAAGCTGGAAAGATGTTGAAACCCGGTATTACTACCATGCAGGTAGATGCAAGACTGGAACAATTTATTCTTGATAACGGCGCAATCCCTTCATTTAAAAATTATCAGAACAGTTACCCGTTCGCAAGCTGCATCAGTGTAAATGATGCTGTAGTTCATGGCTTCCCTACTAATGCAGTATTGAAAGAAGGTGATATTGTTTCAGTTGATGCAGGAGCGTTTATGAACGGTTATCATGGCGATAGTGCTTATACATTTATCATCGGTTCTGCAAGCGATGAGATCAAAAAATTATTACGTATTACCAAAGAATCATTATACAAAGGCATTGAAAAAGCTGTACATGGAAACAGGGTAGGCGATATTTCATTTGCCATACAGGATTATACAGAGAAGCAACATGGTTATGGTGTTGTAAGGGAGTTGGTAGGCCATGGTATTGGTAGAAAATTGCATGAGGAACCACAAGTGCCCAATTATGGCAAACGTGGGAACGGACCAAAATTAAAAGAAGGAACCGTGATTGCTATTGAACCGATGATCAATTTAGGTGTTAAAGAAATATATCATGCTGAGGATGGATGGACCATATTAACGCAGGATGGTAAACCAAGTGCTCATTATGAGCATACAGTTTGCGTTAAACGTGGTAAAGCTGATATTCTTTCTTCGTTTGCTGCTATTGAAACAGCGGAAAAGGCAAATCCAAATTTGGATGCTTCGTATTATTAGTGGTTTTGTATCTTACAGTTTCAATTGAACTGTATGATTAAAAAAATAGTTACAATGAGTGTGGCGGTTTGCTTCACTCATTTTTTATGTGCTCAAACTGCTGATGTATTAAAAGTGCGGAATTATTTTGAAAAAAATCAGCACACTATTCTGAATGAGTTTGTTTCTTTTCTTGCCATTCCCAATGTAACAAACGACTCTGTAAACATTCGTCGTAATGCAGATTTTATTATGAGTGCCATGACACAACGTGGTATTCAGAATGTACAATTATTATTACCAACAACAAGCAAAGCGTTCCCTTCGGTATATGGAGAAATGATGACACCAGGTGCTACACAAACCATTATCTTTTATGCACACTATGATGGACAACCAGTCATCCCTTCCCAATGGCTTAAAGGATTGGCACCATTCACACCTGTACTTACAAACGAGTCATTGGAGAAAGGAGGCAGCATCATCAACTTTCCTCCGGCAACAACAAGCTATGATTTGCAAAACAGAATTTATGCAAGAGGAGCAAGTGATGATAAAGCAGGTGTGATGGCGATTTTAAATGCTTATGATGCAATCATCAAAAGCGGAATGAAACCAACAGTCAATATCAAATTCTTTTTTGAAGGTGAAGAAGAGGCCGGAAGCGACCATCTGCATGAAATATTACAGAACTATAGTTCATTGCTCAAAAGTGATTTATGGATTATTTGCGATGGGCCTGTGCATCAATCAGGTTTAAAACAAGTGGTATTTGGAGTACGTGGCGATACACATGTAGAAGTAACTGTGTATGGAAGCAAACGCCCATTGCACAGCGGGCATTACGGTAATTGGGCTCCAAGTCCTGCAATGATGCTTGCAAAACTCTTAGCTTCAATGAAAGATGATAATGGAAGAGTTACCATCAAAGGTTTTTATGATGATGTAATTCCGTTAACAGCGAAAGAAAAGAAAGCATTGGAACTTGTTCCGCCTGTGGATGAACAGATGCAGAAAGAACTTGGCTTTGCTAAAAGAGAGATGAAGGATTATAATCTGGCAGCCGCAATTAATTTGCCAACACTCAACATTAACGGCATTCAAAGTGGTGCTGTTGGTAAAAACGCAAGCAATGTCATTACTACATCAGCCACTGCAAAAATAGATTTACGATTGGTTGCGGGAAATGACTGGAAAAAGCAACAGCAAAAAGTAGTAAGCTATATTGAATCGCAGGGTTATTTTATTACATATAAAGAACCTACGAATGAAGAGCGGGCAAAGTATCCGAAGATTGCAAAGATTGAATTAAGCAGTGGCTACAACGCACAAAAAACACAAATGGATTTACCCATTGCACAAAAAGTAATTGCTGCTGTGCAATCCACTACCAATGAGCAGGTGGTTTTGATGCCAACATTAGGTGGTAGTTTGCCTTTGTTTTTGTTTGAACAATATTTGAAAGCAAAGACAATTACGGTACCCATTGCCAATCATGATAATAACCAGCATGCAGAGAATGAAAATATCCGTTTGCTCAATTTCAGAAATGGGATTGAAACATTTGCGGCACTTATGATGATGAAGTAATGAGTAAGCAACCTTCATCCAAAACTTTAATTGTTATTGGCGGTGGTGCTGCAGGCTTTTTTTGTGCAGTAAATGCTGCCAGAATGAATCCAACGTTGAGGGTTGTTTTATTAGAGAAATCATCCAAACTTCTTTCCAAAGTAAAAGTGAGCGGTGGTGGCAGATGCAATGTTACACATGCCTGTTTTGATGTGAAAGACATGAGCATGCATTACCCACGTGGTGAGCATTTTGTACGCAAAGCTTTTCATCAATTTTTTACTACAGATACCATTGAGTGGTTTGAAAGCCGTAATGTGAAACTGAAAGCAGAAGATGATGGCAGAATGTTTCCTGTAACAGATTCCTCTCAAACGATTATAGAATGTTTACTGCGTGAGGCGAATGAATATAATGTTGAGATACTGATGAACAGGGAGGTGGAGCAATTGAAAATCGATAATCAAAAGTGGAAAGTAATATTAAAAAGTAAAGATGAGTTAATTGCCGATTTTGTTTGTGTAGCAAGTGGCGGTTTTCCAAAACTTTCGCAGTTTGACTGGTTAAAAGGAACGGGTTATACTATAGTTGAACCTGTACCATCTTTATTTACGTTTAATATTCCCAAACATCCGCTCAATGAGTTGATGGGTGTAAGTGTGCCTTATGCAACTGTGAAGATTCAGCAAACAAAATTAAAGAACAGCGGGCCACTGCTTATCACACACTGGGGATTAAGCGGGCCTTGTGTACTTAAACTTTCTGCATGGGGTGCAAAAGAATTGCATCAACTCAATTATCATTTCGCTATTTCGGTTAATTGGTTGGGTGATGCAAAAGAGGAAAACATAAGAACCAAAATACAAACTACAAGAACTAATAGCGCTTCAAAAAAAATCAGCAATTCTAATTTATTTGAACTGCCTAATCGCCTATGGCAATTTTTATTGTTACAATCAGAAATTAATGAAAATATGAGATGGGCCGATTTGCCATCCAAAACTCAAAAAAAATTAATTCAGCTTTTAATCAATCATGAACTTCATGTAACAGGCAAAACAACTTTTAAAGAAGAGTTTGTAACTGCTGGTGGCATTGCCTTGAAAGAAGTGGATGCCAATACGATGCAAAGCAAATTGCATGAAGGTTTATTTTTTGCAGGAGAGATATTAGATGTGGATGGCATCACAGGGGGCTTTAATTTTCAACATGCTTGGACGAGTGGTTATGTGGCGGCAAGGGCAATTGCAAACAAAACTACAAGCATGAATTAATTCAGGAGGTTTTCTTCTGATAGCAAAGAGGATCGAAATGATGAACTTGATTTCTTGGCGCTTAATACGAATGCAAATTGCCCATTACTAACTTCAAATCTTCTAAGGTATTTGCCAAAATAAAATTCCCCCGTAGAAACGGGGGAAGCTCTTTAACCCTTAAAACAACCAACATGAAAAATAGTTAGTTGAGATTTATAACAGCGAAGAAAAATAATAGTTCAGAAAAAAACTACTTTTTTAAAAAATATAGCTGTGGGTTTTAAAATCGCATTTAATACGTTATAATAAGGCCAGTTCTAAAACTTGCTGCATGGTTTTTACATAATGAAATTTCATGCCCTTAATGTATTGGCTGTTAATTTCCTGTACATCTTTTTCGTTTTGCCAGCACATAATTACTTCTTTAATTCCCGCACGTTTGGCCGCCAGAACTTTTTCTTTGATGCCACCAACAGGTAAAACTTGTCCACGCAGGGTTATCTCACCGGTCATGGCAAGAAAAGGTTTTACCCTTTTGCCGGTAAATGCACTGGCTATAGCCGTGAGCATGGTTATACCTGCACTTGGCCCATCTTTTGGAACAGCCCCTTCAGGTACATGCAGATGGATATTGTTTTTCTGAAACGCTTCTGCATCAATGCCAGCTTTTTTTGCATTGGCCTGTAAATAGCTTAATGCTGTGCTGGCGCTTTCCTTCATTACATTGCCCAGGTTGCCGGTTAATTTCATTTCACCTTTACCTTCAGACAAACTTGTTTCAATAAAAAGAATATCACCGCCTACTGATGTCCAGGCCAAACCAACTGCTACACCGGGCATATTGGCTGTTTTGTACAATTCATTACTGTAACGTGGTTTACCAAGAATTTTTTCAACATCATTGGTAGTAATAGTCGGCTTCAGTTTATTGTGTAATGCAAATTCTTTAGCCTGAGATCGCATGATAGATGCCAGCATTCGGTCCAACTCACGCACACCACTTTCTCTTGTGTAATCTTCAATGATTTTACGCAGCACATTATCACTCATTTTAAAATTGAGTTTGTTGAGCCCGTGTGCTTCTTTTTGTTTAGGTACAAGATAGTTTTTTGCTATTTCTATTTTTTCTTCAACAGCATAACCGCTCAGGTCAATTATTTCCAAACGGTCACGCAAAGCAGGTTGAATGGATGCTAAACTATTTGCAGTTGCAATGAATAAAACTTTACTTAAATCATATTCAAGTTCTAAATAGTTATCATAAAATGTATGATTCTGTTCAGGATCCAATAATTCAAGCAATGCACTGGACGGATCGCCACGAAAATCATTTCCAATCTTATCTATCTCATCCAGTATCATCACAGGGTTGGATGTTTTTACTTTTCGTAATGATTGTAAAATCCGGCCCGGCATAGCACCGATGTATGTTTTGCGGTGGCCACGTATCTCACTTTCATCATGCAAACCACCAAGACTGATGCGTACGTATTTACGGCCAAGTGCTGCTGCAATACTTTTACCCAAACTAGTTTTACCAATACCGGGAGGGCCCAGCAAACAAAGAATAGGGCTCTTCATATCGCCTTTCAATTTCAATACAGCTAAGTATTCAAGTATGCGTTCTTTTACTTTATGAATACCGTAATGGTCGTGGTCTAATACTTTGCGAGCTTTCTTTAAATCGTAATTGTCATTAGTGTATTCGTTCCACGGTAAGTCAAGCAATAAATCAAGTTGATTGTATGCAACAGAATAATCAGGTGTGGAAGGATGCATTCGTTCCAGCTTTTCAATTCCTTTTTTGAAAAGTTCTTTTGCAGCATCACTCCATTTTTTTGTTTCTGCTTTCTTCTTCATTTCCTGCAGTTCCAGATCATTAGCATCGCCACCCAGTTCTTCTTTGATGCTTTTCATTTGCTGGTGCAGAAAATATTCACGCTGTTGTTTATCTAGTTCTGTTCTTGTTTTATTAGTAACCTGGTTTTTTAATTCGGCAAACTGTAATTCTTTTTGAAGAAGGGTTAACAGCAGCTCAGCACGATTTTTAATATTTTCTGTTTCAAGCAGTTTTTGTTTTTCAACAATATCTGCATTGAGATTATTACTCACAAAGTGAATTAAGAAAGATGGGCTCTCAATATTTTTTAAGATAATGGCTGCTTCGCTGGGAATATTGGGCGAAAGCTGAATGATTTGTGTAGCAAGGTCTTTAATAGAACCGGCCTGCGCTTCAAAGTTTTGATCACCGGGAGTTTCTTCTTCTTTTAAAATATCAATGGTGGCTTTGAAAAAAGGCTCATCGCTCACAATGGAAGTGATGCGCATGCGCTTAATACCCTGAATGATTACTGTAGTGCCACCATCAGGCATTTTAATCAACTTTACAATTTTAGCTACAGTGCCAATGTCTTCAATATCATTTATAGTTGGGTCTTCAACATTGCTGTCTTTCTGTGCCACCACACCAATCAGCTTCTTGTCTTTATAAGCTTCATTTACTGCTTGTATGCTTTTATCTCTTCCAACAGTTATTGGCAGTACTACACCAGGGAATAAAACGGTATTTCGCAAGGGGAGCAATGCTAGGGTGTCAATCTTTGAAAGGTCTTCATCACTTTGAGCCTCAGCTTCATTCAATGGAATGATGGGTAAAAAATCAACATCTTCATCCGGAGTCCTCAAAAACAAGTTCTTGTTCATCTGTTTAATATTTGGTCAAATTGACAGATAAGCCCCGTTAAAGGGGCTTTCTGAATACATTACACTAAAGGGTCAAGATTAATGCCACAAGGGGAGGGCTGCTATTATTTCAGCACCGCCTGTATGGGCTTACCCACACAACCGTTTGGCATTTGAATATGAAGCATAGCCGCCAGTGTTGCAGCAATATCCGTCATATATACTTCTTCAGTACTGCGGCCGGGTTTAATATTCCATCCATACCATACTAAAGGAATATGACTGTCATAAGGATTCCACAAACCATGTGTGGTTCCTGTTTTGCCACCATCAATCCACCCGGGTGTATAAATGAGTTGTACATCACCACTACGTTTGGGATGCCATCCATTGGCGATTCGATTTTTTACAACTGCATTCATTGGTTGTTCCATTAACTCATCAATAGCAAACACACGATCCACACCTTTAATTTTTGAAGCATATTTAATCACATCCTCAATGATATCTTCTTTATTCAAATCAGCTGAAGCAATTATTTCATGGTTTAAACTAATCTGATAATTATAAGCACTCAGCACTAAATTTTTCTGTTTGTATTTTTCTGCAAGTAATTTATTCAAATCATCAATCATTGCATTGTCATCAACTGTACCTCCGGGCAACTTATTCTCAACCAAAAAACCGGGTATATGTGATACTCCATGATCTGCCGTTAAAAAACTGATGTATTGACCTTTGCCAACCGTTTTATCTAAGTAATCAAACAACTCACCCAGTTCTTTATCCAAACGCAGGTACGTATCTTCTACTTCAATGCTATTAGGGCCAAAGGCATGACCTACATAATCAGGACTTGAAAAACTCACTGCTAAAAAATCAGTAACAGAATCTTTTCCCATTTCTTCATTTACTATAGCTTCCTTCGCCATCATAGCAGTTAATGTGTTGCCATAAGGCGTGGAGGCAATAGTGCCATAGTTTTTTCCAACAAAACGTTTTAAATCATAAGGAAAGCCTTTTTGATCAGCACCCATTGGTTTGGCTTCAAATTCATTTTCATCTTTTGCACTTTGTACATACGTGTTAATGGGGTACATGGTATTCCAACCCATGTTATAAAAGGCATCTGCATGTTTTTTTGCATTGAAATCTTTCGCCCATTGCGGTAAATCATTCATGTAATAAGTTGATGTAATCCAGTCGCCTGTTCTGCTGTCGTACCAATAAGCGGCATTGGCACTATGCCCGGCAGGTAAAATACCGCCACGGTCTTTAATAGCAATCCCAATGACCTTGCTTCTGAAATTAGTAGCCAGCCTCAATTCATCACAAATTGTTGTTGTGATCATGTTTCTGGGGCTCATTTCACCGGCTGTGCTTGTACTGCCCACAGTTTTCACCGTTTTATCTTCACTGCAATACACGGTTCTGTTTTGTTCATAATCCCACCACGCATTACCTGTAATGCCGTGGATGGCAGGCACGCTTCCGGTATATACACAAGTATGTCCACAGGCAGTTACCGTAGGGGTGTAGGGAATAAAAGTGTTATCGTTGGTAAAACCTTCGTTGAGCATACGCTTAAATCCGCCATTTGCAGCGTAGCGGTTATAATACCTGTACAAAAAATCCCAGCGCATCTGGTCAACCATTATACCCACAACCAACTTTGGTCTTTCAATAACAGCAGTTGTTATTTTGGGATTAATAATGGCTGTTGTGGTTGAAGTTTTTTGAGCTAAAACAACAGTTGAAAAAAGCATCAAAAAAGCGATGAAATATACTTTCATACTGAAAATTTAGTGTATCAAAGATACCGGATAAGGGGCCTTTTATATGCATTATTTCTGTGTAAAAACATCCCTTTTCTCCTGCCCGTGCTTGCGCCCAAACCCTTACCTTTGCGGCACTTTAAAACAGGTAACAATTCCTTCATATATGGCAGATATTTTTGAGAAACTCATCAAAAACCAGGGCCCTTTAGGTCAGCACAGAGAAAGAGCACACGGCTATTTTGCATTCCCCAAATTAGAAGGCGAGATCAACAGCCGCATGATGTTTCGTGGTAAAGAAAAAATTGTGTGGAGCCTCAACAACTACCTCGGCCTGGCCAACCATCCGGAAATCCGTAAAGTAGATGCTGATGCCGCTAAAGAATACGGGCTTGCCTACCCAATGGGCGCTCGTATGATGAGTGGCAATTCTAATTATCATGAACAATTGGAAAGGGAGCTGGCTGCTTTTGAAATGAAAGAAGATGCCATTCTCATGAACTTCGGTTACCAGGGTATTATGAGTGCAATTGATGCTGTGTGTGGCAGACATGATGTGATTGTGTATGATGCTGAAAGTCATGCATGTATTATTGATGGTCTTCGTTTGCACCCTGGCCACCGTTATGTGTTTAAGCATAATGATGTGGAAGATTGCGAAAAGCAATTACAAAGAGCGAGTGCATTAATTGAAAAACAAAAAGCAGGGGGCATTCTTGTAATTACTGAAGGTGTGTTTGGAATGGCTGGCGATCAGGGCCGTTTGAAAGAAATTGCTGATTTGAAACAGAAATATGATTTCCGTTTGCTGGTGGATGATGCACATGGCTTTGGCACACTTGGTAAAACAGGTGCCGGTGCAGGTGAAGAGCAGGGCTGCCAGGATGCTATTGATTTATACTTCAGCACATTTGCCAAATCAATGGCATCTATAGGTGCATTCTTAGCTGGCGATAAAATTATCATTGACTTTATCCGCTACAATATCCGTTCGCAAATATTTGCTAAAAGTTTGCCAATGCCAATTGTAATTGGTAACCTCAAGCGCTTAGAAATGTTGCGTACTATGCCTGAGTTAAAAGAAAAACTCTGGAGCAATGCACGCAAACTGCAGAATGGTTTGAAAGAACGTGGTTTTGATATTGGTAAAACTGATAGCCCCGTTACACCGGTGTATATGAAAGGCGGT
>JBKCJY010000103.1:0-2049 GCA_046301455.1 Chitinophagaceae bacterium | reverse complement strand
GCATCATCAAACAGTTGTGCCTGCCTGTTTGTAAAGGCATCTTCATTGTTATCCTCTGCCGATGCAAGATGACTGAACACAGATTGTACAGAAAAATAATTTTCTTTTTGCAACAGTTCTAAAAGAAACGGCAGTTGATGCTGCATAAAACCCAAACGATGCATACCTGTATCAATCTTGATATGCACAGGGTAATTAGTTAAACCTTCGTGTTCCAGGTATTGTGCAAATAGCTGTGTCATTTCTGGTGAATACAACTCCGGTTCCAGGTTGTATTCAATCAACGCATCAAATGTTACCGCTTCAGTATTCATCACCATAATGGGTAATGTAATACCCGCTTTCTGTAGCTCCACACCTTCATCAGCAAATGCAACAGCTAAATAATCAACACCATGATATTGTAAGAGATTGGCAATTTCATAACTGCCGCTGCCATAAGAAAAGGCTTTCACCATTGCCATCAGTTTAACACCGGGTTTTAATTGAGAGCGGATGGCTTTGATGTTATGGGCAATGGCGCTGAGATTAATTTCCAAAACGGTTTGATGCACCTGTTGCTCCAATAACGGCATAAGCTGTTCCAAGCCAAAACTCCTTGCGCCCTTAATAAGGATCGCTTCATTGGCAAAGCCAAGTGCGGGCAAGTGATGAATGAGTTCGTCAATATTTGTAAACGAATGGTATTGAATGTTTGATGAAAGCAGTGATTGAAAATAGCTTTGAATAACAGTGCCCACCGTTACAACTTTTGAAACAGCATGGCTGTTGATGAGTTGTGCCAGTGATTGATACGTTGCTGCTTCCTGTTCTTTACCTGTTGCAAAATCAGAAAGAATAATTGTTTTTGATGCATGTTGTTTCTGTTGCATCAGAAAATTAAGCGCAAGTTCAAAAGAATTTACATCTGCACTGTAACTGTCATTGATTAATGTGCAATGATGATTTCCTTTTTTTAATTCTAAACGAAGACTTACAGGTTTTAACTCTTTCAGCTTTGCCTGCAGCTTTTCTTTGGGTATTTGCAAATGAAGACAAACCGTAATACAGGTAAGTGCATTGTGAATGGATGCTTCGTCAGTAAAAGGAAGTGTTGTTTCAATGATTTGTTCTCTCCAACGGAAACTGATAGCGGATGATTGATGTATCGTTTGAATATTTAATAACTGTAAATCATTTCCTGCATCGGTACCCCATGTAATCATTTGATGATGGGTATGATCAAAACTTAAACCTTTGATTTGCTGCGGCGAGCAAATGATGGTTGCTGCATCTTCAAAAAGCAACGCTTTCTCTTTAAACTTCTCTTCATCACTTGCAAATCCTTCCTTATGTGCATCACCCAAATTGGTAAATACACCAATGGTAGGTTGAATGATTTCCTGTAGTACATGCATTTCACCCTTTTGCGAAATGCCTGCTTCAAATATGGCCAGCGTATGATGGGGTTGTAATTGCCACACACTCAAAGGCACACCTACTTGTGAGTTATAACTTTTAGGACTTCTTGCAATAGTATATTCATCACTCAGTAACTGATACAGCCATTCTTTTACAATCGTTTTTCCATTACTCCCCGTAATACCAATTACAGGAATTGAAAATTGTTTACGGTGATGGGCAGCTAATTGCTGTAATGCCTCCAACGTATCAGCAACTAAAAGAAAATGTGCATCAGCAAACGAACTGTAATCTACTTCTTCACTCACTACAAAACAACGCACACCTTTTTCATAGCATTGTTTTATGAAGGCATGCCCGTTCCTTCGTTCTGTTTTCAATGCAAAAAATAAAGTATGTGCCGGGTGCACAATACGGCGGCTGTCAATACAAAGCTGTTCAACAGTAATAACAGCAGTTGCTATTTGTATAGCTTCCGCTTTCAGAATGGTTGCAATGGTATTGATGGTGTAACTGCTCATGCAGGAAACAGTTGATTATTCTTTGAAATCTTCAGGAATATGTTCTTTCCGGTTGTAAATAGAGTAGAGAATAGATCCGCCAATACAGCTTACAATCACCACCAGTGAAATAAGCACCTGTGTATTT
>JBKCJY010000102.1:0-4976 GCA_046301455.1 Chitinophagaceae bacterium | reverse complement strand
AGCATATTGCGTGCTTTACGCATTCTGTTTTTTTGATAGTATTCGTAAATACCGGTTCCATAAACCTGTTTAAAATTGGATTTAAGTTTGGATACACTCATTTGCGTATAAGCTGCTAAGTCAACAATAGTAGGAGGCGCTTTTGAAAAATCTTTTACAAGTATTGATTCCACTTCCATGAGTTTGTAAAGATCCTTGGTGTTCATTTTTCTTGTGGGGGAATCTTTGAGTGCTTTTGTTTTTTTATGCAGCCGGCTGAAGAAGAGTTCAATCAACATCATAATTGCATTGCGTGTGTGCAATTGCCTCAGTGGACGGTTTGCCGGTGTATCAAACACCTGGTTAAAATAATTTCTATATTCTGTATTAAATGGTTCCTGGTTGAGGTGCTGCACTTTAAGCGAAAAATAATTGTTGCAGATATCATCTTCATCAATACCCATGTTCATATACTTTTTAATCCATTCTTTAGTAAGTATAATGTTGATGCTGCGTTTTTTGGTACGGGCAGGCAATACATAACTTAAGTCAAAGAGGCTGCATGTAAGCATCACTGCAGTAATAGCGTGTCCTTTGGTTTTCATTAATTCACCGTCGAGCCACAGCATAAATTCCGTATCGGATTTCATCTCATCAAAATGAAGTATAAAAAACGGATCGCTTGATTTTTTACGTGTGAACTTTATATCTTCTACTGATGTGTAATTATCAACAGATGCATGAATACCATCGCCCAGTGATATCATTTCCATATACCCTTTCCCCACATTTGGAGGCAATTCAATACGGTTGTTTTCAAATTTTGCAGAAAAAACTTCGGCTAATTTGGGATAGAATGTTGTATAACTTTTATCATTATAATCAAACTGAATCATTTGTTACTTTCTTCAAGGTTGTATGGCAAATGTTATGTTCAAATAAATTTTACATATAAGATTCTTTATATTCCTGTGGTATTTTTTTAAACTGCTTTTTAAATGCTGTTGTAAAATTACTGATATTGTGATATCCTACCTTCAATGCAATTTCTTTAATAGTTTCATTGCTGCCTGTCAGCAAGTTTGCTGCCATCTGCATCCTGTGTTGCTGATAATATTCATAAACAGGAACCCCATACACTGCTTTAAACAGGTTTTTAAATTTTGTAGCACTCATGGCCGCTTTCCTCGAAAGTTCATTAATAGAAGGTGGCTTTTTTGTAAAATCCGGTAGCATATGTTTTTCAACTTCACGAATAGTTTGAATATCATCTGCTTTCAACTTTACTTCAAAACTTGCAAGGTTGATTTTTGATTTTACCCTTGTAAAAAAACGTTCAACCAGTAATTGCACACGGTTGGTAATATAAAGTTCAGGAAAAGGAGTATCAGGATCTTCATTAATGATTTCTTCAATTAACTGGTTATAGCCACTGTCAAGCTGTTCCATATTGAGACTGCGGCTCTTTAAGGCAATGTACAATGGCAACATTCGCTCAATAACATCAACCCCAAGCTGGTGTGCAAGTTCTTCTTTGGTAATGAGAATATTTACGCCTTCCAGTTTGGATCCCATTGCTGCCCTGTAATACCAATCGTAAATAGAGCTGGTGAGATACACTGCTGAGAATGTTCCGCTCTGGCGTTCAACTTTATCATCACCAATACCCATTTCAATTTTATCGGGTATGGTCAACAAATCAAAACGGAGCGTATAATATTCCTGATCTGAAGCTTTTCTGTTAAAAAACCAATCTGTATTAATGGTGCAGTTAAAAATATTTACCTGCATGCCATTTGGAAGTTTTATATAACGGATATAGCCGTTGGCATATTGAGGTGGGAATAAAAGCCAGCCATCTCTTACTTGGGTGCCCATCTGTTGTGCTATGGCATCAATCAGCAATTCATAATCAGTATAGGTATATTCAAACCTGAACATGCTGACTTAATTAATTATGAGAGTAAGTTAATCACTCAAAGGCACAATTGCAATAATAATGATCAGTACCGAACAGGATTTCGACGGGTAAAACCTACGTATTGCTTTATGTTCATCCAAAATGCAAGAAAAAAGTAAAAAACGACCGGAGATCCCAAGGTTAAGAAAGAGATGTAAATAAAGTATTTGCGGATGGTGGATGTAGAAATATGCAACCGCTCACCTATATAAGTGCAAACACCAAAAACATTCCACTCAATAAAATGCCTGAGCTTTCTCATAGTTTCACAAATTTATAAAAACATTCAACAAACTAATGGCCTAAATGGTTTAACAAAGGTCATATTTCGGTAACTTCGCCGCCATCAAATCTAATCTAAACATTCTTCTATGGTATTTGATCTCGACCTCATCAAAAAGACATACGCCGAAATGCCGGCTAAAGTAGATGCCGCCCGCAAAGCACTGGGCCGTCCGTTAACACTTGCTGAAAAAATTCTCTATTCCCACCTTTGGAAAGGTGTTGAAATAAAAGATTTTGAGCGGGGTAAAGCCTATGTGGACTTTGCGCCTGACCGTGTAGCCATGCAGGATGCTACCGCTCAAATGGCTTTGCTGCAATTTGATACCACAGGCCGCAAAAAAGTGGCTGTTCCTTCTACCGTTCACTGCGATCACCTGATTGTTGCAAAAACTGAAGGCAAAACTGACCTTGCAAAAGCAAAAACAGATAATGAGGAAGTGTTCAATTTTCTTGCGTCTATCTCTAATAAATACGGAATTGGCTTTTGGAAACCCGGTGCTGGCATTATTCACCAGGTGGTGCTTGAGAATTATGCATTCCCTGGCGGTATGATGATTGGTACTGACAGTCATACAGTAAATGCTGGAGGTTTAGGCATGGTGGCAATTGGTGTGGGTGGTGCTGATGCTTGTGATGTAATGGCAGGCCTCAGCTGGGAACTATTAATGCCAAAACTCATAGGTGTAAAACTTACAGGTAAACTCAACGGCTGGACGGCTCCAAAAGATGTGATTTTAAAAGTGGCCGGCATCCTCACTGTAAAAGGAGGAACCAATGCCATTGTTGAATATTTTGGCGAAGGCGCTACTAGCATGAGCTGTACCGGCAAAGGAACCATTTGTAATATGGGTGCCGAAATTGGAGCCACAACTTCAACATTCGGCTATGATGAAAGCATGAGCCGCTACCTGCGTGCAACAGGCCGTGCAGAAGTGGCCGATGGTGCTGATGCCATCAAAGAATATTTAACCGGTGATGCTGAAGTATATGCAAACCCTGAAAAATATTTCGATCAGGTAATTGAAATCAATCTCAGCGAGTTGGAACCACATTTGAATGGACCTTTCACTCCTGATTTGGCTACGCCTATTTCGCAAATGAAAGAAGCAGCTGCTAAAAACGGATGGCCCACAAAAATTGAAGTAGGCTTGATTGGAAGCTGTACCAACTCTTCATATGAAGATATCAGTCGTGCAGTGAGCCTTGCAAAACAAGTGAGCGAAAAAGGTTTGAAGCTGAAATCAGAATTCACAATCACCCCGGGCAGTGAACAAGTACGTTATACAATTGAACGTGATGGATTTTTGGGCGTGTTTGAAAAAATTGGTGCTACTGTATTTGCAAATGCATGTGGCCCTTGCATTGGCATGTGGGACAGGGTTGGTGCTGAAAAAGCAGAACGCAACACCATTGTACATTCGTTCAATCGCAATTTTGCCAAGCGTGCTGATGGTAACCCAAATACCATGGCTTTTGTGGCAAGCCCTGAATTGGTAACAGCATTGGCCATTGCAGGTGATTTGAATTTCAACCCGCTTACTGATACACTTACGAATGATAAAGGTGAGCATGTAAAACTCGATCCCCCTATTGGTGATGAATTGCCAACAAAAGGTTTTGCTGTTGAAGATGCGGGCTATCAAGCACCGGCTGCTGATGGAAGCGGTGTAATCATTGATGTAAAGCCAGACAGTAAACGCTTACAATTATTATATCCGTTTGCAGCTTGGGAAGGCACTGATCTGAAAGGTTTAAAATTGCTTATTAAAGCAAAAGGAAAATGCACCACCGATCATATTAGTATGGCAGGACCATGGTTAAAGTTCCGTGGACACTTAGATAACATCAGCAACAATTTGTTGATTGGTGCTACTAATTTCTTCAATGAAAAAACAGACAATGTTAAAAACCAACTCACAGGTGAATATGGCACTGTACCTAATACACAACGTGCATATAAAGCAGCAGGTGTTGGAACGATAGTAGTGGGTGACGAAAACTATGGTGAAGGTTCAAGTCGTGAACATGCAGCCATGGAGCCACGTCATTTGGGTGTAAGAGTTGTATTGGTAAAAAGTTTTGCACGCATTCATGAGACCAATTTGAAAAAACAGGGGATGCTTGCATTAACATTTGCCAATAAAGAAGATTACAATAAGATTTTGGAAGATGACACCATTGATGTAGAAGGATTGATAACATTTACGCCAGGTAATCCTTTGCAATTGGTATTAAATCATGCTGATGGCAGTAATGAAACCATCCAGGTGAATCATTCTTACAATCAGCAACAAATTGAATGGTTTAAAGCTGGTGGTGCGTTGAATGTGATTAGATCTGAGTTTGCAAAAGGTTAATCATTGAGATGAATAATAAATTAGAAATCCTCACTAAACGGTGAGGATTTTTTTATGATCTTGATAAAAATCACTTCACCCTTACACCACCTTTTATCACCATATCCACTTTTTGCAAAAGATTAATATAACGCAACACATCACCACGGACTGCAATAATATCTGCCGCTTTGCCTTCAGTAATTGTTCCTACTTTATCTTCTACACCTTGAAACACAGCTGGCCAGTAAGTTGCAGCACGTATAGCCAGCATGGGATCAACTCCCATTTCTCTTACCCAAATATCCAATTCATTCCATGTGCTTTGGCTGTGAAATTTCATGGGAATGCCACTGTCCGTACCGATCAATAAAATCACACCGCTTTCACGCAACTGTGAGAATTTTCTTTTTAAC
>JBKCJY010000101.1:0-4105 GCA_046301455.1 Chitinophagaceae bacterium | reverse complement strand
CACTTTGCTGCGAAATGTAGATGGATTAGAGCTGGTGGAAATGAATGACGTTGAAACTTGCTGTGGTTTCGGCGGTACGTTTGCAGTAAAGTTTGAACCCATTTCCATTGCCATGGCTGATCAAAAGGTGAACAATGCACTGGCTACCGGTGCACAGTACATCATTTCAACAGATTTAAGTTGTTTGATGCATTTAGAAGGATACATCAAACAGAAAGGGCACAGCTTGAGAACATTGCATATTGCTGATGTGCTGGCGAATGGATGGTGAAGAGAAGTAAAAAGTCAAAATTGAAAAAGGTAAGGTGTACTTTTTCATTTCTTATTCCTCATTTTTAATTTCTTATTTCAATGGCTTATTGGTTAATTAAATCAGAACCCTTTAAATACAGTTGGGATCAATTTGTAAAAGATAAAAAAACATTTTGGGATGGGGTGCGCAACTATGCAGCACGGAATAACCTGCGTGCTATGAAAAAAGGTGATGAACTTTTTTTCTATCATAGTAATGAAGGATTGGAAATTGTGGGCATAGCTAAAGTCGTAAAAGAATCTTACCAGGATCCCACAACCGATGAAGATGCATGGGTGGTGGTAGATGTAACACCGGTGCGTAAATTGAAAAGACCTGTAACACTTGCACAGATAAAAGCTGATAAACGTTTAGCTAATATGGATCTACTCCGACTCGGAAGATTAAGTGTTGGGAAAGTAACAGATGCAGAATGGAAAGTGGTGCTTGAACTAGCGGGAGAAGGCTAGGAGGTTAAGGAGGGAAATGAGTTAAAGAGGGAGTTTCATTCTTTGTTCATTTAATCAACAGGTTGACTTTACTTTTGTAACGGGTTCAATTTTGGAGCCGTTCTCTTTTTCTTCTTCTTCTTCTTCCCTTCATTTATCTCTAATTCCTTTAACATTTTCTTTCGGTTACCTTTTTATCACTTCAAGTATCAATCTTCAAATCTTTGTACAAAGAGCTGCCAGTATGAAACTGCATCAGTGGTTTTTCATTTGTACCATATAAAAAATGCAAACAGATTTCTGCTCCTGCATGTGAAATTCAATTCTCACATTTTAAATTTTTAAACAATGAAAAAACTATTCATTGCTGCTGTACTTATGGCAGCGCGTGGCGGAGCTTTGTATTATTATTTTGAAATGCGCAAGCCGCTATCAAATAATCCTGTATTTAAAGATGAATTAATTGGCACCTGGAAGATTGATTCAGTTGCTGTGGGTAAAAAAGATTCATTTGTTGTATTTGGATTGCTGGTGCTGGCGCTGGATTCTAATTATATGAGTTATACTTACACTTTTGAAAAAGACGGAGCTATTCAAAAAAAGCTTGGTGACAGTACAATTAAAGAAAAACTCAGTTACATAGTAAAAGACAGTACAGAGTTTGTGTTTGTTGAAGGCGATTCAACCAAAGAAACATTCAGCAATAAAATTGTTTCATTTGGTAAAAATAATTTTACGCTGATGGCAACAGACAGCACGCCACTCTTCTTTAAACGACAGTAATAGTTAAATGTTTGCCACGGAATTATGAACTATTTATATCTCTTAATGCCGTGGCAACTTTAATTTATATTTTCTTTTATTAAGTTTAAAAATTCTTCTCTTTCTATCATTCTCGCACCCATACTTTCTAAATGAGGTGTGTACACCTGGCAATCAATCAGCACAACACCTTCATTTTGCAGTTGTTGAACATATGTAATAAACGCATACTTACTGGCATTACTCAATTTGCTGAACATACTTTCGCCAAAAAAAATATTACCCATCTTTACACCATACAAACCACCCACCAGTTCATTGTTCTTCCACGCTTCAATACTTACAGCAAAACCAAGACGGTGCAGTTGAGAGTAAGCATCCAGTATGTCATCGGTAATCCATGTGCCTTCTTTTTCTTTTCTGGTATAACCGCATAAGAATACCACTTCTTCAAAAGCCTGGTTGATGGTAATTCTAAATTCTTTTCGTTTCAATAGTTGCTGCATGCTTTTACTTACATACAATTCATTTGGAAACAACACACATCTCGGATTGGGGCACCACCACAGCGGTGGTTCATCTTCATTAAACCATGGAAAAATACCGCTTCGGTAAGCAAGCAATAAACGTTCAACTGATAAATCACCGCCCAATGCCAGTAATCCTTCTTCAGTTGCATCTTCAACAGGCGGAAACCAAATTTCATGATCAAGTACTGTAAGCGGCATGAGTAAATGTAGAGAAGAAATAAAAAATTTAAATTAAAAACGTGTAATAACTGGAAGTAAAATACCCGAAGTTTAAAGTAGGTGGTAAGAAGTATAAAATGATTTCAGTAAATAGATTAAGAACTAACTACTACCGGCTATTGGCTCACAACTTTTTTCACGCCATCACCTCCACAGTCGCCCCGATTCCTCTGTCTGTAATCTCATCACACATAGGCTTGAGTGTATCATAACTGCCCTGCTTAACTGCATATTTTCCTTTATGGTGTATGAGCCATGCACATTGCTCGGCTTGTTCTGTTGTATGGTTACATACATCAACAAGGGTTTCAATTACCCATTCAAATGTGTTTACCTCATCATTCCACACAACTAGGCTGCAGGTGTTCTCAAGATCAGTAAGAACATCGGTTATTGTTTCTTCTTTTGTATTTGTTTCGGCTAAAAACATCCTTTTGCAAAAATACATAACAAAATGTAACCATTTCTTGTTTTGTATTGCAGCAAATAAGGCATCATCTTTGTCAATAAGAATGATTTTAACCCCCATTTGCTACTGTCATGAAATTCAGGTTCTTACCAAAAAAGAAAGCGCAGGATTCCGTACCCCAAAAAGGTAAGGCAGTTGTGCTTTCCATAAAAAGTTCCAACCGAGGGCTGGAATTTTTGGTAGAACTGTTTCAGCAAATTCGTCCTTCCAATCCCAAAGACATTACAGGAGCAGAAACCAAATTCAAAGCATTGCTCTTTCAGTTGCAGGAAGACCGCTCACTCATGTTTTCGCTGCGCCGCTCTTTGTTAAATCAATTTATTAAAAGCAACATCACACATGCGTTAACTGAAAGTGGTTTGCTCAGCTCACGTGGATTTATACAGGAGCTCAGCTCCAAACTCAAACATAAAATTGTACCGCCATTACTTAAGCCAACTGATTTTTTGTATGTGATCGAACGAATTTTTTACAAACGTGATGATTATGTGTGGATGGAGCAAATGGATGATCAGTTATGGGTACGTTTGTTTGAGCTTATTGGTATTGAAGTAAACTTAACTGAGCCTGTACTCATCCGACAATTAAATGATTCATTACAAATCCTTTCTTACCGTCTCAGCATGATGGGGTTGGAGAAAGAAGTGACCGAGCGTTATGATGAGTGGAACGATGGTGCTTTTCCTTTTCTTGAGCAGAACCGTCTCATCAACATGCTGCTTGAGCGCAGGCAAACCATGCAGCCGCATGAGCAAAAACTTTTGCTTGAAAATATTGCTGAAGCACTGCATAATTGTTTGCAAAGCATTAAATGGTTAAAAGACGACCGCAAGGAAAACGGCACCAGCCTTGCCGAAACATTTTTGCTCACACGTATGGAGCAACATGTGGAGCGCATGTTTATGGTGTTGGATGCGCTGGATAGTGATAATGTATTTAACACACAACGCTTTGTTCATTATTTCATCACACTGGTTCGCAATCAAAACCGTAAAAACAGTATTGGTGAATTTTTATCACAAAATGTCGGACTTCTTGCATATCAAATTTCTGAACATGGAGGCAAGCGTGGCGAAACGTTTATTGCTGTAACACGACGGGAATTTTATAAACTGTTTCAAAGTGCGATGGGCGGCGGTTTTATTATTTCATTCATCGCTATTTTCAAAAATCTTCTGGGTAAACTCGCCATTACACCCTTTTGGCATGGCATCTTTTACAGTGCTAATTATTCAATGGGTTTTATACTCATACAAAGTACAGGCTCAACATTGGCTACCAAGCAACCTGCATTTACTGCATCAGCCATTGCTGCTTCATTAGATAGTACAAAATTCAGCGGTCGTCCCGATTTGTATAGTCTTGCATTAACCATTGCCCGTGC
>JBKCJY010000100.1:0-21966 GCA_046301455.1 Chitinophagaceae bacterium | reverse complement strand
CTTAATATTCCATTTGAATTTTTGGTTGACAGATTATCTGCACTCTTCCTCATGATTATAACAGGTGTTGGCTTTTTGATTCATCTGTATTCTACTTCTTATATGCATGAAGAAGAGCCGCAGCATTTTGCCCGTTATTTTTCTTACCTGAATTTATTTGTGTTCAGCATGTTGTTGCTGGTGCTGGGTGCTAACTATCTCATTATGTTCATTGGATGGGAAGGTGTTGGTTTGTGTTCTTATTTATTGATTGGTTATTGGTTTAAGAATAAAGAATACGGCAATGCAGCACGCAAAGCATTTGTAATGAACCGTATTGGTGATTTGGGCTTTTTGCTGGGCTTGTTCTTTATTATTCAACAGTTTGGTTCACTTACTTATGGTGATGTGTTTTCGCAAGCTGCACAAATGAACAGTGGTGCAACCATTCTCACCATCATTACTTTATTACTTTTTGTTGGTGCTACCGGTAAGAGTGCACAGATTCCTTTGTACACCTGGTTGCCTGATGCGATGGCGGGTCCTACACCTGTATCAGCACTCATCCATGCTGCAACGATGGTGACTGCAGGTATTTACATGATTGCACGAAGTAATATTTTATATACGCTTGCTCCGGTATCACAAACAGTAGTTGCAGTCATTGGGTTGGCTACTGCTATACTTGCTGCTACAATCGCTATCAAGCAAAATGATATTAAAAAAGTATTGGCTTATTCAACTGTAAGTCAACTCGGTTATATGTTTCTTGGTTTGGGGGTGGGTGCATACACCGGCGCTGTGTTTCATGTAATGACACATGCGTTCTTTAAAGCATTGTTGTTCCTTGGTGCAGGTAGTGTAATACATGCTATGCATCATGAACAGGATATCCGTAAGATGGGCGGACTTTCAAAAAAACTTCCCATTACACACTGGACGTTTTTTATTGGTTGCGTTGCTATTGCAGGTATTCCTCCGTTCAGCGGTTTCTTTTCAAAAGATGAAATATTGATTGGTGCGTATGTACATAACCCTGTGTTGTACTGGATTGGTTTGGGCGGTGCATTGATGACAGCTTTTTATATGTTCCGTTTATATGCAATGACGTTCAGGGGAACTTTCCGTGGTACGCATGAGCAGGAGCATCATTTGCATGAAAGCCCATGGCAAATGACAGTGCCGTTAATCGTACTTGCATTCTTAGCGGCTGTTGCAGGCTTTGTTGGAATTCCTGAATTGTTTGCACATGATGCACATAAGCTGGAGCATTATTTAGCGCCTGTGTTTGCTGAGTCAACCAAAAGAGCTGCAGCACATTCCATTAGTCATACACAGGAATATATTTTATTGGCAGTTAGCATCAGTTTAATTCTTATTGCGATTATATATGCATGGAGCCGTTACAGCAAAAAACCTGAAACAGCTGATGCAACTGGTTTTGGAAAAACACTCGCCAACAAATGGTATGTGGACGAATTATATGATGCGATAATTTCAAAGCCATTAAACGGCTTTGGTGTATTTGCCAATAAGTTTATTGAGAAAAGCGGTATTGATGGTATAGTAAATGGAGTTGGTAAGTCTGTACATTGGGGCAGCCGTCAGTTACGTTTATTGCAAAGCGGACAGGTGGGAGCTTATGTACTGTGGATGGTGCTGGGCATTTTGTTGTTTTTTGTACTCATCATTTTTATTTGATTTTAGATTTAACTGTTTATGATAGCATTATTGTTGATATTGGTTCCTTTAATTGGCGGTATTGGTTTATTCTTTCTCAAAGGAGAGAAAGCAGTAAAATCATTGAGTCTTTTTACTACAGCCGTTAATCTGGGTTTGATGATTGTTGCATTAACGCTTACAGATAAATCTGTATTGAATTATAATGCACCATGGCTTGGTCAACTCGGTTCATCCTTTGCATTAAAGATGGATGGAATGAGTTTGATATTATGTTTACTTACAACACTTGCTTATCCAATTATTTTTCTTTCTACTTCCAACAATCAATACAAATCCGCCAATGCTTTTTATGGATTGATGTTACTGGCACTGGCCGGTATCATTGGTGTGTTTCTGGCAGCAGATGGTTTGTTGTTTTATTTCTTTTGGGAGCTGGCGTTGATACCTGTGTACTTTCTTTGTTCCAAGTGGGGTGGTGAAAGAAGAATTGCTGTTACATTTAAATTTTTCATCTATACATTTTTAGGTTCATTGTTAATGTTGGTGGGTTTGTTGTATCTCTACTATCAAACACCGGATGCATCTTTTGCGCTGCAATCTTTGTATGATGTAAAACTCACAACTGCGCAACAGGGTTGGTTGTTTTGGTTGTTCTTTATTGCATTTGCAGTGAAGATGCCCGTGTTCCCATTTCATACATGGCAGCCGGATGCGTATGAAGAATCACCCACTGCTGTAACTATGGTGTTGAGTGCATTGATGGTGAAGATGGGTTTGTTTGCTGTAGTACGCTGGCTCATTCCTTTGTTCCCTGCTGCTGTGTTGCAGTTTGATAATGTTGTGATTGGCTTAAGTGTTATCGGAATGGTGTATGCAAGTATTCTTGCTATGCAGCAGGATGATATCAAACGGTTGATTGCTTATTCATCTATTGCACATATTGGGTTGATGAGCGCTGCTTTGTTTGTAAACAATGAAAGCGGTTTGCAGGGAGCTATGATTCAATTCTTCAGTCATGGTGTTAATGTGCTGGGCATGTGGATTGTAGTTGACTTAATTGAACAGCAATTTGGCACACGCAAAATGAGTGAACTGGGCGGACTTGCACAAAAAGCACCAACGCTTGCAATACTTCTTGTAATCGTAGCATTGGCCAATGTGGCATTGCCGTTAACCAATGCATTTGTGGGTGAATTCTTAATGTTTAATGGCTTATTCAAATTTAATGTGTGGTATGCTGCTGTTGGTGGATTAAGTATTATCCTCAGTGCGGTTTATACATTAAAGATGATTCAAAAAGTTTTTTATGGCGATACCAATGCAGTTACAGCAAATGCAAAAGACATTAGTGTGATGGCAAAGATTGCATTGAGTATAATTGTAGTAGCCATTTTTATTATGGGTGTGTATCCCAAACCGGTGTTTGCATTGGTAAATGATACAGTAACAACAATACTCGGCATTTATAAATAAAAGAAAAGATGAACCTGATTTTATTTTCGGCAATATGGGGTGTAGTGATGATGTTTAGCGGTTTATTCATCAGCAATAAAGGTATGGCCAAGAACATTGCACTCGTGGGTGCATTGGGATTACTGGCAGCCAATTTCTTTGATCTTAACGGTATGATGCTCATCAACAGCGATTTTAACGGTATGTTGATTTACGAGCGTTTCGGTTTGCTGTTTCTTACCGTAGTTGTGTTTGCATTGATAATTTATTTTTTACTGAGCAGTACTCAAATTGAAAAAGTGGGCAATCACCCGTATGAATATTTTGCACTTATCTTTTTTATCATGTGCGGTGTGGGGTTGGTTGCTTTGTTTAATAATCTGCTCATTTTATTTATTGGTGTTGAAATCATTTCGATTCCGCTTTATATTTTAACAGGCTCTGATAAACGGAATTTAAAAAGTAATGAAGCGGCTCTCAAGTATTTTTTGATGGGTGCTTTTTCAACCGGTATTTTTTTGCTGGGCATTGCATTTATATATGGTGGTACAGGTTCATTTCGCCTGGAGAATTTAGTGCTTGCATCCAATGACCAGTTGCGTCCGTTTTTAGTTATCGGAGTGGTGCTGGTTATGATAGCGCTGTCATTTAAAGTATCAGCCGCTCCCTTTCATTTCTGGACGCCGGATGTGTATGATGGTGCACCCACCGTGTTTACATCGTTTATGGCTACCATTGTAAAAGCCGCATTGTTTGTAGGCTTTCTCAATTTGTTCAGTGGTGCTTTTTCAGGTTTGTATGAAGAATGGAAATTAAGTGTGGCTATTATTATTGCATTAACCTTGTTTATTGGAAATATCACAGCTGTTTTTCAGCAGAGTGTAAAACGGATGCTGGCTTATTCCAGTATTGCACAGGCAGGCTTTATGATGTTTACCATCTTTGCCATTAATGATATGGCCAAGCAGGGCATGTTGCTGTATGCTGCGGCTTATTGTTTAGCTACCATTGGTATCTTTTCCGTACTGGTCAAGATGAATGATTTTACATTCGAAGGCTTTAATGGTTTTGCCAAAAAACAACCTTTGCTTGCTTTTGTACTTACTGTTTGTTTACTTTCCTTAGCCGGTATTCCTTTAACTGCCGGTTTCTTTGCCAAATATTTTGTATTAGCTGCTGCTGTAAAAACAGGCACCTATTTATGGCTGGTTATTTTTGCAGTGGTGATGGCAGCCATCAGTGTATATTATTACTTCCGTTTGATACAAGCTATGTATTTTAAAGAAGGTGAAGGACAGGTAGTTGAAACAACACCTTTGTTTAACGGTGTAATGATTTCAATTGCTGTGTTGATTTTGTTACTGGGTGTGTTGCCTACTGCATTGCTGGATCGGTTGATATTTTTCTGATAAATTTTACTGCGGTTTAAAAAATCGAACAACTCTGTTTCTACCGCTCATCTAATCTTCTTATTTATTGCCGCCACTTCGTTAATTTCGGGGCATAATTGAAGTATGACCTTTGCTGATACACTTTCTCTTTCCTGGCGTACCATTCGCAGCAACAAATTGCGGACGGGTATTACCGTATCCATCATTGCTTTTGGTATTATGGCATTGATTGGAATTATTACGGCTATTGAAGCAATGAACCAGAGTTTGTATGAAAACTTTTCCATCCTTGGTGCCAACTCTTTCAGTATCCGTTTCAGAGAACGGAACTTTAGAATGGGCGGTCCGCCACGTGCTGATGTTAAAAAAACGAAGAAGGGTGTAAAAGAACGTGCATCAAACATGGGCAAGGTTATTTCATATGACGAGGCACGTACGTTTAAAGAACGGTTTACTTATCCTGCCACTGTTAGTATTTCTAAACCGGGAAATTTTAATTCAACTGTTGTTTATAAGGATATAAAAACAAACCCCAATGTGCGTGTAATTGGTGGTGATGAAAATTATTTGGTGAATAGCGGCTATGAGTTAATAACCGGCCGAAATTTCAATACCCTTGATATTGAAAGCGGCAGAGGCGTGGTAATTATTGGCAGCGATCTTGTAAAAAAAATATTTCGTTCCAACGCAGAGTTTGCTATTGGTAAAACCATACGCATCGGTAACAATCAATACCGTGTAATAGGAACACTTAAAGAACGGGGTGCCAGTTCTTTTTTGGCGCTCGATAATATCTGCATTATTACGTACAACAATGTGCGGCGTGTGTTTAGTAATGATGGCAGCTACAGTATTTCCATTAAGGTGAGTGAATTTTCACAGATGGATGCAGGTGTGGGTGAAGCAACAGGTATTTTACGTCCAATCAGAAAGCTAAACCCCAAAGACGCTGATAATTTTTATATTGATCGCAGCGATTCATTGGTTGAGACATTCAAAAACCTTTTGTCCTATGTGCGTATTGCGGCTGTACTAATTGGGATTATTACTTTGATTGGTGCTGCTATAGGCTTAACAAACATTATGCTGGTGGCTGTAAATGAACGCACAAGGGAAATTGGTTTGTCAAAATCAATTGGTGCAAAAGGCCGAACGATACGAACACAATTCTTATGGGAAAGTATTCTTATTAGTTTGCTGGGCGCTGCTGTTGGAGTTTTGCTGGGTGTAATTGTAGGCAACGGTTTTGCACTGTTTTTGAAAACGGGGTTTGTTGTACCGTGGGTGTGGGTAGCAGCGGGAGTATTCATTTGTTTTGCTACAGGATTGGTTGCGGGCTTATTTCCTGCTATTAAAGCATCGAAGCTGGATCCGATAAATGCGTTGCGGTACGAATAAAATTTTTGCAGTAGAAAAAGAAACTGAAAACTATAATCACATAAAAAAACCCTCATAATGAGGGTTTTTTTATGTGATTACTACTGCGTACAACTACCAGCAGCGGAAAAAAACTACTTCTTTTAAAAACGATGCTGCCTGAAGTTTTAATTTTATTATTTTGCTTTCTATCTTAACAGCTAAATTAACGCTATGCGAAAAATAATCTTTACCCTTCTCCTGTTTGCATCACTATCAGCTTTTGCACAGGAAAATGTTTTTGAAATTATGGAGCGCCGTGATTTAACGCTTCAGCAAATTGAAAACTTAGCCAACAACTATTTTAAACGTGTGGGCACAGAACGTGGAAGCGGTTACAAACAATACCAGCGCTGGTTGTTTGAACGTCGTTTTCATATTGATGAAAATGGTTTTTTTATTGAAGCTGAAAAAGAAGATGCTTTATATAAAGCCGCAATTCCTTTTTTAAAAAGAACAATGACCGAGTCAAGAGTAGGTTACTCATGGACTGAACTTGGCCCTAAAACATGGACATATACCAGCGGATGGAACCCCGGTGTAGGGCGTATTACATCCGTTGCAGTTCATCCGGCAAATGAAGCAGTGATTTATGTAAGTTCTCCGGGCGGGGGTATCTGGAAAACAATAAATGGCGGCACCAACTGGACACCGCTTGTTGACTTTTCATCATCGGCATGGATGAATGTTTTTCATATAACCATTGATCCTGCCAATCAAAGTATTGTATATGCAGCACCCACATCCGGCACTGTAATTAAATCAACCAATGCAGGTGCTTCATGGGCTGCAACAGGCTCCGGTCCAGCAGGCGCCAAAAAAATATTAATTCATCCAGGTAATTCATCCATTGTATTTGCAACAAGCGGGAGTGGTATTTACCGTTCAACTGATGCAGGTGCTTCATGGGTTCGGGTGCATACAGAGGCAAAAGAAGATATTGAATTTAATCCGGCAGATGTAAGTATTATGTATGCATCAGGATCAGGCGGTACAAGTTGTGTATGGCGTTCAACTGATAATGGAATTACATGGACAGCCATAACAAGTACAAATGGAATTACAAATGCAGGAAGAACATTACTTGGAGTATCAGCGGCAAATCCAAATGTTGTTTATGCTGTACAGGCATCGGGTAATGTTTTTGGACGCATGTATAAATCTACTGATGCAGGACAAACTTATGTTACAACAATCACCGGCAATCCAACAAGCGGCACCAATTTTTTTGGTTATGAAACAAATGGTACCGGCACTACCGGGCAGGCAACTTATGATATGGCTATTTGTGTAAATCCTGTTGATGCCAATGATGTATTTATTGCAGGTATTATTGTTTTCCGATCATTAAACGGCGGAACTTCTTTTGCACCACAAACAGCATGGAGCTATCCAAACTCTACAGGTTATAATCATGCTGATGTGCATGCGTTGGAATGGGTAAACACAACCATATACTCAGGAAGTGATGGTGGTGTTTATAAAAGATTAAATGCTTCAGGTAACTGGATTGATTTATCAGCAGGTCTTGGCATCAAACAAATTTACCGTATTGCTGTTGCAAAAACAGATGGTAATGTAACAACACTAGGCTCTCAAGATAATGGTTCCTCTTTTCGCCGGAGTGATGGAAGCTGGGTTGATTGGTTGGGTGCTGATGGAATGGATAACATCATTAGCCCAACAAATGCAGCCATTGCAATAGGCACCAGCCAAAACGGAAGTGTTTATAAAACTACCAATTCAGGTGCAAGCAGAACTAATTTGCCAAAGCCTCCCGGTGGCAACTGGGTAACACCAATCGTTATGCATCCCACCAATCATGATACTATTTATGGTGGCTGGCAGGGAATTTATCGTTCAAGTACAGGAGGCAGCAGTTGGGTTCAAATTTCTGATGCAACCGGCAGTGTGAGCAACTATACTTGCGTTGCAGTAGCACCATCTAATACCAAGTATATTTATGGAACTATTGGAAGTACGATTTACAGAACGAGTGATGGAGGCGCAAGCTGGACAACAGTAACTGCACCGGCATCTATCAATTCAATTTTTGTTCATCCTTCCAATCCACAAAAAATTTACCTGGCATGTAACAGCAGTTCAGTCCGTGTACTTGTATCAAATGATATGGGAAATACATTTACAGATCTTTCAGCAGGATTGCCAGCAATGGCTGCACGTTCAGTTGTTGTGGATGATAATGCAGAAGAAAGTATATATGTGGGTATGAACATTGGAGTTTATTACCGTGACAATATTGAAACAGCATGGGTGGAGCATGCAGCCGGGTTGCCATTGGTTGCTATTAATGAAGTGGAGATACAAAAATCATCACGCAAACTAAGAGTGGCAACTTATGGCCGTGGCGTATGGGAAACTGATTTATATACCATTCCTACATCATGCGGCACACCGGCCAATGCAACAGCAACATCTGTTACAACTTCAGGTGCAGTAATTAACTGGCAGGTGGTTGCAAATGCAGTAAGTTATGATTTGGAATACAAAGCAACTTCTGCATTGGCATTCACAACTGTAACAGGCATCACTGCAACATCCTATACATTATCATCTTTAACTGCTGCAACTACATTTGAATTCAGGGTTAGAGCAAATTGTACTACTTCATCAGGTTCATATACTGCATTGCAAAACTTTACAACAATTGCACTTTGCCCTGCTCCTGCAAGTACATCAATAACATCAGTAACAACAAACAGTGCAGTTATCAATTGGGCTGGGGTTGTCAATGCTTCAACTTATGATTTGCAGTACAAATTAAATTCGGCATCCACATTTACAACAATTGCAGGGATAACAGGAACTTCCTATTCATTAGGCGGTTTATCTGCCTCATCAACGTATGAATACCAGGTTAAAGGCAATTGTACAAATGGTTCAGGAAGTTTTTCTTCACTGCAATCATTTACAACGGCTGCTGCTGCTGTTTGTGCTGCACCGGTTAATGTAATTGCCTCTGCTATTACAGGTACATCAGCAATAATTAACTGGAATGCTGTGCCGTTAGCTTCTCACTATTACATCCGTTATAAAAAATCAAATGCTAAAACATGGCTTCAAACAGGAACCATCACATCAACCAGTTTCCAGTTAACAGGATTGTCAACAAGAACTACCTATAACGTTCAGGTATTTGTTGTATGTGCAAATGGTTCATCGTTCAGCACTCAAATAAATTTCAAAACGGCAAATACTGCAAGCAATCCTGAAACTCCGGTAAGTGAAATCATCATTACTGTAAAGGATTTTAAAGTGAGCCCCGTGCCTGCTCAAAACAGCATTGTGCTTAACATACCTGCTGATGTAGAGATTAAAGGTGCTACCGCTCAGATCATTGATATGTATGGAAGAGTTGTAAAAAGGTTTGTAATTACAAATCGTAATATGCAAATCAATATCAATTCATTTGCCAAAGGAAATTATGCAATACAATTTATGAGTGATAATAAAGTAACTGCCATTCCTTTTATTAAGAATTAAAAATGTGAGTGTAAATAAAAACCCCTCCGTAACAACGGAGGGGTTTTTATTATATGTAGCTGAGAACTATTATTTCTGTTCTAAGATCTCCGTAATCCTGTCATTCAAATCCTGCAAATGTAATTTGGTCATTGCATCTGTAGTTAAAGGAATAGCAGCACGAATATCAGTACGTAATGTTCTTAATGTACCCTTTAAGATCGAATATGCATCTGTATTTTTAATGTTGAGTGAAGGAGAAATCTGGAATCCTACTACAAAGCCTCCACCAAGTGTTAAAGGAGATGCGCCACCAGGTAATAAACTGATGATACGTTCAACAAACATCTTTTGCAAGTTGCGGCGGTAAACATCAGTAGCTTTTTTGGTAACCAGTTCACTAAAGATGCTGCGGCGCAAATCATCCATCAAATCAGTTGCTTTATATGCATTATTTCCAAGCGTAGATTCTGTGAGGAACAGCTTACTCATGGTATTGCCGTTGATCAAACGATTGATAATGCTTTCCTGACGTGTACCAATCACTACCTGTGGATTTTCGCCTGTGCGGCTGAACACGTCGTTATTAATCAACCAAGTTGGAGTTGTAAATAACTGGTTGCTTAAAAATGTTACTGCTTCTTTTTGGATGGCTTTTGGTGTAAACTCATAAACGGCACCTTCCTGTTCAACCATTTTAGGTGTTTCATAAATACCACCAACATTCTTGGCTACATGACCCATATAACGTCCAAACTGTCCAACAACATTTGAATAAATTTCATCCAAACCATCATATGTTTCGTTTGGTTGCTTTGTCCATGTTAACAGGTTGGGAACAATACGTTGCAGATTTTTAATGCCATATAAACTTGCTTTCATTGCATCATTACCTACATCTTCATTCTGGCTGCGTGGATCATCAGGATTGGTTTCAGTACCAAACCAGTGGCGTTTGTTTTTTAAACGCTCTGTAGTTAATTGTTGCAGGTAAGCTACTTCATCGGCACCTGTTTTATATTGAGGCAACCATTTGTATCCCCATTCAATAGCCCATTTATCATAATCGCCAATACGTGGGAAAATACCAATGCGGCCGATGTTATCTTCCGGCTGCGCAACATAGTTAAATCGGGCATAATCCATGATTGAAGGGGTATGTCCGTTAGCTTCAACCCAGGCTTTATTTCTTAAGCTATCAACAGGTACAGTTGATGATGAACCGTAGTTGTGACGAAGACCAATTGTATGGCCTACTTCATGGCTGCTTACAAAACGGATGAGTTGACCCATCAGTTCATCATCAAACATCATTTTTTGGGCACCTTTATCATTAGGTGATGCCTGTATCATATACCAGTTGCGCAACAACTGCATTACGTTATGATACCAGTTAATATGGCTTTCTAAAATTTGTCCGCTGCGTGGATCATGTACATTTGGTCCGCTTGCATTTTGCACTTCGGATGGTTTGTAAACAATCGCACTGAAACGTGCATCTTCCAAACTCCATGTACTGTCTTCCTGCGGAGTGGGGGCAAACTTACCAATGATGGCATTTTTAAAACCTGCTTTTTCAAAAGCAACCTGCCAGTCATTAACACCCTGAATTAAATAAGGCACCCATTTTTTAGGAGTTGCCGGATCAATATAATAGATGATGGGATTTTTAGGTTCTACCAATTCACCTCTTAAGTATTTTTCAACATCTTCTTCTTTAGGTTCCAGTTTCCAACGCACAGCCATTGCCTGTTGCTTTACGCCCTGTGGATTGGCATCAAAGTCCAGATATCCTCTGGCAAAAAATCCAACACGAGGATCAAAAAATCTTGCTTTGGCAGGAACTTTTGGTAATAAAAGCAGGGAGCTGTTCAGTTCAACAGTAAAGGCACCTGTACCGGGTGGAGCAAAAGGATTGATTGCACCTCCCGGGGCTGCAGCACCTCTTGAATAAGTCTTTACTGTTTTGACTTCTATATTAACGGGATAAGATTTGATCGTATTGATGTAAGAACGATCGGCCTGAAAAGCGCCAACCTGTAAACTTGATTTAGCACCGGCGTTAAAGAACAATACATCATTATCGCCACTTACATAATCCGTTATTTCAATAACGGTTGAATTGGTATTGGTAACAGAATCTTTACCATATGCACTTACGTTAAATGATTGCAGTATGGGTTGTACAGAGCTGTTACGTACGGATGTAAACATACCATCTGGATTGCTTGCCCTGTTATCAAAAGAAATACGGCGAAGAAAAATGCGGTTGTTGGGGCCTTTATCAAAACGGATCACATTGTTGTTTACAATATCACCTGCATAACCGCTAAAACCATTGCTCATACCGGCTGCGGCTTTTGCAAGCCTTGTTACAATTAAGATGTCTCTGTTCAATAAAGAATCAGGTAGCTCAAAGTACCATTTATCGTCAACACGATGTACTTTAAAAAGGCCTTCATCAGTGCGGGCTTTGTCTGTAATAACTTCTTTATAAGGCTTGGGTGCTGCCCGGTTGATGGGTGCAGAAGGTGTGGGCATAGTAACCGTCGGGCCATTGGCTGCCGGGGGTTGTGTGGGTCTGTTTTGGGCCATGGAGCTGAGGCTGATGGCGCCACATAAAAAGATTGTTAGTGATTGTGCAATTTTTTTCATCATACATATGGTTTAAAAAAGTGGGTGAAGGTAATGTTTAACAACATTCCGGTACACAAACATCTATTAACACCTAATTGTTAAGGATGAATGGAAAAAATGGATGAGCGGTACAATCGTTTGTGCTGAAAACAAAATTTAAAAAATAAAATACCAAAGTTGTTCAGATAAAATATTTCCCTAACTTGTGCCTCCCACATTGGGGGAAAACGGGTTGATTTTCAGAAAGAATTTTTTCTTAGAATTGTGCCTGATTCATAAACGAACTATTCAGAAATTTTAAAAATCAAAAATCAATTGTCATGGCTGAAACTAAACCAACTGCAGCAAAGGCTGCATCTTCAGTTCAAGCGAAAAAGAGCAGCAATGCTATCTCCTGGATCGCTCCTATTGTTTGTATTATTGCCGGTTACTCTATCTGGCGTTTCATTTTAGGTTCCGCAAGCGGGTTTTCAGAGCCCGATACTTCTGGTGCATGGTTCTGGCCACATCACAAAAAACCCGTTGGTGCGCTGAATGCCATTTATGAAGGAGGTATCATTGTACCTTTCCTTATTGGCTTATTCCTCATGGTAATTGTATTTTCTATTGAGCGTTACCTCACAATCCGCAAAGCGTTGGGTAATGGTAATGCCACTGACTTTATCCGTAAAGTTCAGTATCATCTTGCCAACAAAAACATTGATGCTGCAGTTGCTGAGTGCGACAAGCAAAAAGGTTCTGTTGCTAATGTTATGAAAGCGGGCTTAAAAAAGTACCGTGAAATGACAGAAGCTACCGGAGTTGATCATGAGCAAAAAGTAGGTGCTATTCAAAAAGAAGTTGAAGAAGCTACTGCTTTGGAACTGCCCATGCTTTCTAAAAACCTGGTATTCCTTTCAACTATTACATCACTCGGTACGTTGATTGCCCTTTTGGGTACGGTATTGGGTATGATCCGTTCATTTGCTGCCCTTGGTAAAGAAGGCGGTGGTGGTGATGCCAGTGCACTTGCCCTTGGTATCTCTGAAGCCCTTTATAACACTGCCATTGGTATCGCTACATCATCTTTTGCATTGATCATGTATAATGTGTTCACTACAAAGATTGACTCCATTACTTATGGTATTGATGAAACAAGTTTCACTTTAACCCAAAGTTTTGCTACACAGTATAAATAATGTGTGTGGATTTTGACCGAAATTGAATCTGTAACATTAAAACTGTAACAAATGTCAAAACTCAATAAAATTGCCCGCAAAAGTACATGGGTGGATATGACAGCCTTTGTGGACGTAGCGTTCCTCATCCTGTCCTTCTTCATGCTGGCAACCAAATTTAAGCCACCGGAAGTGGTGAAAATTGATAATCCTAAATCAGTATCATCGGAAAACGTACAGGATAAAGACGTTCTCAAAGTTTCTTTTGATAAAGAGGGGCGTGTGTTTGTAAGTTTCAGTGCCGATCAAGATGGCAGGGAAAAAGCACAGTTGATGGCTGAACAATTGAGCAAGCAAAAAGGATTGAATCTTTCGACTACACAAATTAAAAACTTTATCAATTTTTCAGTAGGTGGTATTGGTGTTCCAATTAATCAGTTGCCTTCTTTCCTCAATTTATCTGATGCAGATTATAAGCAATTGAAACAACCTGGAATTCCGGTACAGGATACGTTAAATAACCAGTTGTACGATTATCTCAATGCGTTGTTAACAGGTACAGGTGGCCGCAAACCCACTAATGTGATGTTGAATGGTGATAACGGAACAAAATATCCTTACTTCAAAAATGTACTTGCTGCATTTAAGAAGAGCGGTATTTTTTCTTTCAAGCTTGTTACATCTTTAGAAGGTGTACCCAGTGGCACACCGCTTTACAAACAACAAAACGAGAGAAAATAATTTTTAAACTTTTAAAAACTCAACTATGGGAGCAGATGTATCAGCACCAGATAGTGGTGGCCATAAAAAAGGCCCGGGGGTCAAGAAACAAGCACGTAAAGATACCAAGGTGGATATGACACCAATGGTGGATCTTGGATTCCTGCTCATCACTTTCTTCGTGTTTACTACTACCATGAGTACGCCCAAAGCGTTTAAACTGAATGTTCCGGATGATTCTGCAAAGGATGAAGAACAAACAGAAGCAAAAGCTTCGGGTGCCTTTACTGTACTTCTAACAAAGGAAAATCATGTGTATTATTACGAAGGACAGTTGCAGGCAGATGGTTCTAACTTTAAATCGAGCAACTTCAAGGAAATTCGCAACGAAATCCTCAAAAAGAAGGCGAATACACCAGAGAAAGACCTGGTGGTAATTATTAAGCCTAATGATGATGCGAGTTATAAAAACGTTGTGGATATGCTTGATGAAATGCAGATTGCCGTAATTAAACGTTATGCAGTAGTGGATGTAAATGACGCTGAGAAAACACTCATCGGCCTCACTGAAGGTACTGGCGGCAAATAATGTTTTATGGAAAGAATCTTTATCAGCATCTAAATTCTAAACAAATTAATTATGGACGCAAATAAAATCCTGAGTGCCGATTTCCTTGACATCCTGTTTGAAGGGAAGAACAAGGAATATGGCGCATACGAACTCAGGAAAAACTACACCAAGAGGCTTACAACAGCTCTCCTTATTACTGCAGGTGTTGCGTTACTCATTTTTATCGCTGTTATTGTAGGCAGAACAGTTGCTTCTAATTCGGCAAATAAAGTAAAAGTGCAGGATGTAACTCTCTCTGAAGTAAAACAGGAAGAACAGCAAAAAATTGAGCCGCCTCCACCACCACCTCCAAAACAAGAGCCTCCTAAAATTGAAATTACCAAGTTCACTCCTCCCAAAATTGTGGAAGATGAAAAGTTTGAAGAAAAGAACGAGGTAAAAGAACAGGAAGAAATTACCAACGTTGGTAAAATTGACCAGGAAGGTATTAAAGACCCTGAAGTTGTAAATCCTCCAAAGGTAGAAGTGGAAACAAAAGTTGTTGAAGCTCCCAAGGAAGACGACCAGGTGTTTACCAAAGTGGAAGTAGAAGCTGCATTCCCCGGTGGTGAAGGCAAGTGGATTCAATATGTAACCCGTGAAATTGAACGTCGTATAGATGAGCTTACTGAAGATGGCCAGGCCGGTACATGTGTTGTACAGTTTATTGTGGACAAAGAAGGTAATGTGAGCAATGTAGAAGCAACAACCATGAAAGGTTCTAAACTCGCAGAAATTGCAGTGAACGCCATCAAAAAGGGACCCAAATGGATACCAGCTATTCAAAACGGTCGCCAGGTAAAAGCATTTCGTCGTCAGCCGGTAACATTCCGTTTGCCCGACGAACAACCTTAACCTTTCTCAGGAAGGAATATACAAGCAACATCCCCATCGGATTTCCGGTGGGGATTTTTGTTTTCAGTGATGCGGAAAAAAATTAAACATATGGATTTTGATGTTGCATTCATCTCATACTAAACAACTATTATGAATCTAATAGAAACGAAAGGAAAGAAAACCATCAATATTGATTTTGCACCAATGGTTGATTTGGGTTTTTTGTTGATTACGTTTTTCATTTTTACAACGGAGTTATCAAAACCAAAAGCGTTTGGATTGTATGTGCCAGATGATAGTCCTATAGTTGATCGTAATGAAACGCCTGAAACAACAACCATCAGCTTATTGATAAAAGAAAATGGTGTAATCGATTATTTTGAAGGCAAGGAAGATAAACCTCTTCAAAAAGGAATCACCAACCTTTATGTAAACAACAATCTTCGGAATTTATTAATTGATAAAAGAAACAGAATTATACAGCAACACAATACCGATTCAAATTATACGGTATTAATCAGGCCATCTGTACTTACTACATACAAAGAATTGATTGGTGTATTGGATGAAATGAAGATTAACAACATCAAAAAATATGTATTGCTTGATGCAGAAGTGGTTAAGCAATAGTCTCAGAATTAATTATTTCATAATTAAGGGGTTAGATTTTGATTTTTGACTTTTTATTTATGATTACCGGGCACCTAACAGGATAAGTACCCCTTCCTTTACCTTTGCAGCATGCTCGGAAAACTTTCAGGCTGGGATGATACCATTGTTGCATTGGCAACACCGCATGGCATTGGCGCTATTGGCATCATACGTATCAGCGGCAATAAAGCTATTGATATTATCAACCAATTATTTCCTTCAAAAGATTTAAGCAAGCAAAACTCACACACCATTCATGTTGGTTTTTTAAAAGATGATGGAAAGGTGCTGGATGAAGTTGTTGTTTCTTTATTCAAAAATCCAAAGAGTTATACAGGTGAAGATGTCATTGAAATCAGTTGCCATGGTTCACCTTACATACAGGAACAGGTGATGAATGCCATTGTTTCAAAAGGTGCAAGACTTGCAAAGCCCGGCGAATTCACACAACGTGCCTTCTTAAAAGGCAAATTAGATTTAACACAGGCCGAAGCAGTTGCAGATTTAATTGCAAGCAATACTGAAGCCAGCCGCAATACAGCATTGCATAATATCCGTGGTGGTTTCAGTAACGTATTAAAAGAGTTAAGAGACCAAATCATCAGCTTTTCTGCATTAATTGAACTGGAACTTGATTTTAGCCAGGAAGATGTAGAATTTGCTGACCGTACAAAATTTTATGAACTCATCAATAAAGCAAAGTCAACAGTTGTTGAATTGATGAATTCTTTTCAACTGGGTAATGTTATTAAAAACGGTGTAAGCGTAGCCATAGTAGGAAAACCCAATGCAGGCAAATCAACTTTGCTCAACACATTACTCAACGAGAACCGTGCAATCGTAAGTGATATTGCAGGTACTACAAGAGATACGATTGAAGAAATCATCAACATCAACGGTATTTTATTTCGTTTGATTGATACTGCAGGTATCCGTGAAAGCAAAGATGTAATTGAAGTGATTGGAGTTGAAAAGAGTATGGAAAAAATGAAAGCTGCTGATTTAGTTTTGTATTTATTTGATGTAAATGAAGAAAGTCAGGCTGATGTGGAAGCTGCTTTAATACAAGTACAATCAACCAATAAAAACTTTATTGCAGTTGGTAATAAAGTAGATATAAATGGTGATGAACAGGCACAACAAAAATTTTCAGGGGATGCTGTGTTATTTATTTCAGCAAAGAAAAATGAGCATATTGATTTGCTCAAAGAACGGATGGTTGATAAAGTAATACAGGGAACAGTTAATACTGAAAACACCATCGTTACCAATGCCCGTCATTACCAATCACTGCAGGAAGTAAACAAATCACTTGATGAAATAAAAGCTGGGCTTGATAATCAAATTCCCGGCGATTTACTTTCACTCGACATCCGCCGTTGCCTGCATTATCTTGGTGAGATTACGGGTGAAATTACCAATGAAGACAGGCTGGATTATATCTTTTCAAAATTCTGTATCGGAAAGTAATAGCTTCAATTCCAAAAGCTTAAACAATCTGCTTTTTTTTAATCTTGTTACGGCCATTTTAGTGTGGTCAGCACTCCTTTTTTCAATATCTTGTCAGCCAACTGTAATTCATAAAAACTGTTATGAGAAAAATTTTACTTGCAAGTCTGATCTTGATCAGCACTTGTACGTTTGCACAAACCGGCTTTTTTACAAAGCTCAACGAGAACACTGTTGATGCAAGTTTGTTTGAAAACAAATTAAAACCTGCCAAATTCAACACGTATCAGCTTAAAAATATTTTATTGCAAAATGAATTGCTGAAAGCCCCGCTTGAAACACAGGTTTCAGCAACACGTTCATCATTCACTGTTACCATTCCCGGCCCTGATGGAAATTCTGAGCGTTTTACTGTAGTGAAAGCACCGGTAATGCATCCGCAACTTGCTGCAAAATATCCGGGTATTTCATCTTATGCCGGTAAGGGAATTGATCATCCCAATTCAACCATCCGCTTTAGCATGGGGCTTGGTAATTTCAGTGCAATGGTATTATCAACCGACAGACCAACTTATTATATTGATTTGCTGGATCAGAAAGAACAGCTCTATATTGTTTTTTCAAGACCTGATATGTATGATTACAAATCAGAATTTAAATGCTTAACGGATGAAAACCTTGCAAAGAAAATGGATGACGATGATTATACCATTGAAAACACAAACGATGGGGTATTGCGTACCTATCGTATGGCAATGGCCTCAACTGGTGAGTTTTCACAATTCTGGCTGAATGGTACAGAAACAAATGATGCACAACGTAAAGCAAAAGTTTTGGCGGCTATCAATAATGCCATGACTCGTACTAATGGTATTTATGAGCGTGATTTTGGAATACGCATGATACTTATTCCTAACAATGATCTTATTATTTATCTTGACCCTGCAACGGATCCCTGGGCTGGAAATTTAAATGGAACAACACAAACAACGATAGATAACGTTATTGGTGATGCCAATTACGATATTGGTCATTTAGTACATCGTGCTGGCGATAATGGCAATGCAGGTTGTATTGGCTGTATTTGTGTATCTGGTCTAAAAGGAAGTGCATTTACTTCTTATAATAACCTTAATAATTTTGATTGGTTTGTTGTAGATTATCTTACTCATGAAATAGGACATCAGTTTGGAGGTAATCATACCCATACACATGGTGGAAATGAAGGAACAATTGCTCAAGTGGAACCTGGCAGTGGTTCAACTATTATGGGATATGCAGGCATTACAGGTCCTACCACTGATGTGCAGCCACACAGTGATGATTATTTTCATGCTGTCAACATACAACAAATAACTAATTATACTCGTAATAGTACAGGTAATACATGTGCTGTAACAATTAATACAGGCAATGGTGCTGCTACTGCAAGCGCCGGTTCTAATTTTACCATTCCTATATCAACACCTTTTACTTTAACAGGCACAGGATCTGATGCAAACTCTGAAGATATACTAACCTATTGCTGGGAGCAAAACAATATACGTGCTGCAGGATTTTCTACCGTGCCAAGTCCTACTGCTACAGCTGGGCCTCAATTCAGATCTTTTCTGCCGGTAACTACAACGTCAAGAACCTTTCCTCAATTACAATATATCTTAACAGGTGCTAATGGCTGGAAATGGGAGCAACTCCCATCCGTTAACCGCACATTGAATTTTAGATTTACAGTAAGAGATAACCGTGCGGGAGGTGGTAATACTGCCAGTTCTAATATGGTGCTCACTATCAGCAATACCTCCGGACCGTTTTTAATTACATCACAAAACACATCAGGTATTTCATACAATAGCGGTACACAACAAACAATTACATGGAGTGTAAACAATACTACTGCTTCTCCTGTAAGCTGTGCTAATGTGGTAATAGAATTATCAACAGATGGAGGACAAACTTTTCCTGTAACCCTTGCCGCTTCAACTGCTAATGATGGAAGTGAAGTTGTAACTATTCCAAACAATCCTACTACGCAGGCAAGAGTAAGAGTGAGAGCATTAGGAAATATTTTCTTTGATATCAATAATGCCAACTTTACAATTGTATCAGCCAATCCTGATTTTAACTTCGCATCACCGGGAGCAACATTGGTTACATGCGCTACTCAAAATACCGCAACTGTTTCTTTGGGTACTAGTTCTGTTTTAGGATTTAGTGAAGCAATTACACTTTCTGCAATAACTGGTGTTCCTGCTGGCTGCACAGTTACATTCGGCACCAACCCCGTTACGCCCGGTAATGCAAGTGATGTTACTTTAACCAATACTAACACATTGGCATTTGGCAATTATGATATCACCATTCAAGGTGTGGCAGGAGTTATTACAAAAACAAGAGTGATTCGTTTTACAGTACAAGTGGGAACAGGACCTTCAATAACTGAAAACCCTGCATCACAAACCATATGTGCCGGTGGTAGTGTAACATTTAATTCTGCAGCAACAGGTGCAGTATCTCAGCAATGGCAGGTAAGTAAAGATGGTGGTACTACCTGGAATAATGTTTCGGGTGCAACTGCTGTATCACTTACATTAAACAGTATTACAGCTTTGCAAAATAATTACAGGTACCGTTGTGTTTATACAGGGCAGTGTAATAGTAGTAATACATCCGGAGCTGTATTAACAGTACAAACAGCGCCTGCTGTTACAGGGCAGCCTGCCAATGCCAATATATGCGCAGGAAGCAACGCCACATTTACAGTTACTGCAACAGGAAGTAACCTTACTTATCAATGGCAGTTAAGTACAGATGGAGGAGCTAATTACAATGATATTGCAACCGCAACCAATGCAAGTTATACTGTAACGGGTGCAACAATTGGTCAAAATAATAGCCGTTACCGTTGCATTGTATCAGGAGTTTGTCCTTCACCAGTAACATCAAATGGTGCAACACTCAGCGTATCAAATGCAGTTGTTATTAATACGCAGCCATCAAATACTACAATATGTTCTGGCAGTACAGCCGTATTCACTGTTGCAGCTATCGGTTCAGTAGTTTCATATCAATGGCAATTCAGTACAAATGGCGGAACTACTTACAATAATGTACCATCCGCACCATCATCACCTACTTTATCAATAGGCGGAGCAGTTGCATTGATGAACGGATATCTTTACCGTTGTATTGTAAACGGAGCATGTAACAGTGTTACAAGTAACGGAGCAGTTTTAGGAGTACAAACCCCGCCATCTATAACCACACAACCAAGTGGTGTAAGCATATGTGCAGGAACAAATACTACATTCAGCATTTCTGCTGACGGTAGTGTGCTGTCTTATCAATGGCAGTTGAGTACAGATGGAGGAACTAACTGGAACAATGTAAGCGGCACAGGAAATCAGCTTACAGTGAGTAATGCAACAGTTTCGCAAAACAATCACCGCTACCGTTGTATTGTAAGCGGTGCATGTACGCCATCAGTAACATCAGGTGTTGCAATATTAAATGTAACGGCACCTGCTGTAATTAATACGCAACCTGCAGATGCCGCATTGTGTAATACAGGTAACGTGAGTTTTAGTGTAAATGCAACCGGAACTAATAATTTTCAATGGCAGTTAAGCACCAATGGTGGTACAACATTTAATAATGTAGCAGCAAATGGTAATTCTGCAACTTATAATGAAACAGTACCCGGCACCAACTTTAATAATTACCGTTACCGAGTTATTGTAAACAATGGTGTGTGCCCGGCAGTTACATCTAATGCTGCATTGTTAACCGTAAATCCGTTGCCTCTAGTAACACTAACAGCAGCGCCTTATACAAAAATTTTCCCGGGATTAACAATAACTGTAACTGCAAATATTGCTCCTGCCGGTGGAACTATTCAATGGCAACGCAACGGCTCAAACATTTCAAACACAGGCAACACACTGCAGGTTTCTGTTGATAATTTAGGTGCATACAAAGCAATTGTTACAGGTGTTGGTGGTTGTGTGGGTGAATCGGCAGTGCTAAATATTCTTGACTCTGCTACGAATAAAATCTTCTTTTATCCTAATCCCAACCAGGGGCAGTTCCAGGTGCGTTATAACAACCCGCAGGGGGGCAGCACACAGAACTATATTCGTGTATTTGATGCAAGAGGCGCAAAAGTGTTTGAACAGTTATACAGTGTAAATGCACCTTATACACAGATGCTGGTAACAATACAGGCACGTGGAAGCGGAATTTACCTGGTTGAGCTTACTGATAAGAGCGGAAAGCGACTGGCTACAGGTAAAGTGTTTATTAAATGGTAAGTAAATTGTAAATACATGCAAAAGCCGTTGAATCAATCAACGGCTTTTTTATTTGTTTGTAAAATGATCTTTATTTCAATTGATAAGTAGTGATCCACTGCATCAGCAAATCATTCTTCATTAGCTGAAGCAGTTGTGAATTGTAGCTGAAATTCTTTTTGAGCACAGCCAGTTGTTGCTGAATGGTAGCTGCA
>JBKCJY010000099.1:0-3657 GCA_046301455.1 Chitinophagaceae bacterium | reverse complement strand
ATGTTTCAATTTTATCAAGATCAATTTTTGATACAATCTTGGGGCCTTCAATTTCAGGCGCTTCAATTTTCACCACTTCGCCTTCTGCAGGCGCTTCCTCTTTAGGTTCATCAACCTTAACAGGTTCGGGAGCAGGAGCGGAAGTTTCAACAACAGGAACGGGCTCTTCCTTTGTAACTTTCTTTTTTTCTTTTTTGAACAAAATTTCTTCTTCTTCCTTCTTCTTCTTTTCAGCCAATCCGCCTTTAGGTATTTCTATTTGATCACTTTTTGCTTTGGCAGCTTTATCAGACGAAAACTCAGCCTGCAGTGCACGATACATCTGTTCTGTAAGCTTTGCTGTAGGTTTTAAATCATCTTTATTAAATCCTTTGCCTGCCAAAAAATCAATAAGGGTTTCTTTACCAATATTAAATTCTTTGGCTGCGGCCATTAAACGTGGTGTGTTGCTGTCTGACATTCAGTTCTTTTAAGTTTACTATTTAGTTTCCGGTTTTTTATTTTTATGACGCTGGAAAATTACATCCATCTTTCATTTCTTATACAGCATGCACTTTTTGTTGCCGGTAAAAAACAGCGGCAAAAATTTATTCTTTTTCAAATTCTTCTTTCAACACACGCTGTACTTCTATGATGGTTTCTTTTTCCAGATCTGTACGGCGTTCCAGTTCTTCCAAAGTTAATTCCAATACGCTGCGTGCAGTATCGCAACCTACTCGTTTCAATTCATCAATGATCCAGGGTTCAATTTCATCAGAAAATTCATCAAGGTCAATATCAAACTGATCTTCGTCATCTTCAGTATCACGATACACATCAATTTCCAAACCTGTCAATTCACAAGCCAGTTTAATATTTACACCACGCTTGCCAATAGCAAGTGAAACCTGGTCGGGCTTAAGATAAACATCTGCATGCTTTCTTTCAACATCTACATTCATGCTGGTAATTTTAGCCGGCGTTAATGCACGTTGAATTAAGAGGTTAATGTTATTGGTGAAATTAATTACATCAATATTTTCATTTTTCAACTCACGCACAATACCATGAATACGGCTTCCTTTCATACCTACGCAGGCACCTACGGGATCAATACGATCGTCATAACTTTCTACTGCTACTTTAGCTCTTTCGCCGGGTTCACGCACAATCTTTTTAATTACAATAAGACCGTCAAAAATTTCAGGCACTTCAATTTCCAGCAATTTAGCCAGGAATAAAGGACTGGTTCTTGAAAGAATGATTACGGGTGCGTTATTTTTTAAATCTACTTTTTTAATTACGGCACGGATGTTTTCGCCTTTCTTGAAATAATCCTGCGGAATCTGTTCGCTCTTGGGCAATAACAATTCATTCCCTTCCTCATCCAACAGCAACACTTCTTTCTTCCAAACCTGATACACTTCTGCACTGATGATTTCTCCAATACGATCGCTGTATTTTTTTACAAGTACATTTTTCTTTAAATCGTTGATGCGGCTTGCCAATGTTTGCTTGGCAGCAAGAATAGCACGGCGGCCAAAATCATGGATATCTACATCTTCATATAACTCTTCGCCCACTTCATAATCAGGTTCCAACCTTATAGCCTCGGTATATGCAATTTGAGCCAGGGGGTCTTCAACCTGTCCATCTTCAACAATGGTACGTCGACGCATGATTTCAAGGTCACCTTTTTCTGTGTTTACAATCACATCAAAATTCTCATCGCTGCCGTATTTTTTACGAAGCAATGTTTTGAACACATCTTCCAGCACTTTCATCATGGTGGGACGGTCAATATTTTCCGCATCCTTAAATTCCTGGAAGCTTTCAATGAGGTTGATACTAGCCATAACTCAGATTTTTCTATCCCGCCTGTTACGGGATTGTTTTAAAATACAATTTGAATTTTTGTTGTTTTTATTTGATCTAATGCTATTGTATGTTGTACAATTTCCTGTTTTTTGCCTTTGCCCTTTGTTTCTTCCAGCAGCACATCAGGCTCTGATTGCAACAGTTTACCGCTGAACTTGCGCCCATCTTTCAACACTACTTCAACCAGCCTGCCAATATTTTTGCGGTACTGACGGGGCAGTTTAAACGGCTCATCCAAACCAGGAGATGATACTTCCAATGCAAAATCGCCGGGAGCAAAGAGCACTTTTTCTTCAATTATTTTATAGAGCTGGCGGTTGTAGTTCACACATTTGTTAAGTGAAATGCCTTCATCTGCATCCAGCATCACTTGTATGCTGTTACCCGGTTTGAGTTTTACATCCACCAAAAAATGGCCGGGTTCACCTGAAATCAGTTCTTCCACCAAACCCCGGATTATTTCTGTTTTTTTCTCGATACTCATGTAAGTGAAATAAAGAAGGGAACGATTCCGTTCCCTTCCGCTGTTTCTTTTTCCGATGCAAATGTAAGGCATGTGCCGCTATTTGTAAAAATCTTTTTTGTTTGGTGCTTTGTGTTGATGAACCTCCCGCTCTCCCTACCATTTATCAAATTATTTAGAATTGAACAGCACCTTATGGTCTAACTTTGTGCCATTATGTTACGCATCCTCTTAATTGGACTTGGTATATACTTACTTTACCGTTTTATTTTTGGCTTTCTCATTCCCGTTACAAAAGTGGCAGGCACTATGAAAAAAAGAATGAATGAGTTTCAGGACCAAATGAACCAGCGTGCCCAGGAATTTCAGCGACAAACCACACCCCAACAATCACAAGCTTCACCCAAGGGTGGTGATTATATTGAGTTTGAAGAAGTGAGGTGAATACAGCCGATAGCCGGTAGTTATTAGTTACGCCATCTGTTTTTTACAAGTCAAGATTTTCAATGTACATGCCAGGCAACAGTTGAATGGTTTGAAGCCCCAACTGCTTTGCTGCTTTTATATTTTCAGCTCCATCATCAATAAAAAGCGTTTCTGATGCAGTTAATGAATGGTGGTTAATAATGTGCAACCAGGCTTCTACCGACGGTTTACGTGTTTGAATACGATGGGAGTAATATGCTGCTTCAAAACATTCATCCAGTTCCATGTTATTGAAATCATTTCTGAACATCTGATGAATGCGTTGCAGATGAATTTCATTGGTATTACTGAGCAAATAAGTATTATAGTTTTGCTTTAACGCTGCCAGTTGTTCAATACTTTTTTTTCTAAACCCGATAAGCAAAGCACACCATGCTTCTTCAATTGTTTGATTGCTGAGTGATGTAGCGGAAAGTTGCCGAAACTGATGATAAAACAGATCAGAATCCATTCCGGTTTCCAACGCATTAAACAAATCGTTGCCCTTAAAAGGCGAAACCATTTCTTTAAAGTTGTGAACCCCCAATTGAGCAAATGCATGTTGAGATTTTACAAAGTCAATATCCAGTAGCACACCGCCTAAATCAAATATGATGTTTTTAATTCCATTCATACCACAAAGAAATTGTATTCATCTGAAAGTTGGATTTCTCTATCTTTGCCCCCGCCCAAAAGGCCGGATCCTTAGCTCAGTCGGTTAGAGCATCTGACTCATAATCAGAGGGTCGCAGGTTCAAATCCTGCAGGATCCACTTACAAGAAGCGACCAAAAAGATGATACTTTTAGTCGCTTCTTTTTTTAAGAACAATTTAAAACAACCTGTCAGTTAATTGCGCAAACCTAACTAAAG
>JBKCJY010000098.1:0-2811 GCA_046301455.1 Chitinophagaceae bacterium | reverse complement strand
AAAAACAACTTACAGAATTAAACAAATAAAAAATGATGGTTCTTTCAACATCGTTGCCGAAAGAACATTGTAAAATATTATAAACCTACTGTTGGTTCTCTTATAGGTAAATACGCCGTCCCTATTCTTAGGGATGGCTTTTTTTATCCTTATTTATCTTGGAATATTGTTGTAGAAAAACCGTGAACGGTTAATACGTAAATCTCGTAACAGTGAAGATTTAGGATTAACTGTTATACTGAAAGTGCGTATTGGCCCAATAGGTGTAACATTAATAGCAAGCTGCCAGCAATGCAGGTCACGTGCAATAGATGTAGTAAAATACTGCAGCTTCCTGGTTTGTACATCAAATGTGCCTTGCCCCTGTATTTTCCATTTTTCAGTTAAATTAAAATCGCCGTTAAAGTTGAGTGATTGTGTGAGCACGGTTGTAAAACCACTAAAATCAAATTTGGGAACACGGGTTAGATTGAGTGCATAAGATAAATTAATGCTCCATGGCACATTAAAATCAGCAAACTCCTGAGGGTTGGCTTGTATCATTCCCATTTCACGGCTGCGTTCATCGTTATCATAGCTTTGATTTCGTTCCTGTTCACGGCGTTCTTTTTCTTTTTTATCGTCTTTAGGTTTGCTTTTGAACTGTGTGTTAACTGAAACAAAACCATTGGTAAATGTTCCTAACGAAAATGTATTGCTGTTTTGCCAGGCATATTCTTTTAATCTTCTGCCAGAGACATCTTGTTTATAGGGCGAAATATTTGCACCTGCGGTAATACTGATTTTTTCAAATAGATTGCTGCGCAGGTAAAAATTAAAATCACTTAGGTTGAATGAATCAACAGTGAGGTTGTAGGATCCATTAAATCCAAAACCATCAATCAAACGTATTTTTTTGATACCTTCTTCACTTGTATCTTTTTTGCTGCGCATCTTTAATTCAAGGTTATTATCTACTCCAAAACTGATGCTTCCTCCGTTTTGCTGAAAGAATTCCACACCCGAAAATGCGCTGAACTCATCAAACCAAAGTTTATTGCCCAGTGAATCCACCTGTATTTGCTGCCAGTTATTTAAATTAAGATTGGGCGAATAGCCAATACCCACAGTAGGGCGCACTACATGCCTGATGGCCTGTACTCCTGTTTTACGTTTAAAATTTTTTGTACCGAATAAAGCAGTACTGAAGTTGAGCCCTACATTCATTCTTTTATCACGAAATAAACCACGGGTTGATGTTGTTTCAACTTTTTTGGTGGTTGAATTATACCTCCTGCTGTAGCCTCTTGAATGCCATGTTTCAGAATAACTGATAGATGGGCCAATTTGCAAAGGTCCTACAGGTGGCAATGAAAGCTGAATGGGAATACTGTGTGTTGCATTCCAATCAAGCGTATCTAATAATTTTCTTACTGATACAGCAGTATCATAAAAGGAAAGCTGGTTGTTGAATGTGCCATTATATGCCACACCTAATTTCTCATACCATTTAGGCTGCCCTGCAAATTCCTTTTTCTGAAACGGATATATCGTATTCATAGTAAAACCAACTGCAGGTAATGTAAGATTATATAAGCGCTGATTGGTATTTTGATTGTGATTGGCGGTTACTGTTAGATTGTAAGGCTTACCTGCCCATGAACGCTGGTACGCAATGGATGATGAAAGCTGGTTATTAAAATTCTGCACTGCGTTGTTAGGGAAAAACTGGTTAAACAAACTCGTAGCCACATTTACATTAGCACTAAAATTGGTTCCGGGCCTAGCCTTACCATCAACTGAATGATTCCATTGAACAGAGAAGTTGCGTGATGGAGGCACATAATCAGGATCACCTTTAAACCCAACTTTATTATTCATGTAACTTATATTAAAACCACCGCTGTACCTGTACCGCTTTCGGTAGCTGGGCGATAAAAATAAATTCCATGATCCATAAGAATAAATATTGGTTCTGACAGAAGCATCCCAGTTTTCGCCAAATGTTTTATAATATCCCAAACCTTCAAGTCCAAATCCCAATTGCTGATTGATTACAGGCTGTGGAGGCAGCAATCCAGTTCTTCTACCCTGTTTTAACGGGAATAAGCCAAATGGTAATCCAACAGGAATGGGAACTCCCTCAAACTCCGGACGAACCGCTCCTGTTACTGCAATTTTATTACTTATGAATTTTGTTTTGGCAGCACGGAATGCAAAGTGCGGTGTATCATAATTACAGGAAGTAAAACGGGCACCCTGACCATAAAAAGAATTATTTGTTATACGTTTTGATTTTTCAACATATACAAACATTTCCTGCTGTTGTGTATAAGTGCCAACTGTTTGCCCCTTTTGTGTTTTAAAATTAAAACGGATGGTATCAGCAGTAAAAGCTTCTTCCCCCTGCTTAAATGCAGGTACCCCTTCACGTTTGCCTGTACTGTCACTTGTAGAATATGCAGTTAATATTTGGGTTTGCTGATTTAGCTGAATAATATTGGCTTTTAGATTTATATCCTTGTAGGTTACTTCACCTTTATTATAGATATAAACTTTCTCATCAGGAATATCTACAATCATTGAATCTTCAGCAATAAATTCAACAGGAGCATCGAGTGAGTCTTTTGACATTTTGATGGAGAAGGTATCAATTCGCTGAAAACTTGAATCTTTTATTGCCAGTGTATCATTAATAACTGCACTATCTTTTTTTACAGGCACTGTTGTATCAGCTTTAATTGCTACAGATTTGGTTTTGGGTGAAGCAGGTACAGTATCTGTATATGTTAAAGGAATAACAAAACTACCACGTCTGCGAAATGCAGATCT
>JBKCJY010000097.1:0-4274 GCA_046301455.1 Chitinophagaceae bacterium | reverse complement strand
ACAACTACTGATACAACATTTGAAAGTTCTAAGGAAGTACCCACATAAACCTTTGCATAAAAGCCATGAATTTTTGCAGTAAGGTTGCTTGCAGTTGTTGTATAAGGTGCAGCCAGCTTTGTATCAATAAGTGTTGCTCCGTCATAAAATTCCACTTTGGTAATTCCTGCTCCCGTTACGGCAGCAGTTAATGTAACGCCTCCATTGGTTGGCACTTGTGTACTGTTTGATGATAATACAGCAGTAACTGCAATATCCTTACTTGTTTTATACGTTCTTGCAGGCACTATCATTGAAAAACCATCAGAATAAGTAACCGTTATTTGCGTATTACCATAGTTATGTGCCACATATGTTTTATCACCTGCTTTATTAAAAACCCCCGCAATGGGGTAGTTGGCTGTTATGGTTGCATCAACAGAGCCCATACCGTTAAAGCTGTGCAGCCAATGATAAACATGTGCATCAGAATTACCGTTTTTTAATTTATAAGTAGGATAATTGTTATACAAGTTTACGGCTGCTGAAGGGTTGGTTAATGCAAGGAATGACCAGTAATTTTCAAACCATAAATTATCATTGGGTGTATTTGTAAGTACACCTGTTTTTGCAGTCATGTCATTCCAAAGTGTTTGTGCATAAGTTTTATTATGTCCCAGATAAAGATGAGAACCTGTTAATGGGAATATTTGAATACCATACATAGCAGCTATATCACCCGTCCAGAATGTATTACGATCATAGCCATTGCCCCATACACGTGCGCACATGATTTGCGAATAGGTGGGAGCAAAATTGCGGTCGCTCATATCAAACCAATATTCTTCAATTGCTGTTTGCTCTGTTGTATAGAGATAAATTCCTAAATCACGGATAGAATTATCACCAGTCATCACACCCCATTGAATAAGTGATGAATTAAAATTCATTGCTTCTGACGATGATTCCTGGTTATTGCCATGAGGCTCAGCATTTAATTGACCTGATGCAAAACTGTGACCAGCATAAGGATGAAAATTCCGGAGAAACGGAAACATGGTGTTGGATCTGTCACCGTTACCTGCATCTTTTATAAGCATATTTACCATTGGCCCCCAATTGGCAGCCCAGCCCGGTTTATATTGTTCTACTGCGGTGGCGGCATTAATAAAATTGGCATAATGAAAATGATGATCATTAATATTTGCATCAGCTGAGTAACCTGCAGGATACCCAATCATTGTTGTCCATGTATTGTTATAATAAAAGATGAAAGCATTTTCACCCTGTACTGCTTTCAGCCAATTTTCCAATCTTGTTTTTACTGTGTTAATGAGTTTATCACGTGCTGCCGTGTTACCCATTTGATCAGCAATTTTTGCAACCTGAATTAACTTGTTCATCGCCAGACCTTCATTATAAGAATCCGTCCATGTATCAAGTCCTGCATTTTTTACCAAATCAATTTTTGAATTTAATGCAGCAGGATTAAAGCCCGGACTGTATTTTGCCAAATTAGGCAATGCAGAAAGAACGCCTTTGAATTTATTTTCAACAACAAATGAATTGGAAGCAAGCATTTTCATTACTCCTCTTGAAGTTGTATAGGCGTATGATCCCGGCACTGGTGAGCCAGCACCCAAATGCGACCACTGATGTGGTAATAACCCCAGCAACACTGTTGAACCGGTTCCTTCTTTTTTATCAGTTGTTACTGTAAAAGTAGATTGCATAGTTGCAGTTGCATTATCATAATTCCAACTTACTGCGGTGTTTGTTGGAAACACATAAGCATATTGCTTATAATCATTTGCTGCTGTTGATGCATTTACACCTGCGGGCAGCATTGCAGCAGAAAAATAATTTTTGCCTGCTAATGTTGAAGTATAAGTATTTCCTGAATTGGTCCATGTAGAACCAACAGGTGCATATACTGCAAAATTGGAAGCACTTATAGAATTCGAAATCAACAACATTTCGCCCTGTACTGAAACCGTTCCTGTGTTTACAACAACTGAAGCAACATCAGCATTTCCTTTTGTACAATAAACAAATGGCATACCCATGCCCATGGTTGCACTGAATGATCGGCCTGCATTACTCCAGCTTGCAGTTACAGTCCAGTCACTGTAATCAGATACAGTTGGATAGGTACCGGTTAACCCTGATACACCAAGTATGATCGGTTGCTCCGGGCCCATCGGCTGTCGTGTATCGTTAGCACCAAGTCCAAGGAATGTATAACTCAAAACCAAACCACTTGAGCTACCTTTCATAGATAAAGGATAGTTGTACAAATTGGCATCATTGAATGTGAGCAGCCCTGTCCACCAATCATTTGTTACAATGGGCTTGGTTGCTGCAGCACCTGAAACCCTTGGTGTTCCGTTAGGAAGCACATTTCTTCCGGCAGCATCAGGAGGCGGTAATTGTAATGTATAACTACCGCTGCCGGCAGGAACAATCTGGGAAAATAAAGATAAAGGCAGTAATAAAAATAATACGAAGGCCATTATCCAGATTTTCTGCAGCAATTGTTGCGTTGAAATTTGTTTCATGATTGATTTTTTATAATGAACATACAGGCAGTGCATAAACGCTACCGCCTATACATTGTCATTTCTAAACCTTTTAAAAAATAAACTCACAATTCTGAAAGCGTTAAAGGAAGGAGACTACCATATCATTTTCGGATGATATGTTTTTAGTAATCAGTTCGTTTATTGTGGGCATATTTTAATTCACGCTAAAACAGATATCATGCAATTTCAAATAAGCTGCAATCAATCGTTTCAGCATTTTTTATAAATTAAATTCACAAACAGTGTTCGTCTTCTATTTAATAAGTTCTGTCTTATTATGCCGCTTTTCTGCGGTCTAATTCCATTTTAATCTGATTGGCTTTCGCTTCACTCAAATCATAATTCCACATCACCCAAATGGCAATTAAAGTTCCTAAGATGGGAAGACCTGAGAAAGCAAGTCTTAACCCTGTAACAGCACTTTCAGTTTGTGTAGCAGCGCCAGAATCAAAACCAACTGCTGCCATAATTACGCCGGTTAATAATCCTGCAATGGCAAAACCGAATTTTACCATCCACCAGTAAATGGCACCAAAAATTCCTTCTCTTCTTTTACCTGACGTTAATTCATCCATATCACATACATCAGCCGTCATTGACATCATGAGTGTAAATAAACTACCAATTCCAAATGAAAAAAGCGGCAATGCAAAAAGGAACATATAGGGCTTGCCCGGTATAAAAAGGAACCAAAACAAAATATAACCAAGAATAGATATGGCCTGAGATGCTAAGAAGGCATTCTTCTTACCCATCTTCTTCGACATTCTTGCAACAATAGGAATGACGATAAACGTTGTGCCCAAAGCACCTGCACTTCCAAAAAGTGTGGGCCAAATTCCTGCAGCGGCAGTATCACCATTAAACAGGCGATATACGATAATGAAGAATGTAAAACTGGCCACTGTATTAAATGCATTGAAAATTAAAAACGTAGCAATACAAAGTTTTTGAAATGGTTTGATTTTAAACGCCTCTCTGAAACTGTTGAGAATTTCTTTGATACTGCCACCAATTGTTTTTAATGTCAATGGTTTTAAACTCTCATCATTTTTTGTTGATTTGCTTTTAATAAAGATTGCAGGCATCATTGCCAAAACCATACAGGAAAGCCCTACCCAAACTGCTAATGTTCGTGTAGCAGTGTCTGCATTGGGAAACCATTTAGGATCATACATCACAACCCAAAACCAAGGAGCAATTACCCATGCCCACTGACCAATCCATTGTGATATGGCCATAATATTTGTACGCTCATGAAAATCATCACTCATTTCATAGCCCATTGCCACATAAGGAACACTAAACACTGATAAACCGAAATAAAAAACAAAAGACCAGAGAAGAAAAAAGATGAAATTGAAAGTAATCCCATTCTCCCTGTATAATTGCCACATTACGAGGAATGAAATTCCCATGATGATGGCACCCACAAAAACATAATGTCTTCTCCTTCCCCACACGGAACGTGTATTGTCAGTTATAAATCCCATGATAGGATCAAAAAATGCATCAAAAATTCTTGGCAGAAAAAATAAAACACCCCACATCCAAGCAGGAAAACCTAAATCCTGAACCAGCACAACCATAAAAATGCCTAAAGCAGCCGGGAACATTTGATTTGCCAGCATACCTAAACCAAAAGCAATTTTTTGGTTCATAGGAACAAGTCTTACAGGAGTTGAATTACTATTTGACATCTTATTAATTTGT
>JBKCJY010000096.1:0-1526 GCA_046301455.1 Chitinophagaceae bacterium | reverse complement strand
CAAATGACGAGGGGCAAAGCAGAAAAAGCAACCGCTATCGGAATCAGTTCCATAGCAGCAACATTGAGCAAACTATCAATGGATTGCTGTTTGTATATGAATCAAAATTTCGCTTTCATTTCTTTCCCTGATGAATTAACAACAGGCAGCAGTATTATGCCGCATAAAAAAAATCCGGATGTGTTTGAATTGATCCGTGCCAAGTGTAACCGTATGCAAGCCATACCCAATGAACTTACAATTCTGTTAAACAATTTACCGAGTGGCTATCATAGAGATTTACAACTCACTAAGGAAATTCTCTTTCCTGTAATTGAAGAAATAAAAGCATGTTTGCAACTTCTGCAGTTGATGTTACAAAACATCAGTACCAGGGAGGGTATTCTTACAGATGAAAAATACAAACACCTGTTTAGTGTGGAAGCCGTGAATGAACTGGTGAACAAAGGAGTTCCTTTTCGTGAAGCATATCAGCAAGTTGGAAATGCTATCAATAATGGAATATTCGAGTATAACTTGCAACAACTACATCATACACATGAAGGAACGATTAATAACTTGTGTACGATGGAAATTAAAGCTGAGATGAAAAATGTTTTAGATAAATTCTAAATAAATAAAAAGCCACACACGTTGGTATATGGCTTTCAAAGGAACGGATAGCTGCTGCACTTATTCACCAAGATAACTTTTCCAGCGCTTGAACTGTCTTGTTTGAGGTGTCTCAAACGATTCAACCAGCATGTGAACAATTTGCTTCAATGAAAAGATAACAGCAGAACTTTTGCGAATAGCAGTTTTCATAACATTGGATTTAAGAGTTAAAGGTAGCAAGCATCATTTCAAGATGCAAGAGTAGTACTCATGTTTTTTCACCTGTTGCTACTACAGGTTACTGTGTAAATTTCTGCATGGTTATGCGTGTAATTACGGAAACATTCTTTAATTTGTATTCAAATCCAAAATCAATGCATAAAAACATCTTAACAGCATTATTGTTTACACTTAGTTTTTACTGTTCACAGGCGCAATTGAAAACACCGGCCGCCAGCATTAAACCACAGCTTTCTGAAGTCATCAAAGATTTTCCATTCAGTTATAAAAATATTAAAGGCAATGCCTTGAATGAAGGTGAGCAAAACACCAGCTACGCATCAAAGGTTCAGATTAAAGATGCTATTGAAACAACCATTACTTCATACACTAATCAAAAATACCTGAGCTGGGTTTGGGAAGCTGTGTTGTTTCAAACAGAAGATTTAAAAGAATTACAGCGCCGCTATAAAGCTGTTTACAATGATATTACCGGAAGAACAATTTTCCGCACAGGTATAGCATCTCTTAATCCCGTTTCACCATACACCAATCCAACACAAGAGTTGCGTTTATGGAGTAATCAATTACGAATGGAAACAGATGCGGTGGTGTATAAAAACATGGTAGTTGATTTAATTGCTGAGTATATAAACTTTCAATGGACCGTTTACCTGCGGGTGTATGATAAAATGAAAGATGAAGAACTGGGA
>JBKCJY010000095.1:0-5813 GCA_046301455.1 Chitinophagaceae bacterium | reverse complement strand
GATTTTTTTTGTAACAAACTGGTGTAAATACAATGGGTCTTTTTTACTCCCTAAAACCTTCGGGATTTCATCGTTCCCTTTACAGTTAAACATCATTTAAGCGTTTTTTTACTATTCACTATTGACTATTGTCTAACCACTATCGGCTATCAGCACTTTACCTAAATCCACTCCGTAAACTCAAGGCTCATTTTCTTATCCACAAACCCTAATTTTCTGTTGAAAAAACAGCCTAAATAAACCCATCTTTTCAACCGTATTCCACCCTCATTTCGGTATCTTTGGCGGCCTTTAAAAATGAATATGGATCAAACTGAAAATACAATGCAAAACGGCCAGCATAATCATGGTCGTATTGTTCCCGTGAACATTGAAGAACAAATGAAAACGGCTTATATCGATTACTCCATGAGTGTAATCGTTGGCCGTGCTTTGCCTGATGTTAGAGATGGTTTAAAACCCGTACACCGCCGCATTTTATATGCAATGAATGAGCTGGGCTTGCAATACAACAAAGCTTATAAAAAGAGTGCAAGAGTAGTGGGTGAGGTGCTTGGTAAATATCATCCGCATGGTGATAGCTCTGTATACGATGCAATGGTGCGTATGGCACAGGAGTGGAGCATGCGTTATACGTTGGTTGATGGTCAGGGTAACTTTGGTAACCAGGATGGTGACGGACCTGCTGCTATGCGTTATACGGAAGTGCGTATGGATCGAATAGCCGAAAGTATGATGCTCGACATTGACAAAGAAACGGTTGATTTCCAACTCAACTTTGATGACTCTGAAAAAGAGCCCACAGTACTTCCAACAGGTTTTCCTAATTTATTGGTAAACGGCTCCAGCGGTATTGCTGTGGGTATGGCCACCAATATGATGCCGCATAACTTAAGCGAAGTATTGGATGGCTGTGTTGCGTTTATTGACAACCGTGATATAACCATAGATGAATTGATGACGTATGTAAAAGCGCCTGACTTCCCAACAGCAGGTACTATTTACGGCATGGAAGGTATCAAAGCCGGTTATCATTTTGGTAGAGGAAGGGTAGTACTGCGTGGCAAAATGCATGTGGATACAAAAACCAGCGGCCGTGAACAAATCGTTATCACTGAAGTTCCTTACCAGGTAAACCGAGATGCCTTAACTGACAAAATTGGTCAGCTTGTAAATGATAAAATTATTGACGGCATTGTTCATGTAAACAATGAGAGCAATCAAAAAGAAGGAACACGTATTGTAGTTGATTTAAGACGTGATGCCGTGGCTAACGTTATCATCAACCAGCTTTATAAGTACACAGAACTTCAAACATCATTTGGTATTAATAACGTGGCGCTGGTTAAAGGTCGCCCCAAAATTCTTAACCTCAAAGACCTCATCAGTGAGTTTGTAGAGTTTCGTCATGAAATTGTGGTACGCCGTGCCAAATATGAATTGCGTAAAGCACAGGAGCGTGCACACATTTTACAGGGTTATTTAATTGCATTGGATCATCTGGATGAAGTGATTGCACTCATCCGCAGCTCTGCTACTCCGGATATTGCAAAAGAAAGTTTGATTAATGCAGGATGGGGATTAGATGAAATACAAGCCAAGGCCATTCTTGAATTGCGTTTGCAACGCCTTACCGGCATGGAACGTGAAAAAATCAAGAATGAATATGATGAATTGATGAAGCTTATTGCTCATTTGAATGAATTGCTGGGTAATGAGCAAATGCGTTTTGATCTCATTAAAACTGAATTGCTTGAAATGAAAGCAAAGTTTGGTGATGAACGCAAAACAGAAATTACTTACCTGGATGATGAGGTGCGTATTGAAGATTTGATTAAACAAGAAGATGTGGTGATTACCATTTCACATCACGGCTATGTAAAACGAACATCGTTAACTGAGTATAGGCAGCAACGCCGTGGCGGCAGGGGAGCAGCAGGAAGTAAAACAAGAGAAGAAGATTTTATTGAACATCTTTTTGTAGCATCCACCCATCACACTTTATTATTCTTTACAGAAAAGGGAAGATGTTACTGGCTCAAGAGTTATGAAATTCCTGAAGGAGATAAAACCAGTAAGGGTAGAGCTATTCAAAACCTTATGCAATTGAGCCCCGATGATAAAGTAAGAGCTATTATTGATGTGGCCAACCTGGACGATGAAGAATTTGTAAAGAATCATTACATTGTACTTTGTACACGTAAAGGCATTATTAAGAAAACAAGTTTGGAAGATTTTAGCAGACGCCGTGCAACCGGAGTGAATGCAATTACCATCGTAGAAGGCGATCAGTTGCTTGAAGCGAAGATGACAGATGGCCAGAGTGAAATAATGATGGCAGTGAAAAGCGGAAGAGCCATTCGTTTTCCTGAAACAAAAGTAAGACCCACAGGTCGTGGTGCCATTGGTGTAGCCGGTATTGAAGTGGATGATGAAACAGATGAAGTGGTTGGTATGATTTGTGTAAAAGTGGAGGACACATCTAGAACTGTACTCGTGGTAAGTGAAAAAGGATATGGTAAACGTACTGCAGTAAGCGAATACCGTTTCACCAACCGTGGCGGTAAAGGAGTAAAAACCATTAACGTAACTGAAAAAACAGGAGCGTTGGTAGGTATCCTGGATGTAACAGAGAAAGAAGACCTGATGATCAGCAGCAAAAATGGAATTACCATTCGTATGTCAGTTGCACAAATCAGTGAACAGGGCCGTGCCACTCAGGGTGTAAAATTGATTCGTGTAGATGAAGGAGATGAAATTGCGGCAATAACAAAAGTGGCAGAGGAAGAGGAAGTGATTAAAAATGATGCAGAGCCGGAAGCTCCCGAAGCTTCAACTGACACTTCATCAAACACTGATGAAACAGGAAATGAAACCGTTGAAAATCAATAAACCAAAAATTATTTTTCAAATTAAATGACAAAAATGAAACAGATTTTCTTTGCAGCGATTGCTTTAGTATTTGCCGTTTCGGTGTCAGCCCAGGACATCAAAAAAGTGCGGAATTTTGTTGACAAAAAAGATTGGGTAAAAGCTAAAGAAGCCGTAGATCTATTATTGGCCAACGAAAAAGAGCAAAAAAACTGGGAAGGTTGGTTTTACAAAGGTTTTATTTATAATCAAATTGGAAAAGATGCCGCATTAAAAGGCTCCGTGCCCGATGTTTGGAACGTTGGCTTTGATGCTTTTGTAAAAGCAATGGAACTTGATCCCAAACAAACCGAAGGATATCTCACACTTCGTGGCTATCCCGTATTCGACAATTATCTTGAACTGCAACGTGAGGGTAATGATTTTTACAATAAACAGGATTACAAAGGCGCATTGGATAAATACAAACAGGCAGATAAAGTGGGCCGTTTCATATTCAAAAACAAATGGGCGTTGAGTGAAGTAGATACAGTGCTATATTATTACGCAGGTGCAGCAGCTATGCAGGGTGATAATATGGAAGAAGCCATTAACTTCTTTCAAAAAATATGTGATGCTAAAGTTGGTGGAGAGGGTTATGATGTTTGTTACCGTTATGTAACTTATTACTACGACGATAAGAAAGATTTTGCAACTGCTGAAAAATATGCTGAAATAGGGCGTGTTTTATATCCTAATGATGCTTATTACGATAAGCTGGATCTTGATAAAGAACGTAAAAAAGGAACAGGCCCAGATTTGTTTAAAAAATATGAAGCTGTACTTACTAAAACGCCTAAAGATTATGATATGCGCTTTGATTATGCAGCCGAAATTTTTAACTGGTTGTTCATGGAACAAAAAGCACCGGCTGATCAAAAACAAACCTATTATGATAAAATCGTTTCAGAATTAAATCTCTGTATTCAAACAGATAAGAGTAAACCAGATGCTCATTTACTCATGGGCAAACTTTATTTTAATGATGCTGCCAACATTCAGGATGAATTAAAAGCAATAAAAGGTACAACACCGGCAGATGCTCAGAAAAAAACAGAGTTAAAAGCAAAGATGGAAGCTCGTATGAAAGATGCCATTCCTAATCTTGAAAATGCATTAGCTATTTTTGAAGGAATGAAAAGAGATGAAGTAATGAAAGACAGACGTATGAAAAACGAATACAAAACCACAGTGAATCTTTTAACTGAGGGTTATCGTTTTATTGGAAATCCTGAAAAGGAAAAATTCTATCAAAAGAAGTATGATGAATTGAATCAATAAAAGATTCTTTGTAATATTGAACTTTTATAAAAACATACACATGAAAAGCTGTTCCAAAAGAGCAGCTTTTCTCTTTAAACAATCGGAATTACATGTCTTTACAATTAAACAGAACGGTATTTGGAAATCCTGCCAACAAAGGAAATGTTTTAACCAGGGAAGAAGCTAATTCATTATTTCTTGACTGGGTTAAGAACGAACGGCTGCAACTGCACATGCACCAGGTAGCACATTTAATGAAATGCTGGGCCACTGAGAAAGAAGGTCTTGATGAAACGAGTCAATGGCGCTGGGAACTGGCGGGTCTGCTGCATGATGCAGATTGGGATCAATGGCCGGAGCAACATTGCAAAAAGATTATTGAGGAACTTGAAGCTAGAAATGTGGATCCGGAAATCATCCGTGCTATTGCCAGCCACGGACCCAATCATTTTGGCGTGGAGCCGATTACGAGAATGGATCAAATGTTATACGCATTTGATGAATTAAGCGGATTAGTTCATGCATACAGTTTAATGCGGCCGGAAAGATATGCGGGTATGGAACTGAAAGGCGTGAAGAAACGATTTAAAGAAAAAAGCTTTGCGGCGGGAGTTAACAGGGAAGAAGTGATGGATGCTTTGCAAAGGGCAGGACTTCAGTTTGATGAGTTGGTACCATTTATCATAGAGAAGCAGCAATTTACAGTTTAAAATTGCCTGTTTAACATAATGTTAATTATACGATAAAGAAATCAGTACCGTTGCCCCGAATTTACGTTATGTATAAACAGCCACACAAAGCCATAAAGTAAACGGGAATAAAAACAATTGAGCTGCCGCAAGGTATTCACCTGTGGAAATGGATTTGTAAACAGGCAACAAAAAAGCCGGAGCGTTATCAGCACTCCGACTTTTAAACTTTCCAACATGGAAGTTAAAATTAAAATTGATAAAGAGGTCATCATCTCTATTATCAAAACAGCAGGTGTAATTATAGCCTGCTTCACGCACTAAGTTTACAACGCTCCTGCAAAGGGGCGTTTGTTTTTATTCCCGTTTACAGCAAAGCTGTTTAACATAACGTAAGTAACATTATACGGTAAATAGTATTATTGGAAATAGCTCAACTCAGACGTAAAGTCAAGCATTGGATAAGCTTTAGACAACTGCTCTGCCTTTGCATATTGCTGCTTAAGAAACTGCTGATGTTGATTTGATCCCGAGTGAAACGCTTTATGATTACGTGCAGTTACCAGTTGTTTAATTTCTTTCATTAAAACCTGCGTGGGTTCATCAAAAGCAAAACTGGAAAAATGCTCCATTACAAACTGTGTGGCTGCATAATTGGGATGCGCCAGGTCAATATCATAAAATCGGTAATCACGAAGCACATCAATTACCAGTTCATAAGCCGGGAAATAAAATAACCGGTCAAATTTATTTACAAGGTGATGAACCGTTTCAATCAACCGGGCTTTGCTACGGTTGTTCTCAACAACGCCATCTCTTAAATGTCGCACCGGACTAATGGTAAAAATGATCTTAACCTTAGGGTTTGTGTAAAATAAACGATGGATGGTATTGTCCAGCAGTTCAATTTGCTCAGCAATTGGAATCAGGTATTTTTCAAACCAGGTGCCC
>JBKCJY010000094.1:0-3911 GCA_046301455.1 Chitinophagaceae bacterium | reverse complement strand
TAAGAAATGATCAACTAATACACTGATTTTACTAAAAGTAGTTAATAAATCAATCGTTTAATCTTTTAGTGCAACTGCCGCACAGGTAACGCTCCTGGTCCAACTTCATCTGCCCTTCTGCATCCACCATAAAACATGCTTTATTGCTGCAATGCGGTAAACCAAAATTGTGACCCAATTCATGGATTACTAGTTTCAGTAAACGTTGCTGTAAATGCATTTTGCTCTTTGCTGTTTTTGCAGCACGAAAGGTCGATACCACACAAGCATGACCGGGCCGATAACCCAAACCCATTACACCATAGTCATACACATTATTTTTAGTAGTTGAAATATCTAACGCAGTAATACCAACAATAGTTTTCACACTATCTGCTATATTCATACGCAGCCAGTGAATAATTCTGTCAGCCCTGTAGCGGTTGCGGGGTTTGTAATAAATATGCTCCGGAAAATTTTTATCGGGAGCAATATAAACTGTTACAGGATAAAATATTTCTATTGAATCTTTCAGGAGTTGAAGTGATGTGGTATCAGTAAACTGCAAGGCTTGCAAAACAACAATTGACTTTTTTTTAGTTATTGGATCTTGTTTTTTCTTTTGTTGTGTTGTACAGGAAGCAAACAGCAACAATAAAAATATTTGAATCAATAATCTCATATTAGTAAAGCATCAACTTTTCTACCATCTCACCTAATCTTCCCTTGGCCAAAAAGTTTTGTTCTAACTCTATATTAAATGGAATAGGTGTGTCTAGTGATGCACAACGCATCACCGGTGCATCCAGTAATGCAAAACAATGTTCTGCGATCCATGCTGCAATTTCACCACCAATACCGCTGATCAAAGTGTCTTCATGTAGAAGCAAAACTCTTCCTGTTCGTTGCACTGCTGCACGGATAGCTGCATAATCCAAAGGAGCTAAAGAACGTAAATCAAGAATGTCAATAGAGATTTCAGGATGCTCTGCTGCATAATCTTCTGCCCAATGCACACCCGCACCATAAGTAATAATAGAAATCTCATCCCCACTTCTTACATGACGTGCTTTGCCGATTTCAATTTCATAATATTCTGAAGGTACATTACCACTTACAGAACGATACAAAGCTTTGTGTTCAAAGTACATCACAGGATTGGGATCATTGATAGCTGCAATCAACAAACCTTTTGCATCCATCGGTGTTGATGGATAAACAATTTTCAACCCCGGCACTTTGGTGAACCACGCTTCATTACTCTGACTGTGAAAAGGCCCTGCACCCACACCGGCTCCTGTGGGCATACGTACTACTACATCAGCATTCTGTCCCCAGCGGTAATGAAGTTTTGCAAGATTATTCACGATTTGATTAAAACCTACAGTTACAAAATCAGCAAACTGCATTTCCATCACCGCTTTATATCCTTCCAGACTTAAACCCATGGCTGCACCAACAATGGCGCTTTCACAAATAGGTGTATTGCGGATACGTTCTTTACCAAACTCCTGCACAAAGCCTTCAGTGATTTTAAATGCACCACCATACGCTGCAATATCCTGACCCATGATGATGAGATTGGGATGTTCCTGCATACTTTGTTTCAATCCTTCACTGATGCCATCAATAAACCGTTTTTCATTAATTGCTAATGGCGTATATTGAACAGATGAATTATCAATCACTGACGTCTTGCTGCTATCAGCTACCGGCTTGTATAGATCTTCCAATTCTTCCTCCGTATCAATCACCATCGGTTTTGCATCGAAACCGATCTTTAATTCATCATCGATCTTTTGTTTGAATTCATTTTGAATGGCTTCAACTGATGCCTCACTTAACACATGCTCAGCAATTAAATAGTCTTCATAATTTTTGATAGGATCTTTTTCTTTCCAGATATCAAACAGATAGGAAGGAACATATTTGGTACCGCTTGCTTCTTCATGCCCACGCATACGAAAGGTCATGCACTCAATTAAATACGGTTTTTGATTTTCGATGCAGAACTGGCGAACACCTTTGATGGTATCATAAACAGTCAGAATATTGTTGCCATCAATACGCACACCATCCATACCGTAACCTTTTGCACGCTCTACAAGATGATCGCAACGGTATTGCTCATTCGTAGGTGTACTCAAACCATATCCATTGTTTTCAATAATAAAAATTACAGGCAAATCCCACACTGCAGCTACATTCAACGCTTCATGAAAATCACCTTCACTGGTACCGCCTTCGCCTGTAAATGCAATAGCTACTTTATTTTCTTTTCTCAACTTATGTGCAAGTGCCACACCATCAGCCAATGCCAGTTGCGGACCAAGGTGTGAAATCATTCCACAGATATGATGTTCTTTACTTCCAAAATGAAAACTGCGTTCTCTTCCTTTACTGTAACCTTCTTTATTCCCCTGCCATTGCATAAATAATTTATGTAATGGCATCTTACGTGTGGTAAACACACCAAGATTACGATGCAATGGAAATACCCATTCATCATCCTGTAGTGCCAATGTAGCACCAACAGCAATCGCTTCCTGGCCAATACCACTGAACCATTTGGATATTTTTCCTTGACGTAACAGCACCAGCATTTTTTCTTCAATCATGCGGGGCCACAGGATGCTCCGGTATATATGGAGAAGCTCTTCGTTCGTTAAATTGTTCCGTTTGAATTGCATAGCAATCAGTTTGTGTTCTGCTGTTTATCTTTTAACACCCGTTTGTGTACAATTGAATTAATCAATGATAAACAAATGCTGAACAGTAAGGCATACCAAAAACCATCTACACTAAAACCTCCTACGAAATGTGCATCCAGCAAAATAATGCACGCATTGATCACAAATAAAAACAAACCCAATGTAAAAATAGTGGCAGGCAGTGTAAATAAAATTAAGATAGGCTTTACGATCGCATCAAGCAATGCCAGTACAAAAGCTACTACAATGGCTGTCAAAAAATCTTTGATTTCAACACCGGGCAACACATATGCCAGGAAAAAAGCATTGACTGCGGTAATGAGTACTTTAATGATGAAGTTCATGTTTATATTTTTTAACACTGAGAAACAGAGTTAAAGAGTTACACGGAGGGAAAATTTCCGTTTATCCTTCTTTTAATTCCATCTTTAAGTATTGGTACATTGAAATTAATTAATAAGCCAAGTTTTTTGCCTGAAAGTTTTAAATAAGTAACAAGTTGTGCTTCATGAACAGGTAATATGATTTCTACAGACTTTAATTCAACAACGATCTCCTCTTCAACCAAAAGGTCAATTATAAAATCTTTCTCAAGTGTTCTCCCTTTATACTCAACGGGTAAAACAACTTGCCTTTTGATAGCTAGCCCGTTTCGTATTAACTCTTCTGCCAAACAAACATCATAAACACTTTCCATCAAACCAGGTCCAAGCTCCTTGTGTACTTCTATTGCGCAGCCAATAATCTTGCCGGTTACTAAATCAAATTGTTCTTTTGTTTTTAACATAGTACCTGTTCTTCTCAGTGTTACTCTGTATCTCCGTTCCTCCGTGTTGAAATTAAATAACCACGAGTTCGTAGAATTTCTCAGGCATTAGATATTTATTCGCCAGTTCTTTCAACTCTTCTGCTGTAATGGTTTTAATCGTTTCAACAGATTTGTAAAAATAGTTTTCATCAAGTCCGTTAAGAATTAAATTCTTCCAGCGTCCTGTGATATGAAAAGGTCCATCTAAATCGCCCAGAATTGTTCCGATTAAATAATTTTTTACTAATTGCAACTCTTCCTCATCCACCAACTCATTACGCAACTCTTCCATTTCATTATACACTTCAGTAATCGTGGCTTCACACACATCTCTTCCTGCTTCTGTGCTGATCATCCATGCAGTAGTGTTAATATGATTGAGCACATAACTGTGAATGCCATATGTATAACCT
>JBKCJY010000093.1:0-22353 GCA_046301455.1 Chitinophagaceae bacterium | reverse complement strand
AGGTTTGCTCTTAGCTGCCCATAAAAATTAGTAGCATCTGTAACACCACCTGCAAATTTGATGGTAAGATCATCACCTGCGCTTCTTAATGATGAATCACAATAACGTATTACACTATCAGCAGAGTAGCCGGATGATTTTAAGCTGAAACGATGGAAATTTCTTGCTTTTACACCGTATGCAAAACGAAGCCAGCGTGTAGTATTTCCACCATACATCCACTGATCACCGGGAAGCAAACTGTTAGAACGAACTTTTATACCGGGTGTTTGCAGATATTTAATGGCGCTGTCGCAATATTGAAATACAAGTTTGTATGCTTCTGATTGTGATTCAAAATCAAAGGTCAATCTCGTGTTATCAAATGCCTGGCTCACAATTAAATCTCCATACATATCAGCTGCTGTTTGCCAGCTATAAGCAAACATGGCATAGGCAACTCCCACATAATCCCATTTTTCAGTACGCTTTCCTTCTTCTATCATGTACTTTAATGTAGAACCAACCTGCCAATAATGCTGGCGCCACACTTCGCCACCTGCAGTACCATTGGTAATGTTTAAATCCCAGCCCATACGGTCCCATACGTTTGCAAGACCTGATGCATCACTGAAATTTTGAATATACTTACCAATAAATCGTGAGTCAAAAGCCACACCTCTTGCCCAGTTATTGGCAATAGGAGCCAGCAATGTTTCTACATTAGGGCTTACAGGTCTGTTAGGATCGAGGTAAGCTTCCTCGAGATATTTTTTACAACCCGAAGTACTGGTAACAAGCACCAGCATTATGAGGATTGTTTTTATAGAAAGTATTTTTTTCATATTTCTAAGTTTGAAAGTGATTAAAATGATGCTCTGATTCCAAATAAAAATGTTCTGGGTAATGGTACTGTACCAAAATCAAATCCAAAACCGCCTACACCCGGTGTAGCCGGTGTGTTGGAGTTGGTTAAAGGATCCACACCAGAATAGTTAGTTATGAGGAACAGATCAGTACCTGTGGCATATACATTCAGGGCACTGATGAAACCAAATTTTGAAAACAGTTTTTTGGGAATATTATATCCAATAGTAACATCTCTTAAACGGAACCAGTTAATACCTCTTTCAATAAACTCATCTTCTGCAATAGCGCTCCAATATGCCTGGCGATACATGGGGGTAACTGAAATTGTATTAGGGGTAGGAGTTGCACTGTTTACGTTGGCATCATTTAATACACCCGGGAAAATGCGTGGTGTTTCCCTGTCAACTGTACGCTGGCTCAAACCTCTTCTTGTAAGAAACAGTTCATTTACATTAAAGATGTCACCACCACGTCTGATGTCAAACAAAACACTTAAGGTGATGCTTTTGATGGTAATGGTATTATTCCAACCCACTGTAAAGTTGGGCAAGCGTTCGCCTGTTTTTTCATAGGCTACTCCCAGTAATGGTAAACCTGTTGTGGGGTCAATAATAATTTGACCGGCATTGTTCTTACGATAGGTTTGTCCCCCAATGGCTGTTGTTGTATTACCCGGGAACATGCTTCCTCTTGAGTTGGTAATCCATGTATCAGATACATAAAACTCGGGAAGATTTGCCGGCATACGTTCAACTCTGTTGCGCATGCGGTTAAAGTTGAAGGTAGTATTCCAGGTAACATTTTTTGTTTTAACAGGGATTGCAGTTAACTGAATTTCAGTACCCCAGTTTCTGGTATCAGTAAAGTTTTGTGTGTTGAGTACAAAACCGCTACCATAACTTAAACGGAGTAATTGTCCAATTTGATCTTTAACAATGGTATTGTAATAAGCAAAATCAATACCCAGTCTGCCATTGGCAAATCTTGCTTCAAAACCTAATTCGTAAGTACTTTGTTTTTCAGGTTTCAAATCAGGATTCGGTGCAAAAAAGTCAAATGCATAACCACCGCCTGATGTAAGTTGAGAAAGAAAGGCTGCCTGGTTTTGATAAGGCGTTGGGAACCTGTTGGTTCTGGCCAATGAAGCCCTTAATCTGAACAGACTTAACCAAGTGCTGGTCGCTTCTTTAAATCCTTTGATATTGCTCACAACAAACGACATGCTTGCGGTGGGGTAGAAGAAAGAACGGTTTTGTTCTGGCAATGGCGATGCCCAGTCGTTTCTACCGGCAACTGACACAAACATTAAATCTTTATAAGCAAGTGAAAACTCGCTGAACACACCCATAATTCTTCTCAACTGGTTACGCTGGCGTAAACGCTGAAAGGTGGGGTTGGTATTATCCAAACTGTTGAAGTCAGGAATAAACAAACTGTCACCACGCTGGCTGCTTGTAAAACGTTTGGTATCATCTAAAGCAGTACCTACACGAAGTGTAGTTTTAAAACCACCGAATGTTTTTGTTGCCGAAGCCATAAACTGGTAATTCAGCAACAGGTTATTGTTCATGTAATTTTCAATACGGCCTCTGCCCAAACCGGCACCAGAGCTCACCGATGCAAATGAAAATGGTGAAATGAACGTATTTCCCTGATCAGCAGAAAAGTCAACACCAACTCTTGCAGTAAGCTGCAGCCATTCTGTTGCATCAGCAACAATATTCAATGCACCAGTAAATCGGTTGGAACGATCCTGATTACGGTTAAAATTCAATTCGAAATATGGATTGTCAATTTCTGATGCAAACTGATTGGGTTGAATATTTCTTTTTGAACCATCAGAGTTTAAGAAATTACGTACATCATCATCAACGGGCCATTGAAGCAAACTTAACAGTAAACCACCATCACCCCTTGTTGGTTTATTTGTTACTGAGTTGAAATAGGCAAACGAAGTGTTTACATCAATTTTGTTATGCAATTTTGTTGAAGTATTTACACGCAGGTTAAGGCGTTTGAAATTTGTTGTAGGTACAGTTCCATCCTGGTTAATATATTGGCCGCTGAAACGGAAAGAAGTTTTATCTGCTCCACCTTCAATAGAAAGGTTATGACGGTCAACTCTTCCTGTTTGAAAAAAGTTTTTAGTGTTATCAAAAAACTGTGTGCCTTCAGCATAACGTGGGCCAAAAGTGTTACGTGTTGTAATATCAAAAACACCATTGGTTCCCTGATCAAATACTCTTTGGATTTTTGGAAGACGGTTTACGTTTACCACATCAAATCTTGTATTAAAATCATAGGTAATTCTGCCTTTACCAGTTTTACCTTTTTTAGTTGTAATGAGGATGGCACCATTTGCACCCAGTACACCATACAATGCTGCAGCTTCGGGTCCACGCAGGATGGTCATGTTTTCAATATCCTCCGGGTTAATATCTGCACCACGGTTGGTATAGTCCTGGTTACGGTTAGGGAGATCGCTCACCAAACTTCCCTGGTTAAATGTTTCGTTATTAAACGGAACACCATCCACAACTATTAATGGTTGGTTACTTAAACCCACAGAGTTAAAACCACGAAGTACAATTTGAGTTGATGCACCCACAGCACCAGACGTGGGTGTTACTGTTACACCTGGAGCACGGCCGGCGAGTGAAGTGAAAATGTTTTCCCTATTGGTTTGTGCAAGTTCAGAACCTTTTACATCTGTTGTGCTGTAACCAATGGAGTTTTTGTTACGGCGGATGTTGAGGGCTGTAACCACCACTTCACCCAGCTTCTTTTCATCATTCACCATGTCAATATTCATGGTTGTGGCAGATCCCACTTTTCTTTCCAGGGTTCCATAACCCACAAAACTGAACACCAGTGTTTGTCCAGCCGAAGCTTTAATAGTGAAATAACCGGCACTGTTTGTGGTAGTGCCCACTTTTGTTTCTTTAACTTTTACTGTTACGTTTGGTAACGGAGATTTGTCAGCTCCATCAGAAACGATACCGCTGATGGTTTGTTGCTGTGCTGTAGCAGAAAGGCCCAAAAACAAAAAAAGGCCAAATGCCAGCATTTGAATTAATTTTCTCATAATCAAAGCAAGATTAGTTTAGCGCAAAGTAAGAAATATATGCGTTGATTCAAGCATGATTTTATCACAGCATTCATTTTTTATGTACAATGGGTTTAAATTACATGGTTGGTTCATATTAACTTGCTTGATTATTCTTAAAAGTTGTAAAAATTGTGTTTGATTGAAAAACAAAGAATTAGAATATATCCGTTTATCATTTGCCATTAGCCTGGTTATTTGTGCTGTAAAATTTAGCGCCTGGTTCTTTACGCATTCACTTGTAATACTTTCTGATGCGCTTGAGTCCATTATTAATGTGGTAGGTGCAGGTTTTGCATGGTACAGCATTTATCTTGCAGGTAAGCCCAAAGATGAAGATCATCCTTACGGGCATGGTAAAATTGAATATTTTTCAATTGGTTTTGAGGGTGGAATGATCTTTATTGCCGGTATAGGTATAATGGCTCAGGCATTGATGTATTTTATTCACCCCAGACAATTGGAACAATTACAAACAGGTATCCTGCTTTCAATAGTTGCTGGTGTTGCTAATTTTTTACTGGGTTATTTTTTGCTGATAAAAGGAAAGAAAACAAACAGCATTACTTTACAGGGAAACGGACATCATATTTTAAGTGATGGGTATACCAGTCTTGGTGTTATTGCTGCGTTGCTGCTTATAAAATTTACCGGATTAAATTGGATTGATCCTTTGGCATCTGTATTTGCTGGAGCCCTGCTTATTTATACCGGCAGTAAACTTATACGCAAAGCTATACGTGGATTAATGGATGAGGTAGACATCAATGTTATTGAAGAAATTATTGCCTGTTTTAAAACGAACAGGCGCAACAATTGGATTGATGTTCATAACCTGCGTGTGCAACGTTATGGAAGTAATTACCATGTCGATTGCCATCTCACATTGCCCTATTATTTTTCGCTGGAGCAGGTGCACAATGAAATTACAGAAATGGATGCTTTGCTCAACAATAGTTTTGAAAAAGGAACGATGGAGTTTTTTATACATACTGATCCATGTATTGAATTGAGTTGCATGCATTGTCTTATTGCAGATTGCAACGTGCGCCGCAAACCATTTGCAGGTAAAATTGAATGGACAAAAGAAAACATTCTGCCTGATAAGAAACACCAGTTTCCGCAATAACTATTCCTGTGAAGGATCGTAACTGAAACGAAGTGGGGTTAATGCTTCTATCAATGGCTTTACTCGGTAAATATTCTGGTTCATTTTATTACCCAGCACAATGATGGTAACTGAATCTGTAATTATTCTGTAAAAACATGAATTGTTTCCATGCCACCATCCGTTGTGGTAAATGATGTTTTTGTTTTGCGGCAGTGTGTACATGCGCCAGCCTAAACCATAATTGTGAATACCGGGCCGTTCAAAACTGTAAGGCTTAAAAGCCGAGTCTTTAATGGCTGATGATAAAAGTTGATTGCTGTATAATACCTGATCCCACTTTAAAAGGTCACGTGGCGTACTGTAAATATTTTTATCGCCCACTGTTTCATCCATCCATGTATAAGCTTCCTTCACACCGTTCCAGCGGTAGGAGGGAGTAGCTGTTGCACTGTCTTTATGTGTGTACACATAAGTATCTTTCATTTGTAAAGGAATGAAAAATGTTTCTTTTAAAAAATCAGGATAGGATTTGCCACACACTTTTTCAATGATCAATGCCAGCAGTACAAAATTGGTCTTGGAGTAATTAAATCTTGTGCCTGATGGGTAATAAAGTTTGGGTTGATTGGTGATGAAAAAATTGAGCACATCAGCATTGGATGCAATTTGATTTCTGTTCCATCCACCTTCTTCCATTGCATTCATGTAATTAGGCAAACCGCTTCTTTGACTTAAAAGCGTTTTTACCGAAATATTTTTGTAGGGAAATGAAGGAAAGAATTTTTGAATGCTGTCATTTAGTCCCAATTTTTTTTGATCAATTAAATACAAAATAGCTGCTGATGTAAATGTTTTACTGGTTGATGCAATATGAAAGGAGGTAGTTTGGCTAATGCTGTCTTTGCTCTTAAGATGCGCCTCACCATTATAAGCTTCATAAATAATGTTACCGCCTTTTGCCACAAGAAAACCACCGTTAAAGCCAGATGATGCTAATGTGGTGTCATAAAAATCTTTCACTTTTCTGAAAAGCAGCCGGTACTCTTCTTTGCTTAAACTTTGTGGGGTAGGCGGGTAATAGTTTAAGGAATCTTCCTTTACAATTTTTGGGGCTGTTGATGAGCCACAGGCATATAAAAAAATTACGGTTGTAAGTATCCCAAACAGTTTTTGCTGCATATTGGTTTTTCTATTGATAATGGGGTCAACTATATTTGCATTTGCAAAATAGCAAACAATCAGAACATGGCAGAAAAAAAATCAACCAGCTATCCCAAAGAAAAAATAAATATCCTGTTGTTGGAAAACATCAGTGAGAAGGCTGTTGCACACATTAAAGAGCATGGTTATGTGAGTGTAAGAAAACTTAATGGTGCTTTGAGCGAAGAAGAGTTGATGAAGGAAGTAAAAGATGTGCATTTGCTGGGCATCCGTTCTAAAACACAAATCACACAACGAGTATTAGACGCAGCAGAGAAATTACAGGCCATTGGTTGCTTTTGTATTGGTGTGAATCAGGTGAACTTAAAAGCTGCAACCAGTAAAGGTGTGGTTGTGTTTAATGCGCCTTACAGCAATACACGAAGCGTAGCAGAACTTGTAATTGGTTTGAGTATTGTTTTAATCAGAAGAATTATTGATAAAAATAAAGCTGCTCATGAAGGTATCTGGATGAAGGAAGCCAAAGGGAGTTATGAACTACGTGGCAAAACATTGGGGATTGTTGGATATGGAAATATTGGCAGCCAAGTGAGTGTAATGGCTGAATCACTTGGGATGAAAGTGATTTACTATGATGTAGTAACGAAGCTTCCACTGGGCAATGCACTACAGATCAAACATTTGAAAGACTTATTAAGCCAGTCTGAAATTGTAACGTTACATGTACCTGAAACAGCGCAAACAAGAAACCTTATCAACAAAACCAATATCAAGTTTTTTAAAAAGGGTTCTATTCTTTTAAACTATGCAAGGGGAGAAGTGGTGGATCTGGATGTATTGCGCAAAGCATTAGTGGATGGACAACTGAGTGGCGCTGCTATTGATGTATTTCCATGGGAGCCAGAGAAGAATGGAGATCGTTTTCAAACACCATTGCAGGATTTGCCTAATGTAATTCTAACTCCTCATATTGGCGGTAGTACAGAAGAAGCACAGGAAAATATTGGTGAAGATGTGAGTAATAAGATGGTGCAGTATTTGGAAAGGGGGATTACCATTGGCTCACATACCGTACCGGAACTTGCATTACCTATACAGGAGGGCACACACCGTATTTTGCATATTCACCGTAATGTCCCCGGCGTGCTGAGTGAAATCAATACAGAGTTGAGCAAACATAAAATCAACATACTTGGGCAATACTTAAAAACCAACGATCAAATTGGTTATGTGGTGCTGGATGTTGACAAGGCACTTTCTAGAAAAGCCTTATTACTGTTGAAGGAGGTGAAAGAGACGATTAAGGTAAGGATGGTGTATTGATAGTAAATGATTTTTTTTGGCCCGGTATCTGCCGGGTTTTTTATTGCAAAAATAAAAGTATCCAATATTTTCAAAAAATATTGAAAATTGTGTAAATTTGTGTTATTAAAGAATTAAACATGAAACTCATCATACTTGGCGGCGGTTTTGGCGGACTCCGGTTAGCCCGTAAACTCAATAATAAACCCGGTTTTGAAATTACATTGATTGATAAATTCAACTATCATCAGTTTCAACCGTTGTTTTACCAAGTGGCTACTGCCGGTCTCGATGCCAGTAATATTTCTTTTCCGCTTCGGAAAGTGTTTCAAAAAAGTAAGAACATCCGTTTTCGAATGGCGGAGGTAGATAGCATTGATACATCTTCAAAAACTGTGCATACAAATGAAGGTGATTATGAATATGATGTTTTGGTAATCGCAATGGGTGCCACTACTAATTTCTTCGGCAATAAAAATCTGGAAGAATACGCATTTCCTATGAAATCAACAGTAGAAGCATTGCAACTACGGCACAAACTCATTCACAATTTTGAAGATGCATTGCACGCAGTAAATGAAGAAGAGTTGCAACGATTAATGAATGTAGTGGTAGTAGGTGGTGGTCCTACAGGTGTAGAGCTGAGTGGTGCCATTGCTGAAATGAAAAAATATGTTTTACCAAAAGATTACCCCGAACTAGATTTTTCTAAAATGAATATCTATCTGCTGGAAGGAACAGCCAAAACACTCGGAGCCATGAGTGAAGCCAGCAGTAAACAAAGTGCAGTTTATTTAAAGAGTCTTGGTGTTACTGTTTTAACTGAAACACTCATGAGTGATTATGACGGTAAAACAGTTTTATTAAAAGATGGCAAAAAAATTCCTTCTTCATTGGTAATATGGGCGGCTGGTATTAAAGGAAATATTCCTGCTGGTATTGATGCTTCGCTAATTGCAAGAGGCAACCGAATTAGAGTAAATGCACACAACAGGGTAGAAGGATTGAAAGATGTATTTGCCATTGGTGATATTGCTTATATGGAAGAAGGTGTGTTCAAAGGACACCCACAGGTAGCACCGGTTGCTATACAGCAGGCAGATTTGTTAGTGGAGAATTTAAAACTGATGCAGCAAGGTTCTTCTTCATTCAATTCATTTGCTTATAAAGACAAAGGTGCGATGGCTACTGTAGGCCGCAATCTTGCAGTGGTGGATGTGCCCAAGCCAAAATTACATTTTGGTGGTTTTTTTGCTTGGTTGATTTGGATGGGTTTGCATTTGATGCTCATACTTGGAGTAAAAAACCGTTTATCGGTATTCAGCAACTGGTTGTATAATTATTTTACATATGATCAAAACCTGCGTTTGATCTTTAAAGAGTTTTACAGGGAAGAGAAAAAATAAATTGTATGCAAAAACCTTTTTTAAGTGCTGAGTGGCGTAACCTTATCATGATGAATTATGAAGTGCCGCCCGCTGTACTTGAGCCATATTTACCCAAAGGAGTTGAACTGGATTTATTTGAAGGCAATGCTTATGTTAGTCTTGTGGCTTTTCATTTTCTCAACACAAAAGTGGCAGGCATAGGATTTCCGTTTCATAAAAATTTTGAAGAAGTGAATCTGCGATTTTATGTAAAGTACAAAGATGGAGATGAGTGGAAGCGTGGCGTTGTATTCATTAGCGAAATTGTTCCAAAGCGAATGATTGTGTGGGTGGCCAGAATTTTTTACAAAGAAAAATATACCTATGCTCCCATGAAAAGCATTGTTGAAGAAGGTGAAAAACGAAAACTTTTTTTTAGTTGGGGTGAAGGATTGTCTTACAGAATGGAAATAATTACAGCGTCGTTTACACAACCTATGCTGGCTGGCAGTAAAGAAGAATTTATTTTTGAACACTATTGGGGCTATACTTCATTGCCTGGTAATCAAACAGGTGAATACAAAGTGGAGCATCCTTCCTGGAACACGTATCCTGTAATTGACAGCAACTTAAAAGTTGATTTTAAAGAATTGTACGGAGATGATTTTTCGTTTCTGAATACTGCCAATGTTGATTCTGTTTTTGTAGCCGAAGGTTCCGCAGTAAATGTATATGCCAGAAGAATATTGTAAAGTTGAATCATTCTTCTTAAAATTGAGCTATGAATCCTGTTAGCATAGTTAAGCTCTATTATTTCCCCGATTCAGCAATTGATTGCAAGCCATCAGGAACCGGTTTAATCAACCATACATTTCTTGCAACTGTTAATGAAAAGAAATTTGTATTGCAGCAAATCAATACACTTGTATTTAAAAATCCGCAGGCCATTGCTCAAAATATTTCATTGGTTGCAAAATTCATAACTGAACCTCACCCCGAATATTCTTTTAAAGCACCGGTAACTTCTTTAAACGGAGAACAAATGATTGAAGCCGAAGATCAAACATTCTGGCGCTTATTTCCCTTTGTTGAAGATTCGCATACGATTGATGTTGTACAAACTGAAGAACAGGCTTTTGAAGCAGCAAAACAATTTGGACTGTTTGCTAAGAACCTTTCCGGCTTTCCGTTGGAACAATTGCAAACAACGATTTCTGATTTTCATAACCTCAATTTGCGGTATCAGCAATTTCAATCAGCAATTGAAAATGGAAATCAACAACGCATTCGTTTATCAACTAATGCAATCAATGAACTTCATAACAGAAAGCATCTTGTTGAGCAGTTTAATGAAAGAATAAAGAGTGGTAAATGGAAACAGCGTGTAATGCATCATGATACAAAAATCAGCAATGTGCTTTTTAACAGCTATAACAAAGCTATTTGTGTAATTGATCTGGACACCATTATGCCGGGCTATTTTTTCAGTGACGTGGGCGATATGCTGCGTACTTACTTGAGTCCGGTAAGTGAAGAAGAAACTGATTTTTCAAAAATAACTATCCGGAATTCTTTTTTCCAGGCCATTGTAAAAGGGTATGCTTCAGTTATGAATAATGAATTAACACTACAGGAGAAGAAAGATTTAGTACTTGCAGGCAAGTTGATGATGTACATGCAAGCGCTTCGTTTCTTAACTGATTTTTTGAACAATGATGTGTATTATGGGGCAAAATATGAACAGCATAATTATAACCGGGCTCTAAATCAGCTCGAATTATTAAATAGAGTGGAAGAGAAAGAGATTGAATGGAGCAATTGGCTCGTGCAGTTTTTTAATCTTTAAACAAAGTGGAAAACCAAAAGAGATTATTTTTAAGTAACTACTAACAACTACCTGCTTACTGCCTGTAATACTTCAATCGTTCGTTTCACTTCATCTTCATCTGCTATCACTGTTCTCAGCTCTTCATTCATTGCAACATTCAAATAATTCATTTTAGATGCAATCATAGTTCTGGCTGATGTATGAAACTCAACAGCGCCTGTTTGTTTTGCCAGTTCTGCTATATTGTTGCTTCTTACACCACTGCCGGGCATGATGATGATACGTTCATCAGCAGCTTTCACCAACTGTGTCAGCATGGCTGCACCTTCAGTAACGTTGGGCGTTAAGCCCGAAGTTAAAACACGTTCACATCCTATTTCAATCAGGGTTTCCAGTGCCTCAAAGCCATCTCTCACACGGTCAAATGCCCGGTGAAAAGTTATACCCAACGGATAAGCAAGATCAATCAACGCTGCACTTCGTTTTTTATCAACCGTTCCATCTGCATTGAGCAATCCAATCACTATACCGTTACAGCCAATTTCTTTGCAAAGCAGTACATCTTTCTTCATCAGTTCAAACTCATCATCACTGTACAAAAAATCACCACCACGTGGGCGAATCATCGGGTATAAATCAATGTTTACTTTTTCTCTTGCTTGTTTCAGAAGGCCATAGGATGGGGTAGTGCCTCCTTCGCCGGGGTTATCACACAATTCAATACGATGTGCTCCTGCACGTTCAATAATACTGCAGCTTTCAATAGTAAATGCGATAACTTCTAACTTATAATTCATCAATACCAGCTTTTTGTTTCAATAGCTTGTTCTTTTTTTTCACTACGCACAGCCATCGTAAAATTTTTCATCATACTGTAGCCACCGTATTCTCCGTTTTTATTTATTGCTAAAAAACCAACCTGTAAATCTTTCGCTTTAGCACCGTTGTTCTTAATAATCCTTCGTACTGCTTCTTTACATGCATCTTCAGGACTTGCGCCGTTACGCATCATTTCAACAACAGTATGAGCACCACAAACTTTCACCATTTCTTCACCTACACCGGTAGCCGTTGCAGCACCTACTTCATTATCAACAAATAAACCAGCACCAATTATGGGAGAGTCGCCAACACGTCCTCTCATTTTAAATGCCATGCCGCTTGTTGTACAGGCACCACCTAAATTTCCAGTGGCATCAAGGGCTACCATTCCAATCGTATCATGATTAAGTAATGCAACAGGCCATGGTTCATTATTCTGTTTTTCCTTTTTTATTTTTTCTTCCAGTTCTCTCACACTGCGGTTGGGATCATAGTTGGAAGTCTTCAACCATTCTTTCCATGCTTTTTCACTTGCGGGTGTAAGCAGGTTTTGCTTTTTAAATCCTTTACTCAAAGCAAACTTCAACGCACCATCACCCACCAATTGCACATGTGGCGTTTCTTCCATCACTAATCTTGCAACTTGAATGGGATGCATAATATGTTCCAGGCACATTACACTGCCGCATTGCCCTAAATGATTCATAATGCAGGCGTCCAGAGTTACTTTTCCATCTCTATCGGGCAGGCCTCCATAACCAACACTGTTATCAGTTGGGTCTGCTTCAGGAATCATTACACCTGCTTCAACAGCATCCAAGGCAGTACCGCCCTTGCTCAAAATTTCCCACGCAGCTTTGTTGGCTTTTACATTAGGAGCCCAGGTTGAAACAACAAGAGGCTTGGTGCCCGCTCTTTTTGAAGCATTCAACTTTCCCGATCCAAGCAATAAGCCCGAAACCCCTGTTAACTGCAAAAACTTTTTTCTGTTCATCATACATAAGCGTTGAGCTGTGAATGTAAAATTTTTTCATCAGCATTAAACCAATTATTGTGCAGGCGGTCTATTCATCATTCAAAACATTTTAAAACCCCGTATCATGAAGAAAATAGTAATCCTTTCCGCACTCGCAATCTTATTTGTAATTGCCGTATCCGCCAGTGCTTCTGCACAAACAAGACGCATACACGACCGCCGTGAAGATGTACGTGACAGACGTGAAGACATCCGTGACCGCAGACGTTATACCGGCCCTATGGACAGAGTAGAAGACGTTTTCGATCGCCGTGAAGATATCCGTGACCGTAAAGAAGACCGCAGGGATCGCCGCCGTGGCAGTTTCTAAAATTCTTATTCCCATGTAAGAAAACTGGGCAGAGAGTGAAGCGTTGCTTCACTCTTTTTTTATTTGTGGTTCAGGCTTCAGTTCATTGGGCGTCCATATTGCGTTGCACACTTCATCGTTCCGTTTACATTGCAACATTGGTTTCAATATTTAATCAATATCACTAAAATCAAACATCGTTGATTTAATGAATCCTGTCGCCTCTTATTTCCATGTTAGTCATCAATTGCTTTTCATATTCCAACCATTCTTTCCAACGTTTACGAACTTTGGGTTTGGGAAGATAATGTTCAGCAAGTGTTATAAACAAAGTATAATGTCCGGCTTCGCTTTCCATAAACTTGCGGTAGAATTTGCGCAGATAAGTATCATTCAAACCTTCGCTCAAACGTTTAAAACGTTCACAGCTTCTTGCTTCAATCAACGCCATGGTAAGCAGTTCATCTAAAAACCTGTCATCCACATGCCCACCTTTCTTTTGAAACTGCAATAATTCATTCACATATAAATCTTTTCGTTGTTTGCCCAACCTTAAATTTCGTTTGGCCAGTTCAGCCAATACTGCACGAAAATGGCCCCATTCCTCCGTAACAATCGGCGCAAGTTCCTCCACCAGCTTTTCATACTGGCTGTAACGTTGAATCAATGAAATACAGGTGGTAGCTGCTTTCTGCTCACAATAAGCATGATCAGTTAAGATAGCTTCTAAAGAAATAGCTGTTAAATCCACCCAGCGTGGGTCTGTTGGTAATTGCAGACCGAGGATATTTTTTACATCTGTTGTTTCTGATTGCATTGAGCAAAAATAAAAAAGTCACGATTTTGCGTGACTTTAAAAATTCATTTGCGAAAGGTTTACTAATCACCCGAAGGTGTGTACAGAGTAAAGTTCATTGCATAGGCAACTTTTAGCTAAAGAAAAAATAAGTTACCAAGGCCACGGTTGTAAAGAACAAAATCACAAACAATACTTGTTTAGTAGTTTCGCTTAACTGTGTTTGATTTGTTGACATATGATACCATTTTAATGTTTAAAAAATGGACTTCACAGAAGAACGGATTAGCCTTCAACATGGTATCGGATTAACTAAGTAAGTTCAATAAAATAGATTATAGGGTCATGTAAAGATATTGTTGTTTTATAAATTTGGCAAATTTTATCTATGTTTTTTAAACAATCATAAAGAAATGCTGTTCGCCGTTACTGATATTGAAACCACAGGTGGCCATGCCTCTTCCAACGGAATTACAGAGGTTGGAGTGGTAATTTACGATGGTGAACAGGTGATTCAACGTTTTGAAACCCTCGTAAATCCGCATCAGCCAATACCTTACTATATTCAAAAACTTACCGGTATTACTGATGAAATGGTCCAATTAGCCCCATCTTTTGAAGAAATAGCCGCAGAATTGTTCGATTTGTTACAGGGTAAAGTATTTGTAGCCCATAACGTCAACTTTGACTATTCCTTTCTTCATCATCAATTTTCAACAATTGGTTATCATTTGCACTGCCCCAAGCTTTGTACGGTACGTTATGCCCGAAAAGTGACCCCAAAACTGGCTTCATATAGTCTTGGGAAGCTTTGTGCCCATTTTGAAATTCCTTTACACAACCGTCACAGAGCTGGGGGCGATGCCGAGGCTACGGCTCAACTTCTTCAATTATTGCGCAAAAAAGATGTGAACAATCACCTCTTTACCATGCTTAAGAGGCAAAGCAAGGAGCAAATGCTGCCTATGAACCTAGATTGGGAACAGATTGATGGATTGCCGCTCACTCCGGGTGTATATTACTTTCATGATGCCAAGGACAAAGTAGTGTATGTGGGCAAAGCAAAAATGTTGAAGAAAAGGGTAGTAAGCCATTTTAGCGGTAATAAACCCAGCTTGCAGCGGCAGGAATTTCTGCGAAATATCCACCGCATTTCTTACCAACAATGCGGCACAGAGCTGATGGCTGCAGTTTTGGAAACTATTGAGATCAAAAGGCTTTGGCCCAAATTCAACAGAGCCATAAAAGGATTTGAAGCGGATTATGGTTTGTACTTATTTGAAGATGGGAAAGGTTTTTTGCGGCTGGCGGTTGACCGTAAACATAAAACGCTGCAACCTGTACAAATTTTTTACAGTCGCATGGAGGCCATGGCTGAACTAAAGCGATTGGCCAAAGAGTTTTCTCTTTGTCATAAACTTTGTTTTATTGACCGTTCTGATTATGAACAATGCAGCAATGAAAATTGCAGCGGTGCATGCAGGGGAGAGGAAGCTGCTGCTGAATATAATGAGCGTGTAGGCAATGCAGTGCTGCATTTGAAAACGGAATTGCCCAGTTTCACCATTCGGGAACGCTCTTATTTTAATAATACAGATGTATGTATATTAATGGAGAACGGAAAGTTTTACGGTATGGGTTATGTGCCCGTTGATTTTGATTCGTGTAATGCAACAGCAGTAAAAGAACATTTGCAGCAATATCCCGAGTATCAATTTGTACGCAGCATGATTCAACGCTATGCTATTGAACAGCCAAATGTTGTTACATGGCTGCAATAATTCTTTTGTGTAAATGAACAACTGCCCTTTATTTTTGTAATTCCACACTTAAACATTCTCTATGCGATTAACGATTGCTTTTTACATTTTACATTTTACTTTCTCTGCCTCAGCACAGGTAACGGATACCTCTGCCGTTGATGATTTTGATTACAGCAAGTTTGGCGATGCAGAAGGGGTGAAACGTTATGCCACACAAAAAGTATTGAACCAAACGCCGAACAGGATTGTGAGTTTGAATTATGAATACCAGGGTGGGTTTGATATGCCGGGTGTTCCCTCTTTTCCAAATCAAACATACAGGGTCAATAGAATTTCAGGAATCAGAGGTCAGCTTAATATCCCTGTTATTTCTAACACAAAACTCATTTGGCAATTAGGAGCGAACTACTGGCAAAGTGGTTATAATTTTGAATCAGTTAATAATGCATTCGTTTCAAAGCTTAACACAAACGGAATGCACACGGCAGGGATTAACACCACCGTTTTTAAACCTTTAAATGAAAAAAACTTTCTCATCTTTCAGGCAAGTGCTGATGTAAATGGAGTGTTTGAGGGATTTGATGATATTAATACCAAAGCAATTACTATCAGTGCTACGGCTATTTACGGCTGGAAAAAATCAGAAAAGAATATGTATGGCTTTGGTGTAGCAAGAACGTACCGTGCAGGACAAATCATTTATGTGCCAATTGTTTTATGGAATAAAACCTTCAATGATAAATGGGGCATGGAATTGCTGTTACCTGCCCGAGGCCACCTGCGCCGCAATTTTTCAACTTCCAATATTTTGCAACTGGGTTATGAGTTGGAAGGCAATCAATATTGGATGCGAACTCCAAGTCCCAACGGACAAGTTTTTATACAACGGGGTGAAGTAAAACCAAGAGTAATGTGGGATAAAAAGCTGAGCGGTTTCTTTTGGCTCAATGTGCAGGCAGGCTTTCGATACAACTACCGTTTTGATGTTATGAATGAATACGATGCACGTAAGGACAACCAACTGTTTTTCAGAAGTGCATTAACCAATCCGTTTTATTTTAGTGTTGGGATAAATTTTGTGAGCCCTTAAAATAAAAACCCCGCAGGCAGCGGGGTTCATTATTTCCATGGGGAAAACATGTTATTTGGCTACCTGTCTTGTCCACACATCAGTTCTGCCAATGAGTGACACACCAATATAACCACGTACATCGAGTGTGTTTGCATCTTTTAATTTCATGGTACAATCATAAGTGTTACCATTCTTGGGATCATAAATTTTGCCGTCATCCCACACATTTTTGCCTTTGTATTCAAAGCCCCAAGCATTTATTAAGCCAATTACAGGTCTTGTATGATTGGCTGCATCAGGATGATTTTTATCGAGTTTGGGTTTGCCTGTTTCTGGGTCGTTGGGTTCTTTGAGCCAAACGATACGGCCCTGATATTTTTCCCCATTCTTGGTAATCTTAATCATACCGGTGCCTTCCCCGTTTTTCCAAACACCTACAATGGCATCAGGATTGTCCTGTTTTAATGAAAAAGAAAGCAGCAAGGCAGTGCTGATAAATAATGCAGCAACATAAGAGAGTTTACGCATGAGTATAATTTTTTTCTTTAGACGATAAAGATAAAGCAGCGGTTTGCAATACCCGTTAAATTTTTATAACAGTGATTTGAATTTTTTGTTGGTTATATTTAAAAGTTTTTTTGGAGTTTTGAATTTGAATGAACATATTTGCATAGCAATGAAACAAATAACAAACAATATATGGTGGTGGCATACAACTCGATGGGGTCTGTAATGTTATTACTGTGATTGTATAATCATATTCAGACCCCGAATTACTTCGGGGTTTTTTATTTTTCGAACAATGGCTTTTCAATAAGTACGGTATGAAAAAAATTGAAATTCAAACAACTTGCAAACAAATGCTGGCAGATGTGTTTACGCCGGTAGGAATTTACCTGCGCCTGCGTGACCGCTTTCGGGATACAATTCTGCTGGAGAGTACAGACCATCATGCTGCGGAGAACTCATGGAGTTTTATTTGTGTGAATGCGATTGCAGGTATTGAAATGCTGGATGCAGCAACCTTGGAATACAAACTGCCGGCACAAAAACCGGAACGTTTAACGGTGAAGAATAAAAAAGATGTGCCCACGCTTTTGTGGGATTTCATGAAACGTTTCGAAAATGTTTCAGCAGATTGCAAAGAAGCAAAATTTGCACAGGGACTTTATGGCTACACAACTTTTGATGCAGTTCCTTTTTTTGAAGATGTAACATTTACAAAAACACCACCAAAGGGTGTGGGTGAATTACGTTACAGGCTGTATCAATATGTAGTGGCGATTAATCATTATAAGGATGAATTGTTTATCTGTGAAAATAAAATCAGTGGTATTGAAAGTGAATTGCCATTGCTTGAAAGTTTGATACGTAGTAAAGATGTGCCTGTGTTCCCGTTTTCAATGAAGGGTGATGAAAGCAGTAACCTTACAAATGAAGAATACATTGAAATAGTAAAGAAAGGTATTGCAAGTTGTATGCGTGGTGATGTGTTTCAGATTGTATTAAGCAGAAGATTTAAACAAAGCTTTAGTGGTGATGAATTTAATGTGTACCGTGCGTTACGCAGTATCAATCCTTCCCCTTATTTATTCTTTTTCGATTATGGTGATTATAAGTTGATGGGCTCATCACCCGAATCACAAATCATCATTAATAATGGGAAGGCAGTGGTTCACCCAATTGCTGGAACATTCAAACGCACAGGTGATGATGAAACTGATCAACGTGAAGCAGAGCGTTTATTAAAAGATGCTAAAGAAAATGCTGAACATGTGATGCTGGTGGATTTAGCAAGAAATGATTTGAGTCGTGTGTGTGATGAAGTGAGTGTAGCGCATTACCGTCAGGTGCAGTACTACAGTCATGTAATTCATTTGGTGAGCGAAGTAAATGCGAAGGTGAGGCCTAATTCAAATCCATTTGAATTGTTGGCTAAAACATTTCCAGCAGGTACATTAAGTGGGGCACCCAAAATTAAAGCCATGCAGTTGATTGATACTTATGAACCTACAGCCAGAAGTTATTATGGTGGCGCTATCGGTTTCATGGGTTTTGATGGAAGCTGCAATCACGCCATTATGATCCGTACATTTTTAAGTAAGGATAATACGTTGATTTACCAGGCAGGCGCAGGAGTAGTGGCAGCAAGCAAGCCGGAAAATGAGTTGCAGGAGGTGAATAATAAATTGGGTGCTTTGAAGAAAGCAATTGTATTTGCTGAGAGTATTCGTTAATAATTGACAGCGTTCATAAAGTTGATAAAGGAGAAGAAATGAAAATTTTAGTATTCGATAACTACGATTCATTTACATACAATCTTGTTCACTTAGTGGAAAAGATTACACATGTAAAAGTAGAGGTGCATCGCAATGACCAAATTCCATTGGAGAAAGTAAAGGAGTATGATAAAATTATTTTATCACCCGGTCCCGGTATTCCTGAAGAAGCAGGATTGTTACTGCCGCTGATTAAAGAATATGCATCATCAAAATCTATATTGGGTGTGTGCTTGGGTCATCAGGCGATTGGCCAGGCATTTGGAGGAACGCTGGTGAATTTAAGTATAGTTTATCATGGAGTGGCAACGCCTGTAAAAGTGAAAAGTGAAAATTCAAAAGTGAAAAGTTTTTTATTTGAAGGATTGGATGATGTAATTGAAGTGGGTCGTTATCATTCATGGGTTGTATCAAAAGAAAATTTCCCGTCTGAGTTGGAAATTACAGCCGAAGATGAAAGCGGAATGATTATGGCACTCCAACATAAAACTTATGATATACAGGGTGTGCAGTTTCATCCGGAGAGTGTATTGACGCAGGTGGGCGAATCAATCATGCATAATTGGTTGAAATCATAATTAGTTATTGATAACGGTTAATTGAAAGTTGATATGAAAAAAGTATTACAAATATTATTTGAACATAAAACATTGTCAAGAGAACAGGCATATGATGTGCTTCTTAATATTGGCAAAGGCGTATATAATGAACATGAGATAACTGCTTTTATGACCGTTTATCTCATGCGCAGCATTACTATTGAAGAATTGCAAGGTTTCAGAGATGCGTTAATGGAACTATGTGTGCCGGTTAATTTAGATGGAAATAAAGTTTTAGATATTGTGGGCACCGGTGGCGATGGGAAAAACACATTTAACATATCAACACTTGCATGTTTTATTGTTGCAGGCGCCGGACAAAAAGTAGCCAAGCATGGGAACTATGGTGCATCATCTATCAGTGGTGCAAGTAATGTAATGGAGCAACTCGGTTATAAATTTTCCAATGACAACGATAAATTGAAGCGTGAAATTGAAGATGCAGGTATCTGTTTTATGCATGCTCCGTTGTTTCACCCGGCATTAAAAACAGTTGGACCAATCAGAAAAAATCTGGGCATGCGTACTTTCTTTAACATGCTGGGGCCAATGGTGAATCCCGCCAATCCTGCGTATCAATTAGTGGGTGTGTTTAGTTTAGAAATGGCACGTATTTATAATTATTTGTTACAGCAAACGGGGAAAGCATTTACCATTATTCACAGTTTGGATGGATATGATGAAATTTCATTAACGAATGATACAAAGGTCATTACCAATGAAGGTGAAAGTGTAAAAACGCCTGAACAGTTGGGCAAACGCATGGTGCTGCAAACAGATATACAGGGTGGCAGTACTGTTGAGGAATCAGCAAAGATTTTCATGAATATATTAAGTGGAGAAGGCACGTGGGCGCAAAATGCAGTTGTACTTTCCAATGCAGCAATGGGATTGTATTGTACAGGTGCTTATAAAAATTATGAGGATGCTTATAATGCGGCAGTAGATAGTTTAGACAGTGGAAAAGCAAATGAAATCTTGAAGAAATTAATCAGTTTACAGTAATGAACATTTTAGAGGCCATCATAGAAAGTAAGAAGATAGAAGTTGAAGAGCGTAAAGCAACAACTCCTGTTGAAGTATTGCGTCAATCAGAATTGTATGCAAGATCAAGGCTTTCATTAAAACAATTTCTTTTAGATGGAAACAGAACAGGAATTATTGCAGAGTTCAAACGTCGTTCACCGAGTAAAGGAAGTATTAATGAAGCTGCTGATGTAGTAGAAGTAACAACTGCATATGCCAACAATGGTGCAAGCGCATTGAGTGTGTTGACAGATGAACTGTTCTTCGGCGGAAGTAAAGAAGATCTGATCAAAGCAAGGGTCAATCAAATTCCTATTTTGAGGAAAGACTTTGTGATTGATGAATACCAAATAGAAGAAGCCAGAGCAATGGGCGCTGATGTGATTCTTCTTATAGCCGCCTGTTTAACACCTGATGAAGTAAAGCGCCTGGCTGCTTATGCAAAAGATTTGGGATTGGAAGTATTGTTGGAGCTTCACGCAGAAGAAGAGCTTGAGCATATTTGTGAGGAAACGGAAATCATCGGCATCAACAACCGTGATTTAAAAACCTTTAAAGTGGATGTTGAAAGGAGTTTAAGAATGGCTGAGCAAATTCCAGCAGATAAAATTAAAGTAGCTGAGAGTGGAATCAACTCCATTGAGAATATTTTACTGTTTAAGCAGAATGGGTTCAGAGGATTTCTGATTGGAGAGAATTTTATGAAAGAAGAAAATCCCTCAGCAGCGTTTGAAAGGTTTGTAAATAATTTAAAAGAGAAATAAAATACACATGAACATTAAAGTTTGCGGAATTACACAGGTAAAACAGGTACAACAGTTAGAAGGATTGAACATAGATTTCGTCGGTTTCATCTTTGATAAAAATTCACCACGTTATGTGGAAGGGAAATTAGATAAAAATGAAATTATAAACGCCGATTATGATTTAAAGAAAGTGGGCGTATTTGTAAATCCATCTTACAGCGACATTCTGGATGCTATTGAAGAGTATGGACTGGATGTGGTGCAATTGCACGGCGAAGAAAGTCCGGAGTTTTGCAGTGACTTGAATGAAGATGTGGAAGTTATCAAAGTATTTCACATTGATGACACAGTTAAGAATATTGATGAACTGGTGGCGCCTTATGATATGGCTTGTGATTATTATTTGTTCGATACCCAAACTGCTACTTCAAAAGGTGGAACAGGTAAACAATTCGATTGGAGCATTCTTGCAAAAAGCAAAATTGAAAAACCATTTTTCTTAAGCGGCGGTATTGGTGTGGATGATATTGCAAAAATCAAGGCCTTTAAACATCCTGATTTTTATGGTGTGGATATCAATAGTAAATTTGAAACAGAGCCCGGTGTAAAGGATATGGCGAAAGTGCTGCAGTTTAAGGTGGGAATGAAGTAAGTAATGAATAATTAGCTAATGGTTAATTGATAATTTGTGACGATTGCTTTTGCTGATTTGTAAAACAATTAAAGCAAAGCGTATGAGAATAAAAGTTTGCGGCATGACTGACCTGTAGCAATTGCATCAGCTTGGGGAATTGGGTGTGGAGTTTGCAGGAATGATTTTTTATCATAAGAGCCCGATGTTTGTGCTGAAGCATTTAACAGGTGTACAGGTGAAACGAGCCAAACTGAAAGTGTACAAAGTGGGGGTGTTTGTAAATGCACCGTATGATGAAATCATTAATCATACGGAAAACTTTGGACTGGATATGGTACAGTTGCATGGTGATGAAACACCCAAGTTTTGTGAAAAGGTGAGTGATTATATATCGGTGATTAAAGCGTTCCGATTGACAGATACGGATAATATCCCGTGGATGATTAAGGATTATATGGAAGCAGTAGATATGTACATGTTTGATACGATTGGTGCAGGTTATGGCGGCACAGGCAAAAAGTTTAACTGGCAAATGCTGCATGGACTGAACATTGGCAAGCCGTTTTT
>JBKCJY010000092.1:0-3257 GCA_046301455.1 Chitinophagaceae bacterium | reverse complement strand
CCCTGTGCTTTCTTTTTATCAGCTTCTTCTTTGGCCTTTGTTTTGGATTCTTTTTCGTTTTTATCTCTTGTAGTAATTGCAAGGATAGGAATAGCCAACACATTTTCATGACGCTTGGTCATAATATCTGCACTGGCACTCATTCCCGGACGAAAAGGTAAGTTGCGTGATTTAGTAGGATCCATCAAATCACTGTAGGATGCAGGATCAATACGGATGTACACTTTGTAATTGGTAACATCGCTTGAAGCCGCTGCTACTCCTGCGCCTTGTGCACTGGTGCTGCTGCTGGATATTTGTGTAACTACGCCTTTGAACTTGCGATCGTTATAAGCATCCACTTCAATAATAGCGCTGTCGCCAATATGCACTTTGGGAATATCATTTTCACCAACATCCACACGCACTTCAATTTTGCTCATATCAGCCACTCGCATTATTTCAGTACCCAAACTAAACTGGTTACCTGCTACACGCTCACCTTTTTTTACTGCAAGCAATGAAACAATGCCATCCATCGGGGAAACAATTGTAGTACGGCTGAGATTTTTATTTGCAGCATTCAAATCAGCTTTTGCACTTTCTACTCCGGCTTTTGTTCCTTTTACACTTTGCCTTGCTGCATTTAAATCAGCCTTGGCTGAGAGATATTGGCTTTCCGCCTGCTCAAACTCTGCTTTTGAAATTACTTTTTCATCAAACAATTTCTTCTGACGCTCATAAGCCAGTTTTGCCTGGTTCAATCTTGCTTCAAACGCATCAAGACCAGCTTCAATATTGCTAACTTGTGCCTGCTGCTGATTTACTACAGACGCACTACGGTCACGGTTGCTGGTTAACACATCAGCAAACACTTTACCCAGGACCTGTCCTTTTCTTACACTGTCGCCTTCTTGTACATTAAGCTCCACCACTTCTCCACTCACATCGCTGCTCACCTTACGCTCATCTTCCGGATATACTTTACCACTGGCACTCACTGTTTCAATAATGGTACGTTTACCAATTTTTTCAACAGCTACTTTTACGCCTTCTTCTTTGCCAATAACACCACTTTTCTTTAATGCAACAAGTGCAATAATTAAAACCAACACAATTCCAATAATCCACCATAGTTTCTTGTTCATATAGTTCCTGTATTTAGATTGTTGTTTTTGAATAGTTAAATACTCAGAATTTTAAACCCTGGCCTTTATAAAACTCCAGCACTTTCAAACGAAATACATAATCATATTGATCAGCTACTTTCTGTATGCGTGCACGGAACAAATTATTTTGATTGGTGATATAATCAATGGTTGACATTAAACCTGCATCATACCTTTTTTGCGCCAGTGCAAATGTTTTTTCAGTAATCTCCAATGTACGTTTGCTGGCATTGTAACGTTCAACGGCATTACGAGCAGAAACATATGCCAGATAAATATTATTTTTCAAGGTTACCAATACCTGGTCACGTGTTAGTTCAGCAGCTTTAATATTAAGTTGAATGCGTTTGTAATTGGTACGTGCCTGTCCGCCATTAAAAATGGGAACACTTAATTGTATGCCGATGTTTTGACGGAAATTCTGATCCAGTTGATTGCCCCATCCTGTCCACATTTCACCAAATCCTTTTTTACCACGGATAATTTCAATGTTTGGTGACAATACGGGTTGATTGGTTCCGTTTACCACAACTACGTCTTGTGTAGGAACATAACCGAGGAAGTTTAAACCATTAACTTTAACACTGGGGTTAGCAAAGTTGGTACCTATGCCGCCAAACATATTGATGCTTGGATTTAGTGCAGCTTTCGCTGCTTTTAAATTATAACGCAATGCCTGCATTCTGAAATCATTCGCTTTAACCTGTGGTTGGCTTTGCAATGCCATTTGATAGACCACATCGGGCAGCATATCAGCAATATTATCAACCGGAATCATTTCAACCGGAGGAGCTGCAATATCAAAAACAGTTGCAGCATCAAGATTCAATGTTGCTTTTAAATTAAGCAGGTTTTGCTCTGCAGTGGTATAGGCATTAATATAGTTTGCACTATCACGAGCCATTTGTGATTCCAGTTCCAAAGCATTGAGCTCAGGCAAAGAACCAGCACTTACACGTTTGCGGGTATCAGCCAATCTTGCTCTTGTAAGCTCCATGGTTGTGAATGCAATGCGTGCCTGCTCTTTTGCAAGCAATACCTGCAGGTAAGTGGTGGCAACTGTTAATCCAATATCGTTTTTGGTTGTTTGTACATCTTGTCTTGCTGCATCTGCACTCGTTCTGTTTGCAAGTACCTGATTTTTTACGGCACCAAAATTAAAAATGAGTGCATTAACGTTAAAATTGTACTGCTGAAACAGCAAAGTTGAGCTTACAAATAAGTTAGTAGTAGGGTCAACTGCACGGCCAAAGTTGGTACCCGTACTGTTTGTAAAATTTACATTTGGATAACGGCCCAGTTTGCTTTGCTCATAAGTGAGCTGAGCAATGCGTGCCTGAATATCTGATTGCTTTACAGAAATATTGTTTTCCCATGCAAACTCAACACAGCGCCGCAAATCCCAGAGTTGTTGTGCTGAAGCAGGTTTTGCTAACATAAGCAACCCTGAAGTAAGCATTGAAACGAATAAGGCTATTCTCATATTGCAAATGTAATTTTTAGAGGGCACGAAAATATTGAATTTTGACAAACGGATGATACAGAGTTTTGACTGAGCAAATACTACTTGAAAGCTTTTGCAAAAGCCAGCTCAAGGTCCTTTATTAAATAATCCGCATCCTCCAACCCAACATACATCCGCACCATCTGATGTTCAGGGTTTTGAGCATCAAAATCTTCGTCTTTAATACCTGCACATTTAGGTAGTAATAAACTTTCATGACCTCCCCAGCTCACTGCCATCATAATGTGTTGCAGGCTTTCGCAGAATGTTACGATTTGAGTACGACTGGCAGCTTTTACATAAAAAGAAAATAAGCCGGGTGCTTCTTTCATTTGCTGCTTTGCTAATGTGTACTGTGGAAAGCTTTCATCAAACGGGTAAAGAATTGATGTTACAGCAGGGTGCTGCTTTACAAAAGCAATAACTTTATGAGTGGTTTGGTTAATGCGCTCCAGCCTTGCCTGTAAGGTTCTCAATCCACGAATCATAAGCCAGGCGTTGAAGGGCGATGTGCCGCTGCCGATGCTGTTGTACTCACGGTCAAATATTTTCTTCATCATGGCTTTAGAACCACTCAGTACTCCGCCCAACACATCACTATGTCC
>JBKCJY010000091.1:0-3942 GCA_046301455.1 Chitinophagaceae bacterium | reverse complement strand
TCTAATGCTTTCTGGCGGTCAATCTGTACTACAGCTGGTTCAGTTACAGGATTGTAAGTACCAATTTTCTGAATGAATTTTCCATCTCTGGGGGCTCTTGCGTCAGCCACAACGATGAAATAGAAAGGTCTCTTCTTAGACCCGTGTCTTTGCAGACGGATTTTAACTGGCATCGTAAATTAAAATTTAAATGCGTGAATAAATAAAGGTTAACTAAGGCGGCAAATTTAAGATGTGAAGTTGAATAATCCAACCCCTTTCCTAAAAATTAACGGCGCCCCATGCCCGGCATCATTTTGCCCATAGGCATTTTGTTCATCATGCTCATCATTTGCTTCATCTGTTCAAACTGCTTGATGAAGGCATTAATGTCTGAAATATCCTTTCCACTGCCCTTTGCAATACGCATACGGCGGCTTTGATTGATAACATCCGGATTTTTCCGTTCATAAGGGGTCATACTGTTGATGATAGCCTCTACGCCTTTGAAAGAATCATCTTTAATATCTACATCTTTCATGGCCTTGCCCATCCCGGGAATCATGCCCATCAGATCTTTGAGGTTGCCCATTTTCTTGATTTGCTCCAATTGGGTCTTAAAATCTTCAAAATCAAATTGATTCTTACGGAGCTTCTTTTCCAGCTTTTTAGCCTCTTCCTCATCGTATTGTGCCTGCACCTTCTCTACCAACGAGGGAATATCGCCCATGCCCAAAATACGCTGAGCCATACGGTCGGGGTAAAACACGTCCAGTGTTTCCATCTTTTCCCCGCTGCTCACAAACTTGATGGGCTTGTTTACCGTGTATTTAATGGAAAGTGCGGCACCACCTCTGGTATCACCATCCAACTTGGTAAGTACAACACCGGTAAAATTGAGCTTGTCATTAAATGTTTTGGCAGTGTTCACAGCATCCTGACCCGTCATGCTATCCACCACAAACAAAATCTCATTGGGAGTAACAGCATTTTTGATATTGGCCACTTCCGTCATCAGCACTTCATCAATGGCTAAACGGCCGGCAGTATCTATAATTACAACGTTTTTGTTTTTGGCTTTGGCTTCTTTGATCGCATTCTGAGCAATAGCCACCGCATCTTTATTTTCCCGTTCGCTGTACACGTCAACACCAATTTGACCGCCTAAAACGGTTAACTGGTCAATAGCCGCAGGGCGATAAATATCTGCTGCAACCAGTAATGGACTTTTGCCTTTTTTGGTTTTGAGGTAATTGGCCAGCTTTCCGCTGAAAGTTGTTTTACCGCTACCCTGTAAACCGGCGATTAAAATAACAGCAGGCATTCCCTTTAAATCAAACTCAGCTTCACTGCCGCCCATGAGTGCGGTGAGTTCATCCTGCACAATTTTCACCATCTGCTGACCGGGATTTACCGCCAGCAATACCTTGCTGCCCAGTGCCTTGTCTTTAACAGTATCCGTAAACTCTTTGGCAATTTTAAAATTCACATCCGCATCCACCAATGCACGGCGTATGTCTTTAACAGTAGCGGCAATATTGAGTTCCGTAATACGGCCTTCACCTTTTATATTTTTAAACGCACTCTCTAAACGTTCACTTAAATTCTGAAACATAGTATTTCACTTTGGGGCTGCAAACGTACATAAAAATTTGAAGGTGAACTTTGAAAGGATAATCCATCCGATTCCATGCATCCGTGACAATTGCTTTTGGGCACTTATCTTTGAAACATGTTCAACAAAAGGAAAGTAATTGTAGTACTGCCTGCTTATAATGCCGCCAAAACATTACAGGCCACCTATGATGAAATTCCATTTGATATTGTAGATGAAGTGATAATTGTGGATGATGCGAGTTCTGATGAAACGGTGATCAGGGCCAATGAAATCGGCATTCATCATGTAATTGAGCATGCGCAGAACAAAGGTTATGGCGGCAATCAAAAAACCTGTTACAACAAAGCACTGGAGCTGGGTGCAGATATTATCATTATGCTTCACCCCGATTATCAGTACACGCCCCGTCTGATACATGCCATGGCGAGTTTAATTGGCAACAATGTGTATGATGTGGTTTTGGGCAGCCGCATTTTGGGCAAAGGAGCGGTTAAAGGCGGCATGCCTTTGTACAAATACTTTTTCAATCGTGTGCTTACATTGATTCAAAACATCCTGCTCAATCAAAAACTTTCTGAATACCACACCGGTTACCGGGCTTACAGTAAAGAAGTATTGCAAAGCATAAAGTTCACTAACTGCAGTGATGATTTTGTGTTTGATAACGAAGTCATCAGCCAGCTATTTTTTAACGACTTCAGCATTGGTGAAGTATCCTGCCCCACCCGTTATACAGAGGAATCAAGCAGCATCAACTGGAAACGAAGTTTAATTTATGGCCTTGGCTGCATGCGTGTATCAGTAGTGTACCGTTTGTGTAAATGGGGAATGATGAAAAGCCGACTCTATTGAATAAATGAAAACTAGTTTGTAGTTTAGCATCAGTGCAAAAACTGCTATCCATATTTTTTCTGCTCTTCTTCTTTCTGTTTCAATAAGTAAAGATGATTGATTATATGGAATGCCGCATTGCTGCTGCTATCGAATCAAAAACCGATTGCGGTTGCGATTCCAAACTGGTGGCATCAACTGCAGATGATACAAACAATCCACCGCTTCATCAGCATCACCTTAAAAATTATACGGAAGAATTTTTCAATCATAACACATTTACTGCATCAACAGTTGAAACCACAATTACAAAACAATTTGCAACAGTAAACAAAGGTGTTGTTTCCGATAGAGCCTTCTCCGTTTTCCAGCCGCCCCGCATTTGATAGGTTTTTGAATTCATTTTATTTCTCAAGCATGTACATGTAATGTATTTGCATATGCACATGTATATGTATCAACACACAGCAAATGATGTTGCTGTATGCTTATTATTTAATTAATTAAAAAAATCTTCAAATGAAAAAGATATTTCTTTTGATGATAGCTGTATGTTATGGCATCATCTCTTATGGTCAATTGGCAATTAATAATGTTATAAAAGACAGAAACGGTAATGATATGCTCATTGGTTGTTGTACACGTGAAGCACTGAGCCGTGAACCCTTTGCTGCATGGTTCAACAATAACTATTTTAATTACACGGTTGATACATCACTCATTGCTGCATTAAAAGAAAACATCCAACGCAAGCAGTTTCTAATTTTTATGGGTACCTGGTGCGGCGACAGTAAGCGTGAAGTTCCCCGTATGTTGAAAGTTTTAGATTATTGCGGTGTACTACCGGAGCAGGTAAAGATTGTAATGGTGAGCAATGCAGATACGCTTTATAAACAAAGCCCGGCACATGAAGAAAAAGGATTGAATATTATACGTGTACCTACGATGATTGTTTATGAAAACAATACTGAAATCAACCGGTTTATTGAATACCCGGTTGAATCACTGGAGAAAGACCTGCTCAAAATTTTAAAGAAACAATTGTACAAACCCAATTATGCAATGAATGCACCTGCGGTAAAACAGGAAACAGTTGGTAAATAACAGAAAGAACAAAGCCCCCTGCTTGAGCGGGGGGCTTTATTTATAAAGAGTAGAGTTTTTTATCCAAGGTATCCTTTTAAAAGTTTACAACGAGTATTTGTCTTGAGTTTGCTGATGGCTTTGTCTTTGATTTGCCGCACCCGCTCTCGAGTAAGATTAAACCGTTCACCAATATCTTCAAGGCTCAGGGGATGATCTACACCAATACCAAAGAAATAACGGATTACTTCCTGCTGACGCTCGGTGAGTGTTTGCAGAGAGCGGTTAATTTCTGTTTGTAAAGATTGATTATGATCCAGCTCTCCATCTGTGCTATCGGCATTAGGATTGTGCATTACATCCATCAGCGTATTGTCTTCGCCTTCGCCCATGGGTGAGTCCATGCTCACATGCCTGTTACTCATGCTGAG